>JAFGMM010000112.1 GCA_016927535.1 Anaerolineae bacterium
AAGGGCATCGGCCTGTGCCGCACCGAGCACATGTTCTTCGAGACCGAGCGCCTGCCCATCGTGCAAAAGATGATCCTCGCGCAGCCGGGCAGCGCAGACGAACAGAAGTACCTGGACCAACTGCTCCCCTTCCAGCGCAGCGACTTCTACGGCGTGCTAAAGGCGATGGCTGGCCTGCCGGTCATCATCCGCCTCATCGACCCGCCGCTGCACGAGTTTCTGCCCAGCCACTCGGTCTTGCTGGAGAAAGTTAGCGTGCTGCGCGTGCTCGAAGGGCTGGCCGGCAAACCCGACCCCGATGATATGGTCGCCAACACGCTCAAGGAACTGGGCGTACTGGAAGCCGCCGAAGACCTCCGCGACAAGCTCACCGGGCGCGCGGCGCTCATCGAGAAGCGCGACGCCGTGCTGGCCGAGCTAAAAGAGATGGGACTGGACAGCCTGGAAGCCGCCGAAGCCATGCTCGCCGAGGTGGAGCGCATGCACGAGGCGAACCCGATGCTGGGCCTGCGCGGCGTGCGCCTGGGCGTGATGCGCCCCGCCATCAACAAGATGCAGGTCCGCGCCATCTTCGAGGCCGCCTGCGACCTCCAGAAGGAAGGCGTCGAGGTGCACCCGGAGGTCATGATCCCGGTGACCAACAGCGCCGTCGAGTTGAAGATCATGAAGGAACTGCTTGAGGCCGAAGCAAAGACCGTGATGGAAGAAAAAGGCATCGAGGTCGATTACATGTTCGGCACGATGATCGAACTGCCGCGCGCGGCGATCATCGCCGACGAGATGGCCGAGTACGCCGAGTTCTTCTCCTACGGCACCAACGACCTCACCCAGACCACCTTCGGCATCAGCCGCGACGACGCCGAGGGCAAGTTCTTGCTCGAATACGTCGAGCAGGGCGTCCTGCCGGCGAATCCCTTCCAGGTGATCGACCCCGATGGCGTAGGCTACTTGGTGAAGCTGGGCGTCGAGCGTGGCCGCCAAGCGCGCCCCGACCTTGAAGTCGGCATCTGCGGCGAGCACGGCGGCGAACCGTCGAGTGTAGCCTTCTGCCACGAGGCCGGCCTGGACTATGTGAGTTGCTCGCCCTTCCGCGTCCCGATTGCGCGGCTCGCGGCGGCGCACGCGGCGCTCAAAGAACCGGGCAAGAAAGCATAAGACACCTCTTCAAGCGATTGACAGGGGCGAGTCGCCATCCGGCGCTCGCCCCTTTTTGTAACAACCCATACCCTATAACAAGGCAGGCAAAGCATGAGCACAGACATTAACATCCACTTTACCGGCGAAGACTGGGCGCGCATCGAACGCGATTGGTGCGCGTGGTGGGCGCACGCGCTCGAACGCCCCCTAATCATGATCGGGGAGAAAGTGAAAAATACGCCGTTCGTGGACTTCGTGCCCAATCTTCCCCCGGACATATCGGACGATGCTGTGATCGACCATTATCAAGCGCACCTGGAAGCCAGGCGCTACTACGGCGACGCCTTCCCCAAGTGGTGGGTGAACTTCGGCCCCGGCATTATGGCCGGCTTTATCGGCGCGAACGTACACGCTGCGCCGCCGCCGGACGAAACCGTATGGTTCAGCCCTGCCGAAGCCCTTACCATTGCAGACGTGCGCCCGGCTTACGACCCGGATAACGTCTGGTGGCAGCGCGTGCGCGCCCTGACGCAGCGCGCGGTCGAGCGCTGGGGCGACAACGTCGTAGTCTCGCATACCGATCTGGGCGGCAACCTCGACATCGCCGCGTCGCTCCGCGAGACGCAGCGGCTCCTGTACGAGCTATACGATGCGCCGGACGAGGTTGAACGCCTGGTAAAGGAAATTACGCGGCTCTGGCTGCGCTACTACGACGAGCTTTACGCTATCACCAAAGTCACCGGGCGCGGCACTTCGCCCTGGGCGGCGATCTGGTCGCCGGGCAAGTGCTACATGCTCCAGTCCGACTTTTCATACATGATCTCGCCGGAGATGTACGAGCGCTTCGTAATGCCCGACCTGGTCGCCTGCTGTGACTTCCTGGACCATGCCATGTATCACCTAGACGGCAAAGGACAGATCCCGCACCTGGACATGCTGCTCTCGATTGAGCGGCTGGGCGGCATCCAGTGGATACCCGGCGACGGCAACCCACCGCCGCACGAATGGCTGCCGCTGCTCAAGCGCATCCTCGATGCGGGCAAGCTCTGCCAGCTTTACGTTTCGGCGGAGGGCGCGCGGACCATCGTCCGCGAACTGGGCGGCAAGGGCTTCGCTCTGTACATCAGCGAGGAAATGTCGAAGGAAGACGCCGAGGACTTCATCAAGTTGCTCGCCCGCGAGGATGCGCGCGCCTAAGACCCGGAACGGCGCATACGTCTATGCGAAAGGGCTGATTCATTCTGATGTTTCTCTAAGATAACCTCACCCCCTCTGTCCCCCTCTCCACGGCGTGGAGAGGGGGAAGCGCGCAGCGCGCGGGGGTGAGGTAAAACAACGTTAGAACAATTCAGCCCTCGCCTATGCGAACACTTGATCGACAGCCGGCGGCTTATGCGATAAACTAGACATAAATTCGCAAGCTCAGGACAGCGCCATGCCTATCCACATCTTGCCCGAACACGTCGTCGCCAAAATTGCCGCCGGCGAAGTCGTCGAGCGGCCGGCGTCGGTCGCCAAGGAACTGGTCGAAAATGCGCTCGACGCCGGCGCGCGCACCATCACCGTCGAGGCGGACGGCGGCGGACGGCGGCTCATTCGCATCTCCGACGACGGCAGCGGCATCCCCGCCGGCGAAGTGGAGCTTGCCGTCACCCGGCACGCCACCAGCAAGCTGCAAGCGGTCGAAGACCTGATGAACATCGCCACGCTGGGCTTTCGCGGCGAGGCGCTGGCGTCGATTGCCGCCGTCAGCCGCTTCACCATCACCACACGCAGCCGCGACGAAAGCGCCGGCGTAACCCTGCGCGTAGAGGGCGGCACAATCGCCAACCGGTCGATGGCCGGCGCGCCGGCCGGCACGGTCATCACGGTCGAGAACCTGTTCTACAACGTACCGGCCCGCCTCAAGTTCCTCAAGGCCGAGGCGACCGAGCGCCGCCACATCGCCGAGATCGTCGCCTGGTACGCGATGGCTTACCCGGCGGTGCGCTTCATTCTGCGGCAGGATGGCCGCGAGCAGTTCCGCTCGAACGGCAGCGGCGAATTGGGCGATGTGTTGGTAGAGGCGCTGGGCCTGGACGATTTCCGGCAGATGCTCAAGGTCGAACCGGCGGACCTCCGGCAGCGCCGGCCCGACCTGCCGCCGATTCAAGTGTGGGGGTTCACGTCCGGGCCGGCCCTGAACCGGGCGAACCGCAATCACATCACGCTGTTCGTCAACGGGCGGCACATCAAAGATACCGGCTTGGCGCATGCGGTCGTTAGCGCATACGGAAGCCTGCTGCCGGGCGGGCGCTGCCCGGTCGCCGTGCTGATGATATCGGCGCCGCCCGCCGAAATCGACGTAAACGTGCATCCGGCCAAGACCGAGGTGCGCTTCTCACAGCCTGACGCGGTGTTCGCCGCCGTACAGCGCGCGGTACGCACCACCGTAACCGGGCAGGAGCCGGCGGTGTCCATCGCGCCGGGCGCAAACTTCCTCGCGCCCGGCCCGGCGCCCTGGCAGGATCGCCCGGTTTCACGGCCACCGCGCAGCGCCGACGCGCCTCAAATCGACTTTGGCTTCGACGCCGACTTGCCGCCGGCGGCAACCGCTGCGCCGTCCCAACCGCCCAAGCCGCCCTTCACCATGCCCGCGCCCGGACTCACGCCGGCGCGCCGCCGTTCGCTGCCGATGCTGCGCGTGGTGGGGCAGGTGGGCGCGACCTATATCGTGGCGGAGGGGCCATCCGATCTATACCTGATCGACCAACACACGGCACACACGCGAATATTGTTCGAGAAGCTGCTGGCGCAGCACACGGCGGGCAAGGTCAAGACCGAAGCGCTCGACGGCGTGACCATCGAACTGGACCGGCGCGGGCGCGAGGCGGTGGAACGGCACGCAGAAGCCCTGGCGTCGTTGGGGTTTGCATTGGAGCCGTTCGGCGGCAGCGCCTACCTGGTGCGCACCGTGCCCGACCTGCTCGCCGGGCAGGATATTGCGGAGGTGATGCGGCTCATCATCGTCGATTTACAGTCGGCGGCGGGCGAAGACGCCGCCCGGACCATCGCAGCGCGCGCCGGCGAGGCTGCCGCCTATAAGCACGGGCGCACCCTCGACCACCCGGCGATGCAGGCGCTTGTCCGCGAATTGGAGTACTGCGCCGATGCCAAGACCGCCCCGCGCGACGGCAGCCCCACGCTGGTACACATCACGGCGGAGGATCTGGCAAAGCAGTTTGGGCGCAAGTGAGGCCGGCAAGGTCTGACGCTATTTCTTTTCCCCTCACACCGTCGGGCGATACCTATACACTTCCTCCGCCATAGCGATGACGTTTTCCGGGCTGACGTCGGCCTGGATATCGTGCACCGCCGCCGCGACGTACCCGCCGCCGGCCACACCGAGATCGAATAGACGCCGGCACACTTCCGCACGCACATCGTCGGGCGTACCGTGCGGTAGCACGTCCTGCGTATCAATCGCGCCCCAGAAACACAGATCGCCGCCGTACTCGCGTTTGAGCCGGCGCGTATCGCCCATGCCGGCGGCAGTGACCTGCACCGGGTTCAGCGCGTCGATGCCGATATCGATGAAGTCGGGGATAAGATCGAAGACCGCACCGCACGAGTGATAGAGCACCGCCGCGCCGGATTTCGCCCGGATCAAATCGACCATCTGTTTGTGGCGCGGCTTGATGATGCGGCGGTAGACCTCCGGGCGCATGATGGGCCGGTCCTGGAAAGCCACGTCGTCGGCGAACATCACCACATCGACGTAAGGGCCGATTGCGTCGAGCGCGTAGGCGGCAATACCCATCCACACCTCTAAGATGCGGTCGAACATATCTTCAGCGAAAACCTCATCGCTCATGATATCGACGAGGAACTGCTCGTAGCCGCGCAGGTATTGGTACAGGTGACCGACGCCCACGGTGCAGCTAAACGTAACGGCGTAATCAGTTTCCTCGTGCAGGCGCTTCGCGCGTGCGACCAGGCCGCGCGTGCGACCGGGGTCGGCGGGGACGGGCCAGTCGAACTTTGCCAAATCCTCGCGCGCCGCCTCAGCCAGCGGCGCGCCGACCGGGTTGTAATGGTGGCCGTCGGCGGCGCGCCGCCACACCACGCCCCACTCGTCGGTGATGGAGCCGTCGGCGTTGCGCCGGTCGGGTCGGCCGTCCGGCGCGCCCATGACGACGCCGCGTGTATCGACGTGCAAGCGCTGCAACACCTCCTCACAAGGCAGAACGAGGTAAGCGCGCTGGCTCATGTAAACGGTCTCGGATTCGATGCCCCAGCGCTGCTTCAGCGCTTCATAGACGACTACATCCATCGACGTGACAGTGGTCCCGCCGATGTCGAGCGGCGCGCGGTCGGGGTTCTCACGGCGCAGGGCGGCGCGGACGCGCTCGCGGGGGGTCATGTTTGAGTTCATGGTGCTATCCCTAAAATAAGTACAGGAATATCGATATCAGCGATACCACGGTGTTCTAAATCCCATACAAACTGCTCAAAATATGAGACACCAGTGGACATCTCGGCGGCAAGGTCCTTAACAGGAACAATCTCAACCCCTACATCAATAAAACCCTGGCGATGGAAAATCGTCATCTTCGCCGCTACGTTATAAACCATAAAAGCATACTTTCCAAATTGAACTTCTACACCCATCCTATCTTTGACAAAATCCATCTCCCGAAAAGCACCCGACATCGGCTGCTCAGATTTAAATTCTCCCACATAATACTCAGTCGAGTACTCACAATTAACACGCTCTTCCTGCCATCCGCGCGCCTCGAACTCTCGTTTAAAAGCTTTGTTTAGAGAAGGAGGACTGTATAACAGCTTGCCTGGCATAGTCTTTTCTTTGCTGATTTTGGTTTTATGCCTGGCGCTATCTATCGCAGCGATAATCGCTTTGACCTCTTCCAAATTTGATGAATACTCTGCCTCAACTACTTCTTTCCCGCCATTGAACGAATACACACCGGCGACAATCATGCATCCTCCTCACCCTTCATCCGAAGACACATCATCATCTCTCCATTCATCAGGGACCTGCGCCACTTTCTCCCGGCCTGTCGGCACATGCACCGGTCTTCCTAACGGACGAATTTTAAGCGTGCCGTTGAAGTACGCCTGCAAACGTTCTTGCGCAATCTCGACATACTGTGCCTCTTTCTCGCTCCCCATCGCGCGCCGCTCATGTTTCACAGCAGCGATAAGCGAAGTCCCAACCCCGGCGTAAGGATCAAAAACCCATTCGCCTTCGTTCGTGAGCGCCAGGATACAGCGTTCGACCAACTCGACGGGAAATTGACATGGGTGAACTGTCTTCTCCGGGTGGTTTGACTTGACGTTTGGAAAGTCCCAAAATGCTTCTTCCCATTCTTCGGCGACGATTTGCCAGACATCCGAGGGATTCTTGCCCTTCGGATTTCCCGACAACTTTCCTCTCTTAGGTCCTTTGTAGTGGCGCTTTCCGGGATACTTCGACGGCACACGCACCGCGTCCAGGTTGAAAGTATAGTCGTCGCTCTTCGTAAACCACAAAATCGTCTCGTATCGACCGGAGAACCGCTTTTGCGCATGTAAACCGTGCCCAAAGCGCCAGACGATTCGATTTCTCAAAGACATGCCAAGCCGCTTGAAGATGCTGTAGTAAAAAATGTCGAGCGGGTAAACCTCGCCGTCTTCGACGAAATTACCCACCTGCCAGCAAATACTGCCGTCGTCTTGAAGCACGCGGTGCAATTGGGTAATGGTCGCAGCCTGTGCCTCAAGGTACTTCTCGATCTCGACGCGCTTTTCATATGCTTTACCCAAATTATAAGGCGGCGACGTAACGATAAGGCTCACCGTTTTATCCGGCACCGCAGCTAAAAAATCATCTACGTCGCCGTTATAGAGGACGATCTCGGCGTCGGCATCGAAACGCCCTGCGATCTCGATATCAAAAAGCGGTAGATTCCTCTGCATTTGCATGGTATATCTCTCCTCGTCCTCTATTCTACATCCCCGGCAGATCTAACATCAACACTTCCACCGCCAGGCGCGTATTGACATTCCGCGCGAGATAGTCGGCGGTGCGGCACACTGCCTCCAGCGCGCGACCGGCGGCATCTGCGCCCACCCGCCCCGCCACGCGCCGCAGCGATTCCGCCCGGTCGGCATTGACGATGGGCACACGGCTCCCGCTGGCGAGCAGCGCCACATCGCGCCAGTAGGTCTGCCAGAGCGACAGCATCTCCAGCAGCGCCGGCTTGTCCTTTGCCAGCGTCTCGGCATATTGAAAGCGCGCAATGCGCCCGGCCCGGAGCAGTTCCTCCAGGCGGTCGAGCGCTTCGTCGCGCCCGGCGAGCATATCGGGGTCTTGAGCGGCGCGCACCGCCCAGCCCAGCCGCCCGCCCGACAGCCGCGCGAGCAAATCCGCCCGGTCGCCGGGCACGCCGAAATGGGCGCGCAGCACGCCGGCGGTCTGCTCAAGCGCGAGCGGGCGCAGCGTGACCGGCTGGCAGCGCGAGACGATGGTTTCGAGCAAGCCATCGGCGCGCTCGGCGGTGAGCAGCAGCACCACGTAAGACGGCGGCTCCTCCAGCGTCTTGAGCAGGGCGTCCTGCGCGGCGGGCGTCGCCTCGTGGAAGCGCAGAATCATCGGCACCCGGTAGCGCGCTTCGACCGGGCGCAGCGCCAGCGTGGTTTGCAGGTCGCGGATCTGCTCAATCTTGAGCCGCCCGCCGGCTTCCTCCGCCTCGATGATGGGCACGTCGGGATGGACGCCGCGCGCGATGAGCTTACAAGAGCGGCACTCGCCGCAGGGCCGCGCCGCCGGCGCGCTCGTACAGTTGAGCGCCTGCGCCAGCGCGCGCACCAGCGTCGTCTTGCCCACCGACGCCGGCCCAGTGACCAGGTAGGCGTGCCGGAGCCGCCCGTTTGCCAGGCTTTTACCGAACTGGGCCACCGCCCACTCGTGCCCGATGATGGGCCAGTTTGCCGTTGACTGCATGTACATTCTCCTGGATAGGCCGGGTTATTCTACCATCAAAACCAAGCAGGCGTCACGGCAACGAGTACACAGCCCTGATGGGAATAATCTCCCAAATTGTGAAGGTGTGCAGCGCATCCGAATCAACTTATAATAAAGGCACATTGGAAAGAAGTTATTGGAATCAATGATTGATGAAAAGACTTGTCTCTTATACCATTGGAGTGCTCATCCTTTTTTTGTTCATCACAAGCGACGCAAGCGACCTGCTGGAGAAACTGCCTCAAGAACTGGGTATTAATCCGCTGGTCTTACCCATCGCGATTACCTCCTTTGTGTTTCTTCTAGGGTTGCCGGGGCTGATCAATTCACTGCGTGTTTACCTGGGCGCGCCCAAACGCCGCGAGCGCGACGTCAGCTACGACCAACACCCGCTCAGCGCGGCGGCGCAGGCCATCGTGGATCAGCTTACGCCGCTTGGATTCACGCGCCTGGGTGAGACCGCGACCGATCTCCCCGGCCATCCGGGGCAGATCACCTGGTACTTTATGAGCGCCGACGGCACGATTACAACCGAGGTCGTGTCATTGGCGATGCTGGGAAAAGAACGCGGAATAGTCCAATTTACCACCGTCTTTAGCGACGAGAGCGTCCTCGAAACAAGCTATCCCATCGGCGACAACCTGGATTATCCCGACTTTTACTCGCGCAAAAACGACGAGAGCGTCGCGGCTGCCTACGAGATGCACCGGCGGACCGCCGGAGAACTACAGATCAAACACGGCGCGCCTCGCACCGTCAAGAGCATGACCGAACTGTTAAGCTGGGCGGCGCTCCACCGCGAACGCCATGTCCGGCGCAAACTCCGCCCGCCGTTAATGACTCAACTCAAGCTGAGCGGCTGGTTCTTGTATACCATCGGCTATATGGTCGTCGCTTCCATCATCATGAGCCAACCGGGTGAAACCTCCGACGCGGCTGCTCTTGTAATCGCGGTCGGCGCGGTGCTCATTATAGTATTGGGTCTGCTCGTGCTCAAAGGAACGCCGATTCTCAAGTTCAAAGAAAAGTAACAGCGTGCCACCGTAGAGGCAGCGCCCGCGCGCCGAGAATATTATTTCTCAACCGTCCCCAAATCTGTTAAAATGGCGGCATGGTTGAAATACCCGACCTGGAAGTGAAGCGCGCCAAGTACCGGGCCGTCGCGCCGCTGCTGTGCGGCGCGTATGGCGCGCCGACCTGGCGCCAACACCTGCCGCCGGTTGACGAGTTGGTGAGCACCATCCTGAGCCAGAACACCAACGACGCCAACCGCGACCGGGCTTTCGACCGGCTGCGCAAACGCTGCCCCACCTGGGAGGCGGTGCGCGATGCGCCGGTCGAGACGGTGATCGACGCGATTCGGCCGGCCGGCCTCGCCAACCAGAAAGGGCCGCGCATTCAAGAAGCGCTGCGATACCTGACCGAGACGCAGGGCAGCATCACGCTGGATCACCTGGCAGATATGGCGCTTGACGACGCGAAAGCCTGGCTGACTCAGATCAACGGTGTAGGGCCGAAAACGGCGGCGATTATTCTGCTGTTTGCTTTCGGGCGCCCGGCCTTCCCAGTCGATACCCACGTCCACCGGGTGAGCAAGCGGCTGGGCCTGATCGACTCAAAGACGAGCGCTGAACGCGCCCACATCGAGATGGAACAGATCATCCTACCGGAAGACTTCTACGCTTTTCACCTGAACATGATCCAGCATGGGCGCACCCTCTGCCATGCACGGACCGACCCGGAATGCGCCCGTTGTCCTCTAACTGCCTATTGCAATTACTATAGCCGTAACCACAGAGGGAGCGATGACGGGCAAATTGCCTCGCCGTGACCTGACGCGCGCGATTGCCGAAGCGCGCCAGGGCATTATGATGTTGAACACCCAAGCCGAGACCGGCAGGGTTGACCTGACGTACCTCCGGCGGCGCACGGAGAAGTTTACCGCCCTGCTGGACGACCTGGAGTCGGAGCTTAAGGAAGCGCAGGCACAGACCCGGCTCGCGGCGCTCTATGAGGCCAGCCACGACCTCGGCACCACGCTCGACCTGCAAACCGTGCTTGAGCAGGTGATGGACTCGGTCGTCGAGCTGACCCGCGCCGAACGCGGCTTCGTGATGCTGCTGAACGACGACGGCGAGCTTGAGTACCGGGTGGCGCGCAACCTGGACCAGGAGGCCATCGCCAGCGGCGACTTTGCCGTGAGCCGCACCATCACCCGGCAGGTGGTGGACCGAGACGAGCCGATTCTCACCACCAATGCCGCTGAAGACCCGCGCTTTGCCCAGCAGAAAAGCGTCGTGGTGCATAATCTGCGTAGCATCATGGCGACGCCGCTGCGCGCGCTGGGCCGGGTGATCGGCGTGGTGTACGTCGATAACCGGGTGCGCCAGAGCATGTTTACCAAAGACGATCTCATGGTCCTGGACGCCTTCGCCCAACAGGCCGCCATCGCCATCGAGAACGCGCGCCTGTTCACCACCACCGACCAGCAGCTCGCCCGGCGCGTGGAGGAACTGCGCCGGCTGCGCCTGATCGACCGGCGGCTCAGCGAAACGCTCGACCTGGACAAAGTGATGCAGATCACGCTGGAGTGGGCGGCGCGCGTCACCGGCGCCCGGAGCGCTTCCATCGGGCTTCGGGACGACAACGACGACGAGGAGGAAAGCGAAGACGCCGCTTTCAACGTGGTCGCACACTACAATCCGGACGGCGCTCTGCCGTCCGGCGCGCTCGACCGGGAAACCTGGGACGCCCGGCACCCGCTGGCCGGGCGGGTGCTCAAGTCGGGTAAGCCGGTGCATATGAACCTTAATGGGGCGTGGTATCTGGGCATCCCGCTGACGCGCGAGCGCCGGACCATCGGCATCATCGCACTGGCGAAAGACAGCGCCTTCGACGCCGACGCCGAGGAGGTGGAATTCGTCATCCGGCTGGCGAACCGCGCCGCCGTCATCATCGAGAACGCCCGGCTGTATAAGGCAGTCATCGCCGCCAAGCAGGCCACCGACGAGTTTGTCAGTGTGGCTTCGCACGAGTTGAAGACGCCGATGGTCAGCATCCGGGGCTACGCCGATATGATGACGCAGGGCTTGGCCGGCGAGGTGACCGACCAGCAGAAGCGCTTCCTCAGCATCATCGCGCGCAATGTGCAGCGTTTGGAGGCCATCGTCAGCGACCTGACCGACGTCAGCCGCATCGAGACCGGGCATATTTACATCGAGATCGGCCAGGTGGATGTAGAGGACGTGATCGAACAAACCCGCGACTCGACCCTGACGCAGATCGAAGAACGCGGGCATACGCTCATCATTAACATGCCGCCGGACCTGCCCTACGTCAAGGCCGACCCCAAGCGCGTCATGCAGGTCATGAATAACCTGGTGAGCAATGCCTACAAATACACGCCCGACGGCGGCACCCTCACCATAAGCTGCCGGCGTCTGCGCGACGACGGCGATTGGGTCGAGATTGCCGTGAGCGATACCGGGGTGGGCATGAGCGAAGAAGAACTCAAAAACCTGGGCCGGAAGTTCTGGCGCGCCGATAACGAACATGTCACGGCGCAAAAAGGCACCGGGTTAGGATTCGCCATCACCAAGAGCCTGATCGAACTGATGGAAGGCAAGCTGAGCGTCAAAAGCGAGGTGGGCGTGGGCAGCACCTTCGCCTTTGCTCTACCGGTGGCATAGTCTGCACGATATCCCCCCACAGATATCCCAAAAATTTCCCAAAAAATCCCTTGACGGTTTAGAACTGCTGTGCTATGCTGGACGTATGTTAAAACAAACGTTCGTTGTTACGTGGGCGTTTGGGAGCAAGAAACAGATATGACCCTGGACTTTGCCCAGCTTACCGACGAGATTGTAAAAATGGCCGCCGCCTATAGCAAGCGCCAATTGACCCAAAAGGAACGGCTCAAGCTGGCGCTCCAATGGCTGCACGACTGGTCGGGGCGGGAAGATGAAATCCACGAACGGGTACAACAGGCGACGAGCGTGCAATACCGGGGCGCGTCGCCGATTGGCGCCCCGAAATCGCAGCCTGTGCAGGGGCCGCCCGAACCGGTCGCGGAGCCGGTCGGCTTCCCCTACGGCTGCTTGAACCGGCTGACGGTCATCGCCGTGGACGGTTCGCAGATTTACCCGGACCCACAATCGGATATTCACTACTACTTACTCAATCTCAGCGTGATCGCCATGAGACATGGCCTGCCGGGCGCACCCCGGTGCGAGACTCGACCTCAACTGATCTACAGCGAAGACGACCTTTACCTTAAGGGACAGCTCATTAACAACGCCACGATCAACGCCCAACGCACCATCGCCGAGCGTGAAAAGCTGGCCGAAGCGGTCAAGAAGTACGGCGACGCCGATCCTGTGATCGCTCTCGCCGACGGGCCGCTGCTCTACTGGGAAGGCTCCGAGGCGCCGGAGGGCCAGCTTCTCAGCCAGATCACCTTAGACTACCTGGACGCTTTACAAAAAGTAAAGACGAGCCGGCCACCCGGTCTCGCGCTCGCCGGGTACGTGGACAAGCCCACGAGCACTTACGTGATCCGCCTGCTGCGCCTCCTGAGCCTGGAGCCGGAGCAGGTCAGCCGGGAAGCGCTCGCCACGAACGGCCCGCTTGAAGGTCTGGAGGACCGCCTGCTGTTCGAGAAAATCCTGACCGAACCCGGCGACCGCTCGGCTCTGTTCGTGCAGCGCTCCCCGACCAACCGCGAATACGCAAAATACGATAGAGACTTGGAGATTGCTTTCTTCTACATGAACACAGCGCCGCCGAACCGGGGCGAGTACGTTGTCCGCATCGAAATTCCTGTGTGGGTGGCGCGCGACCGGCAGCTGGTCGATGAGGCACAGACCTTCATCTACAACCAGTGCCAGTTGCTCGGACGCTACCCTTACATTCTCACACGCGCCGACGAACTGGCCGTAGTGCGAGGTCACGAAAAAGCTCAACTCGACAATCTGATCGAGATCGAATTGCGCAAGCACGGGTTCAACCCGGAGCCGGCGGAAAAGCCTTTGATGAAAACGCTGGCGCGCCATTAGCCGGGAGGCAAAGCGATGATAATCGACAAAGAGCAAACGATCGGTCGTGTCTTACGCGGGAGCACCACCAGTTTTGTATGCGGCACCCGTATCAACAAGCTGGAAGCGCCGCAGTTCGGCGCTTTCGTCGAGGCGGCGTGCGGCAACGGCAACAGCCAGGACCATGTAATCGGCCTGATCCACGCCATCCGCATCGAAGACGATCCGCTGGTGCGCCAGTTGATCCTCGCCGATAACGTGACCGAACAAACCCTGCAAGACCAGCGCGAGAACCGCATGGTGCCGGTCGAGATCAGCATCCTCAACGTCGGCTATGTCCACAGCAACGCCGCGCGCCAAGCGCTCCCACCGCGCCCGCCGCTGAGCCTGGCCGAGGTCCGAATGTGCAGCCCCGGCGCGGTGCGCGCCTTCTGCGCGCGCTTCGACTTCTTCCGCCTGGTGCTCAGCGCCGCCGAAGTCCCCACCGACGAACTGCTCGCCGCGTGCCTGAGCTTGGCCGCCGAACACGTCGGCGCGTCCGGCTCGGCAGAGCGCCGCGCTTTCCTCGTCAACGCCGGGCGCGAGCTTGCCAAACTGATGAGCCAGGACCTGGGACGGCTGGAAAATATCCTTAAGTTGATCCGCGCGGCGGCATGAAATCAGCATGAAAATGGTTAGGTTTAGATTAATAATTCCTACCAGAACCCGACTTTCCATTTAACCGCAAGCAGAGTATACTTGACCATCATAAACACGACCAGAGGAACTCGATGGCCGTCTCTGTAAAGAAAGCCCGGGATTTCGTGTACAGCAACGGCGCGTTATGGGAACGCGCACTTTTCGCATATCTCTTCGAGACAGGTTCCATCGATCACGTTCACGAGTGTCTTCTATGCTACAAGAACCGTGACGGCGGCTGGGGCCACGGGCTGGAGCCGGATATTACGTATCCGGGTTCGCACCCGCTGGCGCTGGAGTTTCTGCTTAACATCATCCGCGACACCGGCATCTCAATCGGCGGCCTGTTGGCCGGCACCGTTCCCTGGGTCGAATACAACCGCAACGCGGACGGCTCGCTGCGCAACCCGCCGGATTTGCTCGACTATCCCCATGCGCCCTGGTGGTCCAAAGGCGGGCAAACCGCCCCGACTTCAATCGTCGGCAATCTGTCCAAGCTGCGCCTCGCCACGCCCACCCTGGCCGCGTCTACCCGGCGCTGGGCCGAGAAGAACCTGGTGCTAGAACACATCCAATCGAACACGTGGCTGTTCATGGCCTACCAGGCGCACGATTACTACATGAACATCAGCGATTTGCCGTCCGGCAACATCCGGGTGCTGCGCGCGGCGGTGATCGAAAACATCATCGCGTGCGCCGAGAAAGCGCCGGAGAACCAGTACTACGTGTTGTTTTCCCTTGCGCCGACGCCCGATGCCAGGGTGACCAAAGCCATCCCGGAGAAGTTGGTCGAGCGCAACCTGGACTACCTGTACCACGCACAGCACGACGACGGCGGCTGGGAGGATGAGCACGGCTTGGCTCAATGGCGGCCCTACACGACCATCATCTCGCTGCTGGCGCTGAAGCGATTCGGCCGGCTCAACCCGTATGAGACCAAACCGGTAAGCCAGATCGGTCTCTAAGCACTTATGACCTTCAGCTTCAAAACCCTTCACACCCACGGGCGCGCCCGCACCGGCACCCTCACCACGCCGCACGGCACCGTCTACACGCCCGCCATGACCATCGTCGCCACGCGCGGCACCGTCAAGGCGGTCACGGCGCGCGACCTGCTCGAACTGGGCGTACAGTTGGTCATCGCCAACACCTATCACCTGATGCTCCGCCCCGGCGCGGAGACCGTGGAAACATTGGGCGGGCTGCACGAGATGATGGCCTGGCCGCGCACCACCTTTACCGACAGCGGCGGCTTCCAGGTCTTCAGCCTCGGCTCGTCGATCCGCGACGGCGTGGGCAAGGTGGGCAGCATCTTCCCGGACGAGGACGAGGAAAGCTCACGGCCCGCCGCGCCGCAGGGCGCGAGCCTGGTGAAGATCGACGAGGACGGCGTAGCGTTCCGCTCGCACATCGACGGCTCGCCGCAGCGCCTCGGCCCGGAGTCGTCCCTCCGCATCCAGGCTCAGCTTGGCGCGGATATCGTCGTAGCCTTCGATGAGTGCACCTCGCCGCTCGATTCTTACGACTACACGAAAGAGGCGATGGAACGTACCCATCGCTGGGCCGTGCGCAGCCTGGACGCTTTCGCCAAGTACGGTAGCGGCGCACAGCGCATCTACGGCATCGTGCAGGGCGGCGCGTATGAAGACCTGCGCGTCGCCAGCGCAGTGACCATCGGGGCGCTGCCCTTCTGGGGCTGCTGCATCGGCGGGAGCCTGGGCAAGAGCAAAGCCGATATGTTCGACATCCTCGACTGGACGCTGCCCCGGCTGCCGCCGGAGAAGCCGCGCCACCTGTTGGGCATCGGCGAGATCGAGGATATCTTCCAGAGCGTAGCGCGCGGCATCGACACTTTCGACTGCATCATCCCGACGCGCTGGGCGCGCAACGGCTGGCTGATGCTCACGCCGCCGGCCGCGCGCGCCGAGTATCCCGACACGCCGCAGCCCCGGTGCCACCTGAACATCCTCAACGCCAAACACGACACCGACCGCGCCCCCATCGACCCGCACTGCACATGCTTCACCTGCCGCAACCACTCGCGCGGCTACCTGCGCCACCTGTTCAAGACCAGGGAGCTGCTGGCCTACACCCTGGCGACCCTCCACAACGTCCACTACTACGTGCAGTTGATGGCAGCCATCCGCGCCGCCATCGCGCGCGGCGAACTGGCCGCGCTGTACCACGCCTACACGGGCCGGACTCTCACAGTCGCATGACTCGGCTTATTGCGCGGCTGGTGATTAACCGGCTGTGCTTCTATTGGACGGTGCGCTTTCCCCGATCATAAACCGGGTGTATAGTGAAAATTGTGCGCGCGGCGAAAAACGCGCGGTCGAGTCGGTTAATCGTAGGGCAGGCAGTGGTCAAACACTGCTCAATCGTAGAGTCAGGCGCTAAAGCAACCTATAAAGTAGAGTTAGGGGTGAGTCGTGGTCGGAATGGCGTATGGTTAGCGTAGGGTTTATTGTAGGGGCCGCTTGCGCCATTTTCCGTATCTGTTCACCTTATCCCCTCACCCCCTAGCCCCCTCTCCCATAAAAGAGAGAGGGGGAACCGGAAACCGCCGCATCTGGCGTCTGGCCCCCTCTCCCCTTGTGGGAGAGGGGCAGGGGGTGAGGGGATGTGAATAGTTACCATTTTCCACGCAGCGCAAAGCGGTGTAGAATAGACCATGATCCCCCACTTATTAAACACCACTATAAGGATTCGATGAGGAGTATTTATGATGTTCACCAGGAGGACTCTGCTCATTTCCCACACCGGAAACAAGTTCAGGCGGGCGATGGTTGCGCTGACGGCCTTCGCCATGCTTGCGGTGTTAAGCGGGGGGGATATCCGGCCGGCGCAGGCTTTCACCCACACCATCAGCGGCGGCATCTGGGACACCGGCGGCGCCCCGCTGAGTGGGGTGGACGTTTCCCTCTACGCCGACAACGGAAACGGCATCTTCGATCCGTTCGATATCCCATTCAACAGCCCGGTGACGACCGGCGCGTCGGGTCTGTACACATTCACCGGCGTACCGGACAACACCAGCGGCGGCCCGTCCAACCTCTACTTCGTCAACGTCGAAGGCATCGACATCAACAACGTTTTCTGGAAAGACACCACCCACTACCGCCTGGCAAAAGTCCTGGTAGACGGCGGCGAGGTTGCCGCCCAGGAACCCGTCCCGGTCACCCTCAGCACCGGCAGCGCCACGACCCGCCAGGTGGCCTTTTACTACAGCGCGACCGGCTACATCGGCAACCTGGTATGGATCGACATGAACGGCAACGGCCTGTTCGACGGCGGCGAAACCGGGCACCCCGGCGCCACGGCCAACCTTCTGCCGGACACCAACTGTGACGGCGTTCCCGACGGGTCGGCGGTGGTTAGCTCGATCACCGGCAGCAGCGGCGCTTACGAACTGCGCCCGCTGCCCGGCAGCTACGTCCTTCAGATCACCGGCGCGCCGGCAGGTTCTACCCTGACCTACGCATACGGCGCGACCAGCTTCCCGCCGGCCGCCGCCGCTTACCCGCCCGACGCCGGCACGACCCCGCGCTGTATCACCGTCACATCCGGGAGCAGTTCCGACGTCTACGACTTCGGCTACATCCCGAATTCCAGCCTCCATAATATCTCAGGCACCGTCTGGGAAGACACTAACATAAATGGTACGCTGGATGGCGGTGAACTCGCTATCGGCGCCGGCTTCAGCCTCTACCTCTACCGCGATAACGGCGACGGTACCTGGGACCCGCCCGACCCCACCACGACCGAAATCTATGTCGGGCTGGCCGCCGGCGGGCCGTTCATCTTCAACGGCAGCGGCGCCGGACTGATCCCCGGCAGGTATTGGCTCTACTCGGACGAGGCGGCCATCACGCCGTACTTCCGCACCGCCCCCGCCAACAACTACCGGGAAATTAACCTGACATCTACTGGCGATTCCACCGGCAACGACTTTGGCTACGCCAGGCCATATGTTATCAGCGGCTACGTGTGGAACGACTACGACCAGGGCGGCGACATCGATGTACCGCCCGCCGAGACCGGCATCAACGGCGTCACCGTCGAACTGTTGAACAACAGCGCGCCGGTGACCACCACGGTCACCGCCGCCGGCGCCTACGACGGCTTCTTCAGCTTCACCATCAACCAGCCCGGCTGCTACCAGGTGCGAATCCCGGACGGGCAGGGCGCGCTGGCGAACTATACGCTGTCCGGCGGCAGCCCCAACCCGCACCCCGCCGCCTGCCTCACCGCCGCCAGCAACGGCGCCTACACCACCGCCGACTTCTTCTATACCGGCTTCGGCACCATCAGCGGCAACATCTGGAATGACCTTAACCTGAACCAAGCCAACGACGGCAGCCCGGAGACCGGTTTCCAAAACATCACGGTGCGGCTGCACCGCGACGACGGCGACTGCAACTGGGAAGGCGCTGCGATTGATCTCGTCATTGACACCACCACCACCGACGCCGCCGGCAACTTCAGCTTCGCCGGCACCGTGGTCGCCGAGCCGGGCCGGTGCTACTATCTCAACCCGGCGGAGACCGGCCTGCCCAGTTGGGCCACTTCGACCTACGTCAACACCACCGAAAACGACCCGCAGTTTGCGCCGGCGGTCCCCACTACCCTCACCATCACAGTCGGCGGGACCACGACCGAGAACTTTGGGTACTTCTCAGGCACGCTCGACGGCGCGACCATTAGCGGCCTGGTGTGGATCGACGCCAACAGCGACGGCACCCAGCAGACCGGCGAGGCCGGCATCGGTTCGGTGACGATCCAGCTTTACACCGATAGCAACGGCAACGGCAACCTCGACGCCGCCGAACAGGCCGCGCCGACCACGACCACCACCGCCGCCGACGGGACCTACAGCTTTACCGAGTTGATGCCCGGTCGCTACTGGCTCTCGATCAATCCTTACCCCGGCAGCGGCATCCCGTCCGACCTGAGCGCCATCACCACTTACCCCGCCGCCGCGCCGCCGCCCGGCGTCAGCAACCCGATTGTGGTAACTGCCCAGCAGACGGCAAGCGGATATAACTATGGCTTTAACCTGGCCGCTGGCACGCGCTCGATCTACGGCGTGGTCTGCAACGACCTCAGCGCTCCCGGCACCGGCGCGCCGCTGATGTGCACGACCGGCACGATTGACCCGACGACCCGCGACGCGGTGGTCGAGCTTTACGTGGACCTGTCGCCTTACGGCACCGGCATCGGCGCAGAGGACTTCCTTTACTCCACCTCGCCGCCCACGCCGGCCGACGGGACGTACTCCTTCGGCAACCTGCCGTCGGTCCATTTCTGGCTGGATATCGACACCAGCGGCATTTACGGCACGCCGGGGACCACCACGACCTTCCCGGTCTCGCTCGACCTTTCCACCGGCAACAAGCGGCAGGAAGTCGGCCTCGCCATGAGCGGGTACAACATCACCGGGCGGGTGTGCAACGACTACACGCCGGACGGCTGCGCTGCCGCCGACCCCGGCTTCGCCAATGTGGTGCTCCGGCTGGACCAGGGCGGCAACGAGGGCGTTGGCTCGGCCACGACCGGCGCCGACGGCAGCTACATCTTCTACAACTTGAGCGCCACCACCGCCTATCGCATCGTGGTCGAGGACCGCACGGCCATCCCGACTTCGTATGCGCCCGTGCCGCCTCTGCCGGCCGACCCCAACCCGTGGTTGGACGTGACGACCGGCGGCGCGCCCGGCGATACAACCGCCGACTTTGGCTTCCGTGACCCCGCCGATGTGGGCTATAACTTCACGCTGCTGCCGGCTACCGACGCCTGGAGCGGCGAACCCGGCGCAGCGCCTCATACCTTTCTGGAGCACGTCCTGACCAATGTCGGGCCGCTCCCCGATACCTACACCATCTACTTCGACTGCGCGATGCCGGTGACCGGCTCGCCCTGCAACCCCAGCGCCGGCTACCAGACATCCTGGGCCGCCCGGACGTTTGCGGTCACTGGCGACGCCACGTGCGCGCCCGCCAGCCTTGTCGACCGGAACGCCGCCGGCTGCACCATCACGCTCGATCAGGGCCAGGCGGTGCAAATCACGAGCACGGTCACCGTCCCCGGCTCGGCCACGGTGGGCAACACCGACGTGATTACCATCACGGTTGATCCGCAGTCCACCGGCACCGCCAACAAGTCGGCCACCGACACGACGACGGTCGTCGCCGGCACCGCCACCCTGACGGGCCGCGTCTACCGGGACCTCGACAACAGCGGCTCCTATGACGCCGGTGAAGGCGCGTCCGGCATCCAGGTCTCCTATTGCAGCGGCACCGGCTGCACCACCTTCGGCACGCCGGTTACCACTACCGCCGAGGGCGTTTACACCATCTCGAGCCTGGCGTCCGGCACCTACCGGCTCCAGGTCAACGACGCGGCCATCACCGGCGCCGGCTATGTGCTGGATACCGGCACATCCACCAACCCGACCGCCGATATCGTCCTGACGACCGGCGGCACCCAGACAACCGACTTCCGCTACGTCACTGCCGGGCTGACGGGGCGCGTTTATCGAGACCTCAACGGCAGCGGCTCCTATGACGCGGGCGAGGAGGCGGTGGGCATCCAGGTATCCTATTGCAGCGGCGCCGGCTGTATGGCCTTCGGCTCGCCGGTCACGACCAGCTCGAACGGCACTTACACCATCCCCAACCTGGCGCCCGGCACCTACCGGCTCCAGGTCGCCGACGGCACCATCACCGGCGCCGGCTTCCAACTCGACCCCGGCGTCACCAACCCGACCGCCGATATCGCGCTGACCGCCGGCACCGTGGTAACAACCAACTTCCGCTACTTCACCACCGGCCTGTCAGGGCGCGTCTACCGGGACCTTAACAATAACGACATCTTCGACACCGGCGAAGGGGTATCGGGCATCCAGATTTCCCGTTGCAGCGGGGCCGGGTGCACAACCTTTGGTACGCCGGTCACGACTGGCGCGGACGGCTCATACAGCATCTCCGGCCTGACGCCCGGCACCTACCGGCTCCAGGCCGACGACGCAACCATCACCGGCGGCGGCTACGTGCTGGACGCCGGCTTCACCAACCCGACCGCCGATATCACCCTGGCGTCCGGCCAGACTCAGACGCAGGACTTCCGTTACTACACGACCGGCGTCACCATCACCGCCTTCATCGACTCCAACGCTAACGGCCAGTTCGACACGGGCGAAGCGCCGTTCCAGGGCATCACGTTCAACCTGCTCAACGGCTCCGCGCCCTACACACCTACCGGCCAGACGGCCACCACCAGCAGCGGCGGCGTCGCCCAATTCCTGGGTCTGACGGCCGGCCTGCACCGCGTCCAGCTTGATACGAGCAGCCTGCCCAGCGGCTACACCTTGCAGACCAACGCCGCCGGCCAGACGCTCTGCGTCAATGTCGCCGGCAGTGAACAGACCTTGCGGGATTGCAGCATCCCAGACGGCAGCATCGGCACGGCTTTCTATCCCATCCGACCCGACCTGGCGCCCGTCCCAACCCTTACCATCACCGCCAACCCGACTACTGCCACCGCCGGATCGGTCGTGACCTTCACCGTCACGGTCAGCAACGCAGCCACCGCGACCGCCAACCTGGTCATTGACGACAACAGCGTCACGGCGACCGTTCAACAGAACACTTTCACCATCACCAGCGTATCGCCCGGCGCGGCGTCTAGCCCGAATACTTACATCGCACCGGGAGCCAGCGAGGTACGCGGCTGGTGGAACCTTACGACGAACCAGGTTACCTGGAACTTTGGCGTCAGCGCCACCCAGCGCACCATCGCACCGGGCAGCAGCTATACCATGACCATCTCGACCACCGTCCGGTCGGATGCGCCTCTGGGTGTGACGACCAATACCGCCAACGCTACGCTGGAAAACACCACCGTCACCGTGCCACAGGCAACCGTCAACGTCACCATCACCGGCCCCACGGCCACGCCCACCATCACGCCTACCCCCGGCCCCACGGCCACGGCCACCACCATCCCCACCGCCGTCCCAAGCACGGGCGGCACGGCGGGCAACGGTGACGTGACGACCGGCGGCACCGGCGGGTTCGGCACCGGTGGGGCGACCAGCCCGTTGGGCGGCGGCGGCGGCGCGGTAGCGCCTAACGTTACAAGCCCGTTCGGCACCGGCACCGAGCCGGAGGAACTCGCCGGCACCGGCTTCGGGCCGGGTCTCGGCCAATACAGCCTGTTGACCCGCACCGTCATCTCGATGATCCCCGGCGCAGATATCGCCCCCGAAGACGGCCGGCTGGGCTTCCTGGTCGCCGCCATCGTGGGCCTGCTGCCGGCGCTGGCCCTGATCGCGCTGGCGCTTGGACGCAGCAAAGCGCGGCTGGGCGTTGCGCGGTGGCGCCTGGTCATCATCGTCATGACCGGCGCGATCCTGCTCTCGGCGGTCATCCTGGCCGGGACCGACTGGCCCGCCGAGCCGTTCCTAGCGGTCATCGCCCTGCTGACCCTGGTGCTCATGGGCATGGGCCTGGCGATGATCTGGCGCGACCCCAACCGGCAAAAAGCCCTGCGGCGTGTCTCGGCGGCGCTGGCGCTGGTCGTCGTGGTCAGTCTGGCGTTCAACGTCGTGCTGCTGGAATACTACGCGCCGGAGTCGGAGATTACGCCGTTTGAACTGCCATCAGAATACTGGTGGGTCACGGAGATCGACGCGCAGCGCTTCCCGGCCACGCCGCCCGGAGTCATCAAGAGCGTAGCGATCCCGGCCCTGGAACTCGACCGGCCCGTGGTCGAAGCCGCGCTCAACAACCGGACCTGGGACGTGAGCACCTTCGACGTAGAGGTAGCGCACCTCCAGGGCACCAGCTATCCGGGCCTGACCGGTAACACCGTGCTGGCCGGCCACGTCACCATCGAAGGCGGCGGCGCCGGCCCGTTCAAGGACCTGAGCAAGCTCCAGGCCGGCGATGTGATCGTGGTCTACGGGCCGCAGCACCAGTATGTCTACAGCATCGAATCGGTGCAGATCGTGGACGCCGAAGAGGTCGAAGCTGCCTACACTACCGACATCCCCTACCTGACGCTGATTACGTGCACCGACTGGAATGTTGCGCAGCAGAAGTACACCAAGCGGCTAATAGTCCGCGCCCGGATGATGCCGGAGCGCTCGGCGACTTACTACTAAACCACTAAGCCGCCTTATCCTCACCCCCTGCCCTGCTCAGGGCAGGGGGTGCTGTTGGTCTTCAGCCTTCACAGGGCGGTCCCCCACACAGGCACGCTGTACCCCATTTCGACGAATCCAAAGCGGCGATAAAGCTGCCGGGAAGCGCGGTTGTCAACCTGGGTATTGACCGTCATTTGCTTGCGCTTGTGTTTGAGAAAGTATTCAATCGTTTCGCCCAACAGCATGCCGCCCACGCCCATACCCTGCAACCGGGGCAGCGTCGCCAGCCGGACCAGGTGCACGCTGTCTTGATAAAGCGTCGAAAGCTGGTAGCCCACTACCCGGTCGTTCATCTCGGCCACGGTGAAGCGTACAGCAGCGCCCAAAGCGTCGCGCAGGTCGCGGATACTATACTGCCACATCGGGGTAAAAGCGGCGTTGTCTACCACGCGCACGGCCTCCAGGTCGTCGGGCCGGACCGGGCGAATGAGCAAATCGGCGCGCAGGGGGAGCGGCAGATAAGGGGCTTCGCGCACCAACGTAACCACCTCGTTAACCTTACGGAACCCCAGCGCCGGGAGGTAATCGACCAGCCAATTGTTCAGCAGCAGCACACCGACCTCTCTGGCGTCCGAAGCAGCCAAAGCCTGGCGGATCGGGAGCCAGAGGGCGTCAAGCAGCAAGCCGACGTTTTGGTCGCTGCGCGCCATCACAGCGCGCAGCCAACTAGCCCCATTGTAAGGAGCCGACGCCAGCATACAGCCGGCCATCTGCCCGCCGGCGTATGCCGTGTAAGCGTAGGAGGTGGCATCGTCGAGCCAGGCCGCCAGCGACCGCCAGTCCAGGTGATGGTGAACATAAGCGCCGGGTTCCTGGAGCCAGGCGATTTTGTCACGGTCGTAGCGGCTGTAAGGCGCGATCTCAAAAGGCATAAGGCAAAGCCCTGATAAATGACTCAATAACCAAGCCCAAACTATACCACGTTGCTGCTCGTTGTTATAATGACATCCATCATGACACTAGCTTTTTTGGATTCCTTCCTACCGTGGCTTATCCTGGCCCTGGGGCTGATCACGCTCCTGGCGCTGCTCGACCTGATTCGCAACTATCGGCGCAGCCGGAAGCTGCCCTATTACCGGCTGCGCGTTTCGGCGTGGGCGCGGGCCGGGCAGTTGAGTCTACTCTTGTTGTTTCTCACCGCTGCAACATGCAGCCTGGCATGGGCATACAACACGGCGGTAAGACCCGGCGTCGTGACCCTGACGGCAAAGTATGTCGCCATGCCGCCGACTCCTACGCTTACGCTGACCCAAACGCCGTCTAGCACACCGACGCCAACCGAGACTCCGACCGGTGCGCCGAGCCAGGTCCCGACTGTGACTCTGACTCCCACGCCGAGCAATACGCCAACTCGTACACCGACGGACACACCAACTCGTACACCGACCCTTACGCCGACCCAGGTCTCGACTGCAACTCTGACCCCTACGCCGACCCATACCCCAACCCTTACGCCAACAGACACGCCAACTTGTACACCGACCCTTACGCCGAGCAACACGCCAACTTGTACACCGACCCTTACGCCGACGACCACATTAACGAGCACGCCGAGCGACACCCCCACCCCTACACCTACCGAAACGCCGACCCATACCTCGACTGCGACGCCCGGCGTGTACGCCGCGCCGAGCGCGAATCCTTCACCTACGCCCGGTACGACACCATCTGGCACGTCTACGCAGTCGCTCACCGCCACACCGACGCCGACCGCGACCCTTACCACGACGCCGACGGTCACGCTCAGCGCTACACCGACGCCGACCGCTACTCTCACCATAGCGCCGACGGCAACGGCGACCGCCACACTCACCGCCACGCCCACCCCAACCATCACACCGTCCGGCACGCCGACGCCGACCATGACCGTGACCCTCACCATGACGCCGACGGTCACGCCCAGCGCCACGCCCACCCCAAGCCCGATTCGCATCCCGGAGACCGTGACCCCCATCGCGTCACGGGTCACGCCTGACCCACGCGCAAGCTTTGTCATTTACGCAGTCTCGAATCAAATCTCGCCCAGCGACCAACCGGTGAACCCGCGCAATGTGTTCGAGCCGGGGTTTTACCGCATCTACATCTTCTACGAGTTCAACCGGATCAACTGGGCCGTACCGGTGACCCGCGCGCTCTACCACGACGGCGTCCTGCTCAGCGTAACGCAGGAAACCTGGTCGGGCTTCGTGCGCGGGCGGGGCTATTACTTTTTCTTCGAGCAGGAAGGCTTCGCGCCGGGCGACTACGAGGTGCAGTTTTTCGTCGGTGACGAGCTTTCGGCCCGCGCGACCTTTACGGTTCGGGAGTTTTGAACCCATGCGCTTGGTGATCAACGGCTGGTTTTGGGACCAACCCCACACGGGCAGCGGGCAATACCTGCGTGGTCTGCTGCCGGCGCTGCTCGCGCTTGCGCCTGACCTGGAAGTGACGCTGATAGCGCCGCGCCCCCTGCCCGACGCGCCGGAGAGCGTGCGCGTCAAGGTTGCAGCGCCGCGCCGGCGCGGGCACCTGGGCAAACTGTGGTTCGAGCAGCACATCTTCCCGGCGGCGTGCCGCGCGGCGCGCGCCGACCTGGCGCACGTGCCGTACTGGGCGCCGCCCCTGCGCGCACCGGTGCCGTTCGTGGTGACCGTGCATGATCTCATCCCGCTGGTGCTGCCGGAATATCGAGGCGGGCTGCTGGCGCGCCTGTACACGGCGCTGGTCTGCGCCGCGACGCCGGGCGCGGCGCTGGCGTTCACCGACTCGGAGGCGGCGCGCGCCGACATCCTGGCGCACATCGATATCCCGGCGGCGCGCGTGCAGACGGTGTACCTGGCGGCAGGACCGGCGTTCAAGGCAACGGGCGACAAGGAAGCTGACGAGCGGGTGCGCGAGAAATACAATCTGCCGGAGAAGTTCGTCTTGTACCTGGGCGGATTCGATGTGCGTAAGAATTTGCAAACCTTGCTCCGGGCCTATACATATGTGCACAAAGGGCTTGGCGATTCGGTGCCGCTGGTGCTCGCCGGCAAGGTGTTGGATGAAGGGACGGCGCGCTTCCCGGCGCTTGGCCCGCTTGTCGAAGAGTTGGCGCTTACCGATTGTGTGCGCTTCACCGGCTGGGTGGACGAGGCCGAGAAGCCCGCGCTGATGCGGCTGGCGGCGTGTTTTGTGTGGCCGGCCTATTACGAGGGGTTCGGGCTGCCGCCGCTGGAAGCGATGGCGTGCGGGACGCCGGTCGTGTCGGTCGATGCGTCGTCGATTCCCGAAGTGGTGGGCGACGCGGCGTACTTGGTAGCGCCGGATAATGCACGCGGGATGGCGGGCGGCATCATCGCCATCCTGACCGAAGAGCCGCTGGCCCGCACTCTGCGCGAGCGCGGCCTGGCGCAGGCGGCGCATTTTAGCTGGGAACGCGCCGCGCGCCAAACCCTGGCCGGCTATGTGCAAGTCTTGGAAGAATAAATGCACCATTCTACAATTGACACACAACCATCGTCTAGCCTGGAGGAAACCCACCGTTGAAACTGAAGTGGACGGCAATCACAGTGTGGCTGCTGGCGCTGCTGGTAAGCGCGTGCGGGAACGCCGCAACGCCAACCCCGCCTCCGACAAATACCACGACCGCAAGCTCGGCGGAGTCCAACTTCAGGCCGGGCAAGGAAGCCTGGGTTTTCGAGCCGCAGACGGTGGCGGCCGGCGAAGGGTGGATCAAGCTTTCGGTCGATTTCCCGGAAGGCTGGCATATCAACACCGACGCGCCGCCTTTCGAGGCGCACTGGGTCGTCGATGACAAAGTGGTCAAGATCGGTCTTGACAAGCAGACGACCAAAGTCGCCAACCCGATTTTCCCGGTCTCGGTGCCGGCGACGTTCTCCGACGGCAAGACGGAGCTTACCATCCAGGTGCAGGCGTTTTACTGCAACGACGATCAGACGCTCTGCACAGTAGAACGGCGCGCGTTGGTCGCGCCGCTGACGGTGAGCGCGGACGCCCAAAACGACGAGCTATCTCTGGCTTACTTGATCGTGCCGCCGGAGATACCTTAAGCTTTGAACAAGACAAAAAGGGCAAAGAAGCAATGACCGAAGCACCAGAAGGCCAAAAACGCAACCTGCGCGACGAACTGCTGGAGATGCGCAAGAATCTTAGCTATATCGAAGGGATCATGCGCGAGGCAGCGCGCGTGGGCGGCGTGAAGCTGCCGCCGTTCACCACCCAGTCGATGCGCCAGATGCAAACCCAGCTAAGCGACATCGCGCACTACGTGGACGATATGCAGGTCCAACTGGTTGCTTATAAAGACCTGGCCCGCACTTCCACCCTGATTAATTCTTCGCTGGAAATCGACGAGGTACTCAACGAGGTGATGGACACCGTAATCGCGCTGACCGGCGCCGAGCGCGGTTATCTGACATTGGTTCAGGAGAATACCGGCGAGTTGGAATTCAAGACCGCTCGCAACATGGACCGGACCACGCTCGACGAGGCCGACTTTGCGGTCAGCCGGAGCATCATCCACAAGGTCGCCCAGAGCGGCGAGCCGGTCGTCACCACCGACGCTTCGATGGACCCACGCTTCAGCACCCAGGCCAGCGTAGTGAACTTTAACCTGCGCTCGATCTTGTGCGTGCCTTTAAAGCTGCGCGACCGGGTGGTCGGCACAGTATATGCCGATAACAAAGGGATGCGCGGCCTGTTCACCGACAACGATCTGAAGATTCTCACGGCCTTCGCCAACCAGGCTGCCATCGCAATCGGGAACGCAAAGCAGTTTGGACAGGTGAAAGCCGACCTGGAAGAAGCGCACCGCCAGGTAGAGGAACTGCGCATCGTCATCGACGAAGCCAAGCGCAAAGCGCAAGTGGAAAGCATCACCGAGTCGGACTTTTTCCAGCAGTTGCAGCGCGAGGCAGAAAAGCGCCGCCGGCGGCGCGACCAGGATTAATGCCACAAACCCGAAGAAAATCTCTGCTAGAGGTCGCCCACCTGCCGTCTTCGTCGTCGCCAGGGCAAAAAGGATGTGCTCTCATGCGCGAGAATTTAGAGATTTGCATCGCACCTAACGAAGATGGGTTTGGTACTTCGGGTTGGGTCGTGGGGCTGGCGAAAGAACTGGCCCGACAACTAGCGGTTTCAACTGTCAAAGTGGTTGTCGCCACCGACAAACGAGCGCAATTTCACAGCGACAAGTATTCATCACAAATAACTCTGACTGCGCTGCCGAACGAGCCGAATTCGATACAAGTAGCAAAGGCAGCCGGCGCAGTCGATATCGAACGGACAATCGACAATCATCTTTTGAGATACGGTCAGTCTAGAGGCGCATACATAGACGAACTGGCGCGGGCGAAGGTGCTCGAAAGCGCTGACATGGTTATCGATTTTGGGGTGCCGCAGATGGTCCGGGCCGTTTACGACGCGAATCTGAGGTTCAAATCGAAGAAAGAAATTGTCGCCGTGACCGTCTTCGACCACGCCTGGAGTCTGAGCCTTTCACGAATCGTGTTGTCCGGCGTCACGCAGCGTGAACACCTGAACAGGATAACGGCTGCACTTGAAGATATACGGAACGACGAAGCGCTAACACAGGAAGTCATTTTGTTCGGCGAGCCAATCTGCCTGCTTGACTATCATGGCTATTGGCGGATGACCGTCGGACATCTGCCTGTGGTTATTCCCGGATGCCTGGGAGGCCCTCTCCGCACTCTTGCCTACGCCGCCGATCCGGCGTTCGAGGGTATGTATGCGCGTCTGGCAGCATCTCACGAACCGTGCCCACCCAATGCCTACAAACAAGCCAGGTCATACGCCAGGCGGCTGCTGGGTATCGAAAACGACGAGCCGACTCTGTTTGTATCAGGCGGCGGCACATCGGTTTGGGATCGTGTTCTCGACGGTCTGTTTGACGACTATCTTAATAATCCACCGAACTACAACGTTATAACCTACAACCCAGCAGGAGCAAACCGGCTGGGTGTTGCACTAAACTTAGAAAACGTTTCTTTGAACGGCGCCATATGCGCCATCGAAAGGGGAACACTGGGAAAGCTGACTTTTATTGGGCGGTCTATGGGTGAGACGCACCATGTCTTGTTCCCGGCGTTTGATTTAATCTTGACACGGGCCGGCGGCGGCACCGTTAACAACGCGATTGCATTCCGAGTGCCGCTGATGTTAGTCGAAGAACCGGGGATGTGGCAGGTCGAACAAATTCGACGAGCCTGCCTTACACGGCACATTGCACAAGGTGTAACCTTCGATGAATTTAGGGAAAACGGCAGAGCGTGCGTAGAATCAAACGGTGCGCTTGTCCAACTGGACACCCAAGCCGAACACATGCACAGCATCCCCAATCACCAAGAAATCTGGCTCGCAAACACGCTCATGCACTTGATGAGTTGATCGTCGCCTCGTGCTCCAGAAACGCGCGCAGTTCCTCGACGACTTGCGCCGGGTTTTCGATGCGTTTTTGCGCCATCAACTCGCCCAGCGTACCCCAAAACGGTTCGCCGCACACCAGGAAACCAACCGCGCCGGGATACCTTTCGACTAACACCTCGACCGAAATATCGGCGTCGATTGTACCGGGTTCCACGGCTACACCTCGTGGATGGTGTAACTCATCCTGATATCGGCGGTGTGCTTGAGCGTGGCCTGCGCGCCGCAGTAGCGGGTCTCAGACAGTTCGATGGCGCGCTCGACTGCCTTGGGATCGACGCCGCGCCCGGCGACGATGTACTCGATCTCGATATCGGTGTAAACCTTCGGATGATCGTCGGCGCGCCCGCCCTTCACCTTGACCTCGAAGCCGGTCACGTCCTGGCGCTTCTTTTTCAGAATCGAAAGCACATCCATCGCCGTGCAGCCCGCCAGCCCGACGAGCAGCAGTTCCATCGGGCGGAAGCCGCCGTTCTCGCCGCCGGCTTCGGGCGCCGCGTCCATCGCCAAGCTGAAGCCGCTGCCGGCGCTGCCCTCAAACTTCATATTACCCTGCCAGACCGCGCCGGCTTCGTTAACCGTTTTGCTCATTCTATCGACTCCTGCATCTGCTGTTCATCTACGATACTGCGCAGTTCGGCCATTTCGTCCTCCAGTTCTTCGATGCGCATCAGCAGCGAAGGCGGGACCGAATGCGCCGGCATACTGGCCTTAAGCTCAGATAGTTCGCGCGACAGCGCCTCAAGCTTTGCTTCTGGATCGCTCATGGGTACGTATGCCTCCCGACTGCGCCGGCCGGACACGCCGGGATGCAGACCATACATCCCCAGCACCGGCTGGCATCGATGAAAGGCGGCTCGCCCTTGTCCAGGATGCGAAATGCGTTGCCACGGCAAGCCTCGCCGGCAAGACAGCGCTTGCACACGCGGCACAGCTTGTCGTCCACCTCCAGCATGATTTGTGTACGCCCGGTCCCGGTCATATTCATGATAGCTGCTCCCCAGAATCACCCCAGCGCATCCTGGACCCGTGCGACGAACATCGGCTCCGGCAGCCCCCCCTCGATGTAGTGTGCAGGGTCACGGTTAATCACAGTGCGCGGCACACCCATGACGTGATAAAGGTTCGAGAGATGCGGGAACTCGGTCGCTTCGACCATCGCGGCGGTTACCTTGTCCGACGCCATCGCCATGTAGTGCGCCAGCACTACCGCCCTGGGGCAGTACGGGCAGGTGGGCGTGACGAAGACTTGCAGATCAAGCGGTTCTTCCAAGTCGTCGAGGAATGCGAGCGTCGCCTCGGAAAGAGCGCTCTCGCCCGTGCCGACCATCTTGATGCTTTCGAGCAGCGAACTAAACTCGTAGCCCGCCGGGATGCCGTAGAAGCGGATCCCATAATCCATGTCGTCTTCGCCCAGCACGGTGACAGCCGGAATCTTATCGACCTTGTAAGCATCCGCGACCGCTTTGTCGGTAACAAAGTTTCTAACCTCGACCGTAATACGGTCGGAGAGCGCCGCCACTTCCTCGATAAGCTCGCGGGTATCCTTGCAGTAGTGGCATTCGAACTCCTGAGTGAATACCAACAACTTAACCGGCTTACCGAGCACGCTCAGGATTTCGCGGACTTCGTTTTGGGTTTTTTCATCCATCAAAGGCATGGTCAGTGTCTCCAATAATATGAATACATGATTCTGTGCTTCTACCAATTTAGATGCACGACGGCGCGATTGGTTGCATCAGGAGACCGGAAGACGCCAAGATTCGGGCGCATCAAGCCGGCCGAACAGGCCGGGTGCTGGCGCGGAATATGACTCTGGGCAAGATGGTCTGCTGCTGCGGCACGGCGTCAAGATCATCCATGCGCTGCATAAGGTATTCGAATCCCGTCATACCAAGTTGAATCAGGTTGCGACGAACCGTTGTAAGCGGGGGCGTGAGATAAGCGGCTTCTGGAATGTCGTCGAACCCGACGACCGATACATCTTGAGGCACGGTCAGCCCGGCTTCATGCAGCGCGCGCATGACTCCCAAAGCCATGCTGTCATTGGCGGCGATAATGGCTGTAAGGGTGTGCCGATCAGCCAGGAGGCGCTTGGCGGCACGATATCCGCCTGATACCGTCCAGTTCGCCTCGACGTGAACCGGCGGCTCCATGCCATGCGCCTCAAACGTTTGAATGCATGTCTGGTGACGAACCTGGGCATTGAGCCAATCCAGCGGGCCGCTGATCTCGCCAAACTGCGTATGGCCCTGATGAATCAGGTGCTCCACCAGTTCTTGGGTGCCGTAGGCCTCGTCGATGACGACCGAGGGGGTATCCATCGTTTGATGAGCGTCAATGAATACGAAAGGAGTTTTCTCACAAGACTCCTGGATTTCTTCAAGAGATAAGCCTTGAACCGGAACGATCAAAATAATGCCATCCACCGCCCAAGCTTTGACATTTTCCAGCGCTTCGACAAGCTGCTTTTGGGGTTCGGTGATGTTGATCAAAATGACATCGAACCCGCTGGTCTTAGCGGCCAACTCGACATTGAGCGCAATCTCAGCCAGACCGGGAAACCAACTGCCGTATAGCACCGTAGCAATGATTTTTGACGATTTCGAAGCCAGTTTGGTCGCTGCTTTGCTCGGACGGTAGCCCAACGTATCAATTGCCACCTTTACCCGCAGGCGCACTTCTTTTGATACATAAGGGTGATTATTGATCACCCGCGAGACGGTCTGGTATGAGACTCCAGAGAGTTTGGCGACATCTATCATGGTTGGGCGCGATGATTTAGAACTTGCCATCTAGGTTTCCAGGTGTACAAACGAACAAACAAAAGAGCGTAAACATTTTCGTTATCGTGCGCGTTTGGCATATTCTTCGGCTGCCGTGTCAGGGAAATAGATCCCGCCGGCGACAGGAATCCATTTGGGCACGGTCTCGCCGTTGAGATAGGCAACGATCGCATCAAATGCCGGCCCGGCCATATAAGGACTTAGCTCAACCGTAGCATTGGTGTCCCCATCCATCATGGCCTTAAAGATGTCCGGGATCGCATCAACCGACACAATCAGAATATCCTGGCCCGGGTCAAGCCCCATCTCTTTGATCGCCTCAATTGCGCCGATTGCCATATCATCATTATGCGACCAAACCGCACAGATTTTTGAAGGGTCTTCGGTGTGTAAAATACTTTCCATGACTTCCTTACCCATCGGTCGCCGAAAATCGCCTGTCTGAGACACAATGATCTGCATATTCGGGAAAAGCGCGATCACCTCATTAAAGCCGATCTGACGATCTCGCGCCGCGCTGGAACCTACCGTACCCTCGAGTTCCACGATGTTGCAGTTCCCCGACGTCGCCTGGGCGAGCCAGGCAGCCGCCAAGCGACCCTCAAACACAAAATCGGACGACACGCGCGTAAGATAGAGCGATTCGTCGGCGGTGACGTTCCGGTCGATGATCACAATCGGAATTCCCGCCGCCTGGACTTCCTGAAGAAGCTGCAACCAACCGGTTTCGATGACCGGAGCCAAGATAATCGCATCTACTTTCTGTTCGATAAAAGACCGAATGGCCGCAATTTGGGCCTCCTGGCTGTTTTCTGCGTTGGAAAATAACAAATTGATTCCCCGCCGCTCGGCCTCAGCCAGGGTGATTTCGGTGAAGGCGGTGCGCCAATCACTCTCCGACCCTACCTGAGAAAACCCAATCGTCAGGCCCTGACCCTCACCATTCTGCGCACGTGTAATGAGCGTGCCCAGCAGGATTATCCATAAAAAAGCAAGAAGCAACAGTCCCTTTTTGAGTTTTTGATAACTGACACAATCTTTCTGACTATTCCGGTTCTTTGAGAATTTCGGTATTGCTGGCGAATTCGCTCGCAAGCCTAAGAATTGATATTGTATAAAAATTCTGTCGATTTCTGTGACCATCAATTCTCAAACCTCTCAATTCACTGCCGGACGCTTTTTGGGTAGCGGCGACTCTTTGACTGATACCTCACCCCCGCCCCCCGCCCCATATCAATGGAGAGGGGGAGAAGACCGCGATTCGACGCCTCCGATCCCCCTCTTCACGGCGTGGAGAGAGGCTGCCCGTTAGCGCGTGGGGGTGAGGTAAACCGAGTCATCAGTCAATATGTCACCGCCACCGAAATCTCTTGGTTATCACAACTTGACTAACCAACTTCGGGACACATCGAGTCTACTCGCTAACGACATCAATTTCCGGGGCAAATAAAGGTTCGCTTAAAAAGTCGCATCAATCGGGCTGAAGAATGCGTACAAACGCACCGCACGCTCATTAAAATATGGGTGATTCGGAGTGATTTTCGTATGTTGTGGCAGAAACCCTGGAAACCCCTAAAGAGCCATTATTCTTATTGTACTAAAAACTTGAGCTTAGACAATTAAAATGCTGGAGTGCTGAAAGCCGAATCCCACCGACGCCACTCTTTTACAACAGCCTATTAACTGCAAGACTTTGCAAATGTAAATTTTTGCTTCTATGATCGCGCAGACCGGCACAAGTATAATCTCAGCGGTGTGCGCTGCTTGTTGGCGCGCGATGCGGCTGAGCGGCGCATCATTCCACATCGACGCGCTAACACATTAACTCACCTTCTCCACCACCAACAGATGACTCAGCCCGAACACCCGGAGCGGCGTCCCCTCCGCCCAATACAGCACGCCGCGCACCCACCGCCCCAGCGCCGGCGCGCGCCGCACGATGTTGTCGTACCCGCCGAAAATCCGCCCGTGATGCACCACGCGCACCGGCGCGCCGTCGAACAGGCAGCGCAGGCCGCGCGCCGTGTACACACGCACATGCGGCGCGAGCCGGTTTCGCAGCGAATCGGGCAGCCAGTTCACCAGCGGGATATTGCCGAAGCGGTAGCGCCCGCGCCAATAGACGCCGTGCGTCTCGAACGGGTAGCCGCGATTGGGGCAGAAAACCACCAGCCGGCCGCCGGGTTTGAGCACCCGCACCATCTCGCGGGCGTTGGCGCGGTCGTCGGCCACGTGTTCGATCACCTCGTTAGAAAGCACCACGTCGAAGGTGTTCGACGCATAAGGCAGGCGCTCGGCGGCGGCGACCGCCACGCCCGGCGCCAATGCGCGCGCGCGCGCCACCCGCGCGAACTCGATATCGACGCCGGTCACGTGCGGGGTATAGCGCCGGGCGATCTGGTCGAGATACATCCCGACGCCCACACCAACCTCCAGCACGCGCGCGCCTTCCAGCGGTGCCCACCGGTTAACCATCGCCAGGCGGCGCTCCTGGCCGCTGCGCCAGACATAGCTCGGCTCACCGCGCGCGGCGGCCTGCTCGGAGTGGCGGCTAATATCAGTATTCGTCGATGTAAGCAAGGTGACAAATCCTCGGCGGGAACAGCGCTTTGAGCATCCCCGCTGCCTCATCGTCGAGTTGCTCGATGTCGCCCGCCGCGATGATCTCCTCCGGCGGCGCATACGCAAAGATCAACTTCACCAGGCCGGTCTGGTTCATGCGCACCACGCGCGAAGCCGGCGCGCGCTCGTCCAGCGCCAGCTTGCCATCCAGAGAAGCCAGCGTCACATCGCCCATATCGGTTTCGAGCCGCAGGCTGCCGGTCCAGCGTGCATAAGGCGAGCGCGCCCACTGCGCCTCCAGTTCCGGCAGAAGCTCCTGCATGGTACTCTCCAGGTTGACGATGCACGCCATCCACTCGGCGGCGGGGCGCGTGTACGAGATGGTCGATACCGGGCACAGTGCGCGGGCATGGCGCGCGGCGGGCACATCGGGCGGGATGATCCACCAGAACGGCTTTCCCAGGAGTTCGCGGGCTTCCGCCTCGTCCTTGCCCTCGGCCTCGCGCTTCGCATCCGCCACGATATCGAGCAGCAGCGCGGCGGTAGCAGCTTCATCCGCCGTGACGACCTCACCGGTGTTCATCCAATGCCAACCGGCCAGGTAGCCGCGCAGCCGGCCGTCCGCACCGACCGCCGCGCGGGTGCGTGGGAAATCGCCATCCAGCCGCCAGGCGAAGTTTCGCACCGTCCGCGTAGCCGATGCGGGCCGCTCCGCGTAATCCCGGTTGTAAAGCGCCAGCATCTCAGGATAATCGTCCTCGGTGACCGGGCGCACGGTCACGCCGTCCGCTTTGTCGGCGGCGAGCATATCGAGGTCGTGCGGGACGAAGCGCAGCATGTAAAACGGCCAGGCGCAGGCATAGCCAAAGCGCGTATAATAACCGATCGGGCCGGAGTGCAGCGCCGAGATATCGCAGCCGATTCCGGCCATGTGGCGCAACGAGTCGCGCATGACGGCGGATGCGTAATGCCGTCTCCGGTAAGCCTCATCGGTGCAGACGCCGCCTACGCCGCCCACGGTGAGCGTAGACTTACCGTAATACATTTCATAAGGGAAAACGCGCACGTGCGAGACGACTTTATCGCCCAGCCAACCGGTGCGCACGTGATCGTATGCAAAGTTCGGCGACTGCAAGCTGTACTTAAAAAAGATATCATACAGGCGTTCGTAGCTCTCCCAGGGCGCACCGCCTTTGAAGCAGCGCGCGCACAGGTCGGCGACTTTCGGGTACTCTTCGGGCGCAGCGCCCCGGACGGTCAGTTCTTGCGTCATAAAATAATCCCCTTTAAGAATAACCACGGAGTACACAGAGGTCACGGAGAGGGGAAAAGGAAATCTCCGTGCTCTCCGTGGACTCCGTGGTGAAATCTCATCCTCTTACAGCGCTGCACGGCGGTATAGTCAACCCCTTGAAACAGAAACGAGTCAAAACCAATCGACGCCGCCCAAATCGGCGACGACCGGCGGGAACAACGCCTCCAGCAGGCCGGTCGTTTGCGCGTCGAAGTGAACGCCCTGCCGCGCGGCGACCTCCGCCGGCGTCACGTAAGAAAAGATCAGTTGGATCAGATCGGTCTGGCTCAGGCGCGTGACCAGCGAGTCGCGCACGTGGCGGCCCAGCGCCAGCCGCCCCTGTGAGAAGGCGACGGTCGCCTGCCCGATATCGGTCTCGATGCGCAGCCGGCCCGCCCAGCGCGCATAGGGCGAGTCCTGGATGCGCGCTTGCAGTTCGGGCAGCAGATGCTCTATCGTGCTGCGCAGGTCGATGATGCGGCCCATCCAGCCCTTGTTAGGGTAGCACTCGGTACAGATCGACACCGGGCACAGCGCGCGCACGTGCCGCACGACTGGCGAATCGGGCGGCACCCCCCAGGTAAAAGGCTGCTCGCGCGCTTCGGCGTCGGTCTCGTGCGCCATGATCGCCGCGACGCTCTCACGCAGCAGCGCGGCGGTGGTCTCGGCGTCCGACGAAACCACCTCGATAACGGGATTGTGCCGGTGCGAAAGCATATAGCCGCGCAGCCGCCCGCTCCCATCGAACGCCGCGCGCTTGTAGATAAACACCCGGCCCAGCCGCCACGTCAGGTAATCCAGGCTGCGGATGTGCGCGCCGTACCGTTTACCCCAGTGTTGGTCGTAGAGCGCCAGCGCCGCCGGGTAATCGTCCGGGGTCAGCTCGCGCACCTCGACCACGGGCAGCGCACCGCCCAGCCGGTCGGCGCTGAGCGTGTCCACGTCGCGCGGGGCAACCCGCAGCCGGTAGTTGGGCCATACGTTGGCATACCCCATCCGGTTGTAAAAGTTGGCCGGGATCGAACCCAGCAGCGAGATATCGAATTTGTGCGCCTCCAGGTAGCGGATGCCGTCGCGCATCATCGCCGTAGCGTAGCCCTTGCCGCGATGCGCCGCGTCGGTGGCGACGCTGGCGATACCGCCTACGTTGAGCGCGGCGCGCCCATAGCTCATCGTGAAAGGGACGATCTGAGCCTGCGCCGCCAACTCGCCATCGACCATACCCAGGCGCAAGTATTCCGGCTTGAAGCCGGGCATGTTGGGCAGGTGATTGGCGACCAGATCGTACAGCATATCGTAAGAACGACCCGGACCGGCAAACACGCGCCCGTCCAGGTCGGCGAAGCGCGGGAGGTCGTCGAGGACGCCGGGGCGGATGGTAAAAGCCACCGATCAATCTCCTTATAAATGTTATTAATACCAATCAAAGCCGCTGCAATAACACACCCGGCGCGGGGTTTGTGGGTTACGTTTTTCGTAGCTCCGACGGCCATCATGACCAGCCGCCGTTACCGTTTCTGCCACGGGTCGGCCTCCATGAAAGCATCGAGCATAATCCGCTTCACGTCGTCGCTCACGCCGATAGCGCGCCCGTCGCCGTAATCGGAGAGGACGAAACCGCCCTCCGGCGTGCCCCAATGTTTTAACAACAGCCGCGCCTCTTCCTTGATCTCGTCCGGCCCTTTGAACGGCAGCGTATGCTGGATATCGCACAGCGACTCGAAGCACAGCCGCCCGGCGAACGCCGCGCCCACTTCTTCGATGCCCAGCGCGCGCGGCTGCTGCAAGTTCACCACGTTGCAGCCGACCTCGATCAAGCCCGCCAGGATATCGTTCACGCGCCCGCACGAGTGCATCCAGACGTGCCAGCCCTGCGCGTGGATGGCGTCGAACAGCTTCTTGTAACGCGGTTTGAAGAACTCGTCCCACAGCGCCGGGTTGATGATAAGCGCCTGTTCGGTGCCCCAGTCGTCGGTGAAGCCGAAGCCGTGGATCTGGCCGGGGAAGCGCGCGCCGATGTTCTCGATGATGCGCGTCTGAATTTCGACGATGCGGTCGGCGAGCATTTCGATCTTCGCGCGCTCAAGGTACAGGTCGGTGAGGGTGTTTTGGAAACCGTGCAGCGCGTGCATGCGCTCGAACAGCAGCATGAAGATGCTGGTCATAATGTACTTGCCGTCCGAACCTTCGAACTTCGCCTCCATACCTTCGTAGAAAGCGGGATCGTCGGGGTCGAGCCAGCGGTAGCCGTCGAGCGCCGCCCAGTCCTCCAGCGGGTGCCCCTTGATTTGGCCCATGTTGGCCTGCTCGCTGCGCTGCCACATACAGCCCCACTCATCGTAGGTTTCGCGCAGCGTGTGGTCGCCAGTGCCGGTCTGGTTCCAGCCGACGCCGTGCGTGTCGTTGAGACCGAGCGCATCGAAGCGCACCGGCAGGCGGTCGGGGCGCTCGAATTCAACGGCGCGGCGGACGACTTCGTAGGATGATTGAGTCATTGATAAATTTTCTCCATGTCACTTAAAGATCGTTATCTGTCGGCGGGGACGCCCCACAGCCGGATGGTGCCGTCTGTACCCCCGAAAACTAATAAAGTTCCCTTGGGATCAAATGCTACACTATAAACCTCGCCGGGATAACTCTCAATTTCAGTCAGAGGCTCCCAAGTTGAGAAATCCCACAGACGTACTGTGCCGTTATCATTCCATCCACCACTACCCGTTGCCAACATTGCTCCATCAGGGCTGAACACGACACTGCGAATTTCCTCGTCATGCCTTCCCAATACATTGATCGTTTGCCAGGGAGACCTTGCATTCCAGCGCCAAATCAACCCGTCCGAATTTCCACAAACCAGCCACTTTCCATCTGGGCTAAATGCGATGCTATTCACGCGCGCATACCATTCCAACTCATAAAGCATCTCATCATGTGGACGACGTCCCTTCACTACCTCACCATTATCATCTATGACCGGGAACAGATAGACCGAACCGTCTCCTAGTCGTTCCCATCCCCCAGAAGCCAGAGTCATCCCGTCAGGACTAAATGCCAGGCTTTCCACGGATTCGGAGTGCCCCCACATGCTAGCTAGAGGAGTTTCTACTTCTATGAGCGTGTAGTCGCCTTGAGGAGTCTCCACCTCCATCGACTCTCCCGATAGGTCATCCCAAACAGCCACTTGCCACAACAAAATGCTGGGGTCGTTATGTCCGCCTCCTGACGCTACCAACGTACCATCAGGGCTAAATGCTACACTGACTACAGACATGGAATGTCCGGTCAACAGAGCAAAAGGCTCAATCGTCGCCATGTGCCATAACGCGACATGATCCCCGACCGTGGCTAATATTGCACCATCCGAACTGAGAGCTAGGTGCAGTCCCCCTAACAACCAGCTATTAGCCCCCGTCGCTTCCAAACATTCCCCTGTTCCAACATCCAAAAGTATTAAGTAGCCCTTATAAGTACTCAGAGTAATAGTTGATCCATCAGAAGTAAAAGCTATACTGGTCACACAACTGAAGAATCCTTCCTCAATTTCCAAGCCCTCTATATCCAGTAGACTCAATACTGCCAACTCCTGAATCCTCCCCGCATTCTCCGGCGTAATCACCTCCAGATCAGGCAAGGGGAAACCATCCTCCTGCCCCCACGCCGATACAGCCGGGCCGACAAGCAGCAGCGCCACAACGCCAAGCAAGAGCCGTTGCTTTTTCATAGGCAAATCCCCCGGATTAGACAAACGTCGCGCGCTCAGACTACCCGCCCAACGCCTCCGCGCGCGCCTTGATGCCCAACAGCATCCGGCGCTCCATCACGAAGTTGAGCGGCTCCACGATGTGCCATAGGATATGGTTCATCAGCCCCGGCTCGTAGCCGTTGCGCGCCCGTGCAATCAGGCGGGTGACGCCGTCCGGCTTCTCGTCCAGGTAGAGGACCCAGGTCGCGCTCTCGGACGCCTGGCGGGTCGCCGGGTCCAGCGCGTACATGAGCAGGTACTTTCCCGGCTCCAGCGCAGCGACCACCTGGCCGGGGAATTTCTTCTCCGCCGGGCCAAAGCGAATGTGATCGCCTGCTTTCAAATCCTGGCATTCGGGCAGGATGCGGCCGGCGCTGTGGATGTCGCAGCCGGCGAGATTCTCCAGGCCGTCGTAGCTGTAGAGGCCGCCGCGTCCCTGCCCCAACTGCGCCAGCCAGGGCCAGATATCGGCGGCGGGCGCGCGGATGGCGACGGCGCGGGTATAGGCCAGCTTGGGCCGGGGTACAATGTCGTCGCCCGGCAGCGCGCGCTTGACCTCTTCGGCGGTCGCGCCCCAGGCGTTGTACCACAAACGCGCGAGCGGCGCCGTGACCAGCGCCAGCGCCACCTGTACCGCCCCGACGAAACTATTCGTCTTAAACCGTTTGTCGGCCATAATGGTCCTCTTCATCTTCAGTCGAACAGGCGCGCCATCTTCAGCGCGTCGATATAGAAGCCGTTCTGAAAGCCGTAGTCGCGCAGGCAGCCCTCGTGCTCGAAGCCGAACTTCTCGTAGAGCGCGATGGCGTGGAGGTTGTCGGGGTAGACTTCCAATTCCAGGCGGCGGATCTCTGACCAGTTTTGGGTCATATCGACGGCTGCGCGCATCAGCGCCGTGCCGACGCCCACGCCCTGGTAGTCGGGATGGACGATCATCCCCACCCCGGCGACATACTTCCGCCGCCCGAACATGAACGAGATACCCGAACTGCCCACCACGCGCCCATCGACTTCGGCGACGAGCGGGTAAAACCCCTCGTGCGGGTGCTCCATCATCCGGCGGATATCGTCGAGCGAACGGTACGGAACGCCCATCGTGCCGGCATAGGCGCTGGACGTGTTATACATCTCGTACAGCGCTTCGACGTCGCTGAGCCGCTGCCCGCGCACGACGACCTGCGGGCGCTCCTTAGCGCGCGGGCTGCCCAGAAACCCGGTCGGACTGCCCTCGGCTTTGCGCCGCCCGCCCAGGCGCTCGTTGATGCGCGCCATCACGAAGGCGTCGGCAAAGTCGCCGTCGCGGATGGCGTAGCGCCGGACGGTGACCTCGCGCGTGAAGCCGCACTTTTCGTACAGGGCAATGGCCGGCGCGTCGTCGGTGAATACATCGAGTTCGACACGGCGCAGCCCCAACCAGCTATCCGCCAGGTCGAGCGCCGCCGCCATGAGCGCTTCGCCTGCCACATCTTGATAATCGGGATGCACGGCGAGATGCAAGGAAGCGACGTGCTTGCGACGATGCCATTTGCTGGTTTGCAGATCGAGCAGCCCCGCCACGCGCTCGCTCCGGTCGGGCTGGGCGATCACGGCGACCAGTGCATGAAGGGTTTCATCGACCTTTGCGACCGCCTCGCGGACGGCATCCGGCGACGGGTAAAGCACGCGCAGCGACCGGCGCGCGACGTGCTCGTGCGAATAGATCTCGTAGACGCCGGCCCAGTCATCGGCGCGGCGCGCTCTGATGGTTACGATCTCCGACATAATGACCTCCTCTCGGCACGCGCCGATGATACCAGCAGAGGCGCATTCGCCGCCATAGCAGAATGGCGGCAGGGCCGGGCGTCCGGACACGGGATAGACTTGCGCAACAGCCGGAGAACACCGATAATCTCTATTACTTTTCGAGAACGGTTGCTGTTTAATACGGCGCACATGTATCGTTGGTGCTGGCGAGCGCCAAGGAGTGACATCATGTCTGCAGAGTTCGAATCACTGGCAGATTGGATAGAAGAGAACAAGAACGAGATCGCCGACGCCTATATAAAATTACTCAGAGCGCAAGAACCGGGCGACACTCGCCCGGATGATGCCATGCGCGCAAATGTAAATTCTGGTCTTGACGTATATGTCGAATCGCTGCGCGGAAAACGTGACTGGGCCGAAACCAGCAAACAACATTCGCAAGTCGCATTATCAAGAGGCGCCCCGGCAACGACGCTGGCGAAGTCGTCGCGTTTTACCTATCTGGTGGTACAAGAAATCCTTGCAAGCCAGCGGCCGGCTCGTCATCTGGAATGGCTGAGCATTCTGGGCAACCACTGGCTGCTGTCAAGCCAAATGGCGACTGAGGCGCTGGAAGCGAACCTGGAGAAACTGGTCGCCCAACGCACCCAGGAGGCGCTGTTGTTCCGGCAGTTCGCCGAGGCCGCCGGGCAGGGCCTGGCAATGACGACGCTGGATGGGTTAATGGCCTACGCGAACCCGACGTTTTGCCGCATGGTCGAGGAAACGAACCGGGATGAGATACTCGGCAAGTCGGCTTTCATGTTCCATCCCGAAGAATCGCATGCCAAAATACGAGACGAGGTTCTGCCTACCGTAATGGAAAAGGGACAGTGGGTAGGTGAACTGTTCTTGCTTTCCAAGAGCGGTCGGATAATCCCCACACTGGAGAGCTTTTTCCTCATCCGCGACGACAGAGGCAGCCCGGTCTACATGGCGAATATGATCACCGACCTGACCGAACAAAAACAGGCCGAAGCGGACCGGGCGCGCTCGCAGGACGAAATCATCCAGGCGCAGGAGGCGACGCTCCGCGAGATCTCGACGCCGATCATCCCGGTGATGCAGGGGATCATCGTGATGCCGCTGATCGGCCATATCGACACCGGCCGCGCCCGCGACATTACGCGCTGGCTGCTGGCCGGCGTTAGCGAATACCGCGCCAAAATTGTTATTATCGACATCACCGGCGTCGCAGTGGTCGATAGCGGCGTGGCCGACCACCTGAACAAGACCATCCAGGCAGCACGGCTCAAAGGCGCCCAGACCATCATCACCGGCATTTCAGATGCCGTAGCTGAGACCGTCGTCGATCTGGGAATCGACTGGAGCGATATCGACACGCTGCGCGACCTGCAAACCGGGCTGCTGGCGGCAGTTCGGCGGCTGGACATCAAACTCGAACAATAACAGACGCCAGGCAGAGCAGATAGGATTAAAGCAATGCGCGAAGCGATAAGAGTGCTTTTTCTATTTCTATTAACGCTGAGCATATGGGCGCCGGGCGCGGCAGCGCAGGAGGGCCAGACGCCCGATTTGGCGGCGCTGGCCCGCGCGGTGCAGGCCGACAACGTAGAACGGGGCAATGTCACCATCTGGCGCGGCGGGCAGTTGGGCCACATCGACGCCATCCCGCAGATCGGATATGGACAAAAACTGGCCGGCTTCGTGCTGTACGATGCGTCAGGCCGCCCGGTGATCCTGGACCGCATCGCCGGGCCGAAGCTGGTCAACTTCTGGGCGTCGTGGTGCGGGCCGTGTATCTCGGAGTTTCCGCTGCTGGCCGAGGCCGAGGCAGCCGGCGACGCGCGCTTCGAAGTCATCTTTGTCAATGTGTGGGACACGCCGGAGGGCGCGCGCGCCTTCCTCGATGACTACCCGGAAGCGCCCTATGCGTTGATGGCCGGCGACCCGGTGAGTGAGCAGGTCGGCGTGGTGGCTATCCCGACAAGCCTGCTGATCGATTCGGATGGGATCGTGCATGCCGTACACGTGGGTGATGTCACGCCGCCGGTGCTGGATTTCCTAAATGCGCTGGCGCTGGAGTTAGAATAGACTCCCTTCTCACATTCCATCCGCCCAAAGTTCAAACCTTAAAAGCCCCAGGGCTGATTCATTTTGATGTTTCTTACAAGATAACCTCACCCCCTCTGTCCCCCCATGCACATCAACTTAAGAATTTTGACCGTTTGTGCGCCTGTTCCCCCTCTCCCCAAACCCCTCTCCCACGAGGGGCGAGGG
>JAFGMM010000113.1 GCA_016927535.1 Anaerolineae bacterium
CCTGGGCGGGTCTCAGACCCGCCCCTACCGCCCGGTTCGGCGCTCTTTTCCGGTTTCGCCAACGGTATCACAGGTGGCGAGGGGCTTAAGAACCACCAATCCGCCGGATTCTCCCCCTCTCCATCCCAATGGAGAGGGGGCCGGGGGGTGAGGTGAGTGTCTGCCACCTAATTGATTCATCCATTAGAGCCGCAGAACTTGACACCGGGGCACGACGCGCGTCGTGCCCCGGACCTTTGCCGGCCGCTTTCGAGCGTTGTGTCGTGCCCGCCTCTTTATTTATCGCTTATGGATTCTCATACCCAATCGCCGGGCAAAGCTTGTATACTTACGGTGTGCTCAAGACGCCCGCAATGTTCGGGTCTTCAGAGGTTCGCGGGGCAGACAGAAGCCATATTGTGGGCGTCCCGCCGGGACGCCCCTACGAATCGCGGCGGCTGCGTAGGGGCGGGTTTCAAACCCGCCCCGGGAATCGCGCATAAAACGCGGACTCCGCGCAGGTCGTCTGTCCACCCCGCGAATTCCTAGAGACCGCAATGTCCGGGACGTGAACTTTTCGTATTTCACTTATTAACATAATCGAATCACGCTAATCAATTAGCCCAAAAAGAATTCCTGGGTACAATGCTACCAGTAGTTAGAAAAAAGTTTGAGAGCAGGACCAGAATGTCGGTAAACGGCAATAAACAATTCTCAATCGACGATTTCGGCCAGGCGTTCCAGGACTTCTTGGAACATGTCAACCGGCACGTGTCCGACGTGGATGCGAAAGATTTGCTCGCGGTGCGCGTGCGCGCGTTCATGGGCGAAGGGCTGTTCAATACCCACGTCGTGGCCGAAGAATACCCCGACCGCGACCTCCCCAATGTTCACCTTGCACTCGAAACCTATCTCGCTCGAGAAGGCCGCACATACGAACTCCTGGGTTTTGCTGTAGAGCACGGTTATCTAGGCGGGTTTGGCCTTTCGGCGCTGGCCTCGGAGAGCGCCGGGCGCGGCCCAACCGGGCTGATGGTCGGGCCAGTGGCATACCGCAGCGTCGAGCTTGCCGGCGGCGAATACCTCCAGTGCGTGCAGTGGGGTCTGTACCTGGTGCAGGACGGCGATACCCACCTGGTGATCCTGGTGAAAGGATCGGCAGGGCTGCGTTTGCAGGCTAACATGAGCCTGGAGGTCATGGCGCGCACCAAAGCCCAAGCCGAAAGTTTGCTTAGCGAAATCCGCGGCCTGGTGCGCGAGAACAACATCTACCGGGGCAAAGTGATATCGCCGGTCGCGGCCGGCTTCGGCGAGCCGTCGCAGATTACTTTCCACGAACTGACCGAGGTCGAGCGCGATTCCATCGTGCTGCCCGAAGATTTGCTCGCGCGGATCGAGCGCAACACTTTAGGCTTTGCGCGCCAGGTCGGGCGGCTGCGCGCGGCGGGGCGCCACGTGCGCCGGGGGCTGCTGTTCTACGGGCCGCCCGGCACCGGCAAGACCCTGACCATCAACTACCTGGCAAGCTGCTTCCGGGGCGAGCGCACGATCATCTTGCTTTCGGCGCAGGCGTTGACCATGCTGCCCGAAGCGATTGCGCTGGCGCGCGCCCTCACCCCGGCGATGGTGGTCATGGAAGATGTGGACCTGGTGGCCGAGGAGCGCGACCTGGGGCTTGCCAGCACGACCGTGCTCTACGACCTACTCAACGAGATGGACGGCCTCAGCCCCGACGCCGATATTCTCTTCATCCTCACCACCAACCGGCCCAAAGTGCTGGAACCGGCGCTCGTCTCGCGCCCAGGCCGCATCGACCAAGCGTTTGAGTTTCCGCTGCCCGACATGGACGCGCGCCGCCGCCTGTTCAAGTTTTACGGCAAAGGGTTAGATCTGAAACTTAAGGACCCGGAGCACCTATACCACAAGACCGAGGGTGCAAGCCCGGCGTTCATCCGCGAGCTGCTGCGCAAAGCGGCGCTCTTTGCCGGCGAAGAAACCGAAGGGCCGGGCCTGCCTCCTATCACCGACGAACACATCGAAGGCGCGCTCGCCGAGTTGGTCATCTCCGGCGGCGACTTAACCAAGTCGCTGTTGGGCGCCGGCCGGCTCAGCAACCAGTCATGGACGCTGACCGGCAAGCACAAAGAACCGGCCGGGCGCATGGGCTTTTAACCCCCCGCCGACCGGTCACACCGACCGCTGGTAAATTCGATAGACTTTGTAGCGCTTAAACCCGCTCGCCTCGGTGGTCCGGTTCACGGCGTCGTTGGTCTCCAGCAGCCAGCTTGCCTCGCCCCAGTAGTAGCCCGCCTCCACCGCCGCCGGGAAGACCCGCGCCAGCAGCATCCGGTCGATGCCCTGGCCGCGATACGCCTCGCGCACGCCGAGCAGGATCACCCGGATCTGGTTGATTTTGGGCCTGATCTTCCAGTGCCAAAGCGCCTTGAGCAGGGTGATCCACTCCGGCGTGCCGGGGCGCGGGTAGGCCAGTTTGAGCACCTGGTTGAAGTTCGGCAGCAGCAGCACAAAGCCCAACTGCTCCTCGCCGCGCTCGGCGAAGAAGCCCAGCCGCTCGTCGTAGAAGAAGGTCAGGTCTTCGACCAGTTGGTCGATCTCGCGCTCGGTCAGCGGGACAAAGCCCCAGTTCTGCGACCAGCTTTCATGGTAAAGATATTGGAGCCGGCGGATTTCTTTATCCAGTTCTTTGACGTTGCCCCGGCGCACGGTGATCCCGCGCCGCACACGCTGCTTGTCCAGGATCGCCATCATCCGGTCGTACTTGGAGCTGTTGAATACGTCTTCGGCGCTGCCGGCCCAGGCCCACAGGTCTATCACCTTGCCGAGACCTGCGCCCTCGATCAGCCGGCCGTAGTAGGGCCAGTTATGCGGCATCATAATCGAGGGCGGGTACTCGAACCCTTCGACCAGGCAGCCGGGCGGGTCCTGCATGGTCAGGTTCAGCGGGCCGCGTAGCGCCGTCATGCCGCGCGCGCGCACCCAATCGGCGGCGGCGTCGAGCAGGGCGGCGGCGGCTTCCTGGTCTTCGTACAGGTCGAAGTGGCCGAAGAAACCCATCTTCTCGTTGTGAAATTCGTTGTGCCGGGGATTGACCGCCGCGCAGATCACCCCGACCGGCTGTTCGCCGCGCCAGGCGATGAAGCACTCGCCATCCAGGTATTCCCAGATCGGGTTGCGCACCCGGTCGAACATCAGGCGGCGCTGCGAGAGCAGCGGCGGCACCCAGTTAGGGTCGCTTTCGTTCACCGCCCAGGGAAATTCGATCATCGTGCGCCACTCGGCGCGGCTGCGCACCGGACGCACGGTCACCGGGGGTAGAGTCATGATGGTATTCTCCTAGCAATAACCACGGCGAGCATGGCTAAAGTAGCATTGGTTCCTTGCATAGTACACCCGCTATATAGGGCTGGTCGGCGGTGCGCCCGCCATATGTAGGGGTGGGTTTCAAACCCGCCCCATATGCATCAACTTAAGCGCCTGCTCCCCCTCACCCCCGTCCCCTCTCCCTCAAGGGGCGAGGGGAGTC
>JAFGMM010000114.1 GCA_016927535.1 Anaerolineae bacterium
CGGCTCCGGTTCCCCCTCTCCATGTCATGGAGAGGGGGCTAGGGGGTGAGGTAAACCAAGTCATCAGTCAATATGTCACCACCACCCCGCCAACATCTGGTTGGCTTCCTCAAGCGATATCGCTTTACGTCTGACCAATACCAATAATCCGCGAATTGTTCCGCTGGTGAGTATTCCCCGACGGTGCGCCTCCCGCCGCGCATCCAGGTCGTCGCTCGCAAACATATACCCGCGTGACTCTGCAACGACAATGCAAGACCATTCTCCTTGCCCTAAGTGGATGGTATCCGCCAAGTGTGTCATCTCGCGCTCTTCAAGCTCAACAACCAAGATAGACTGATAATTCAAATCAGCAGGAAGGTGGCCTTGAGCAATTCCTGCCTGAAGTTCCTTGAGGACAGATTCGGTTGTGACACAGCCAAGAGGAAATGCATCCGTCAGCAAGTCAACGCGCCTGATCCTGGCAAAATTAGAAATCACCGTGTTGTCGAGGATCGTTATCACAACAAACCACCTCAAGACAACTCCGCATCGCCTAATACTTTGTCTACCTCCCCAACTTCACGCCTCAGTTCATCGAAAGTTTGCGGTCCTACTCGTAAAGGGATGTCATTCTCACGGAACCGGGCTTCCAATTCCCAACGGCTCGTATCCAGCAGCTCTGCGGCTCGGCTCAAACTGATGCTCTCGTCTCTGTACCACCCAACGACAATCTCCCATTTCAAATCAGCGGCAGCCCGAAGACCGGCGCGCGCCTCTTCTTGCGACAACTCCGGCGATTCGGCGTCACGAACTTTCTCCAGATGGTCTATCAGTGAATCGACCAGGTTCGCCAGCCTCGCCTGCGATTCGCTCAGTTGTGCGACTTCTGCCATCGTCCATTGCTCTCTGCACTCGACTTACATTTCTACAATTATACAACACGCAACGAACAACACTTGACATTTATCCGCCAAATTGCATACGCTTTTAATGATAGACTATCCGCAACGCCGGATATACTCAATATGTAACACCTGTTATGAGGAGAGAAAGCCAATGGTAGACCTTTCACCCGAAGCCGCAAAGATCCCCCACGACGCGAGCGACTATGATCGCTTGACAGCGCTTATCGGGACCGTTTCGGCGTACATCGAATATTACCACGGCGGTTCGGTCAAATTGACCGGCTTCGATGGTAAAGTCGCTACGGTCGAACTCGGCGGCGCGTGCCTGGGATGCCCACTCTCGCCCGGCACGCTGGAAGGCTGGGTCAAAGGCACGATTAAGCCTTTCTTCCCCGATATCGAAATCGTCGCACAACAGCCCGAATAAGCCCGGCGCGTGAATCACCGCCGCGCGCTTCGTCGGCGTTCTTTATCCAGCACACCATACCGTAAAGGACCACAAAGGAGAATCATGCATATACAAGTCAAAGTCGGCGCGATCCAGGAACAGGAAGCCGACGCAATCATCGTCAACCTCTTTGAAGGCGCAGCGCCCGGCGGCGCGGCCCACGCCGTGGACCAGGCGACCAACGGCGCGATCACCGATCTCGTCGAAGGCGGCGATTTCAAAGGCAAAGCCGGCCAGGTCGCTGTGTTGTATCCGCGCGCGCTCATCCCGGCGCGCCGCGTGGTGATCGCCGGCCTGGGCAAACAGGAGGATTTCTCAATCGAGGCGGTACGCTGCGCCGCCGCGACCGCCATCCGCAAAGCGCGCGAACTCGGCGCGAAGACGGTCGCAACCATCTTGCAGGGCGCGGGCGCGGCCGGCCTCACCGTCGAGGCGGCGGCGCAGGCCATCGCCGAGGGTTCGCTGCTGGGTCTCTATAACTGGCGCGGTCTCAAGACCGACGAAGACGAAACCGGCGCGATCGAGATGCTGAGTATTGTCGTCTTCAAAAACGACCAGCTCGAAGCCGCGCAGGCCGGCGCAGCGGTGGGGCAAGCCATCGCCGAGGGCGCTATCCTCACGCGCGACCTGGTGAACAACCCGCCGAATGTCGCTACGCCGTCCCACCTCGCCGGGGCCGCCGCCCAAATCGCGGAGCGCTTCGGCATGCGCCTACAGGTGATGGAGCGGGAGGAGTTCGAAGCGCTGGGGATGGGCGCGTTCGCGGGCGTGGCGAAAGGCACGCACGAGCCGCCTAAGTTCATCATCCTGGAGCATAACCCCGACCCCGCCGCCGAGACAATTGTCCTGGTGGGCAAGGGCATCACGTTCGACTCCGGCGGCATCGACCTCAAACCGGGGCCGGGCATGGAGGCGATGAAAAGTGATATGGGCGGCGGCGGCGCGGTGCTCGGCGCGATGCACACGGTCGGCATGCTGAACCTGCCGCTGCACGTGGTCGGCCTGGTGCCCGCCACCGAGAATATGCCGGGCGGCTCGGCCTACAAGCCTGCCGACGTGGTGAAGGCGCTCAACGGCAAGACCATCGAGATCATCAACACCGACGCGGAGGGCCGTATGCTCCTGGCCGACGCGCTGAGCTACGCCAATCGCTACACCCCCGCCGCCGTGATTGACCTCGCCACCCTGACCGGCGCGAGCGTCGTCGCGCTGGGCAAGGGCATGGCCGCTGCCATCTTCTGCGAAGACGAGCAACTGCGTACGCAGCTGCTCGCCGCCGCCGAGCAGACACACGAGCGCCTCTGGCACATGCCGCTTTACCCCGAGTACAAAGAAGCGCTCAAAAGCGATACCGCCGATATCAAGAACACGAGCGGCGGGCGCGCCGACGGCGTGGGCACCTCGGCGATGTTTCTCCGCCAGTTCGCCGAAGGGTATCCGTGGGCGCACCTGGATATCGCGGGCGTGGCGCTGAGCGACAAGGATAAGCCCTACACGCCCCAAGGCGCGACCGGCTATGGTGTCCGGCTGCTGGTGCAGTTCTTGCGGAGCCGCACGCCGGGGGCGTAGCCGTTCGGGTTGTATTGTATAATGAGGACGGCGTATTCTGTGAGTGAGTAGGGAGGGATGGTGCCATGCGCGGGTTAGTCGCGGCTTTGATCGGCGTCGTGCTGCTCAGTATGGCAGCCGGGATCGGCTCATCGGCGGCGCAGGAGGACATCGTCCACACCGTGCAGCCGGGCGAGACGCTTGACAGCATTGCGGCGCTGTACGGCGTCAGTCAGGCCGCCGTCCTCTCGCTGAACGACCTCGCCGGCCCGGACGATATCCAGCCGGGCCAGCAGTTGCGCATCCCGCAAGCCCTGCCGGACGGCAAGCCGTCGTCGGGCGGCGGCAACATCCCGGCCTCGGCGCTCAACGTCCAGACTTATACCGTGCAGTTCGGCGAGACGCTGGCCGGGGTCGCGGCGCGCTTCGGCGTGGATATGGACGCCCTCGTCGCCGCCAACGGCATCGCCAATCCCAACCAGATTCTATACGGCCAGGTGCTCGTCATCCCGGCAAGCGCCGGCGGCGCAGCCGTGCAGCCGCTCGCCGGGGCCGCCGGGGGCACGGGCGGCCCGCTTGCTGCGACCTATGTCGTGCGCGCCGGCGAGACGCTGGCCGGGATCGCGGCGCGCTTCGGCGTGAGCGAAGCGGCGCTGGCCGCCGCCAACGGCATCACCGATCCGGGCCAGTTTGCGTATATCCGGGTGCTGCGCGTCCCGCTGCTCGGCAGCGGCGGCGGCCCGGCGGAAGAACCCGCCGCCCGCGCCGCCGAAAATCAAAGCTTTGGCACAGGCGGCCCGGTCGCGGCGGCTCCTGCGCCCACGACGGCCACCGTGCCGGCGCAAAGCTCCGGCGTCGGCGGCTACCGGGCGCTTGCGTGGGGAGGTCCATACACCTATACCTATACCCATATCGTGCGCACCGGCGAAACCCTCAGCGGCATCGCGGCGCAGTTTGGGATTAGTGTAGCCGCGCTGGCTGCCGCCAACGGCATCGCCAACCCCGGCTACATCCAGATCGGGCAGGTGCTCTATGTGCCGGAGGCGACTCCTGCGCGGCCCGTCGTTACCTATACCGTGCGCACCGGCGACACCCTCAACGGCATCGCGGCGCGCTTCGGCGTCAGCCCGGCGGCGCTGGCGGCTGCCAACGGCATTACCAACTGGAGCTATATCCAGATCGCGCAGGTGCTCATCATCCCGTGACCACAAAGGGCGAGTCTGTACGCGGCTCGCCCTTTGTGACTTCACCGGTCAAGTTCGCTTACGTCGAGCGAGAACCCGGTCTAAGGGCCATAGGCCGAATCCACCTGGATCGTGACGTAATACTCTTGCATGCCGCCGTCGGTGCGCTGCACCTTGAGCGTATAGGTCTTGGTGGCGCCGGGACACACGTAAGCGGTGCTATGCCCGACCGTGCCCATCCCCTCGAAGTACACCGCCTGCACCCCTTCCACGTCCCAGCGGATGGTCGTGCATTCACTCGGCCCGATCTGCGTGCGGTCGGCGCGGAAGTTGACCGAGGGATCGTTGCCGATGTAGACGGTGATCGCCCGCTCCTCAACGCTGCCGTCGAGCTTGACGACACGCAGAACGTAAGTGTGGGTGGCGGGCGGGCAGATCGTCCGGTCTTCGTTGCCGGTCACGCCCAATCCCTCGAAGTAAAGCTCGCGGATGCTGGCAGTGCGCCAGTGAATGGTCGTGCAGGTAGACGGCGGGATGCGGTCGCTATCGACCCAGAAGTTGACTTGCGGCCCGGCGGGCGTTGGAGTCGGTATGGGTGTGCTGGTCGCCGGGGGGACGGGCGTCGCAACGACCGGTACGGTGCTGATGTCGATATTGAGATCCACCAGCCAGCCCGCGACCCAACCCTCGACGCGGGTTGCCGTCAGCACCTTGAACCAGGCCGAGTTGGAATAACTGCTGCGCCCGATGACGGTCAGCGGGTCGCCCAGGTTGAGCACCGTCACCACCCGGAACTGCTGGCTTGGCCCGGAGCGCAGGTTCAACTGCGCAGTATTCACGGTCGCATCCCCTGACGGCGTGGCCGTGACCACGATGACGCCGCCGGGCGGCGTGGCCGTGACGACAACCGGCGGTTGGGCGACGGGTGTCGCGGTGACGACGGCCGGCGGCTGCGGCGGAGCCGCGGCGTCGCCCTCTCCCCCCAGCGCCGCACCCAGCAGCGCCCGGCTGTCGCAGCCGGTGGCGACTACGGCTAAAGTGAGTAACAGTAACACAGGTAAACGTATTGCTTTCATGCAGCCATCTCCGTATAACTAAATTTTCAGGATCACGAGTGGTCTATATTCATCATACATCGATAGCGAACAGGACGGCAATAGCCGGCGACATGACGTATGGTTTTCGTTGGCGAGAGGATAGGATTTCGTCCGGTTCGCCCCCATATGCATCAACTTAAGAAGTGCAAAGAGAGTAAACCGCGAACCTTACCCAGCCTAGCTGTGCAAGGTTCGCGGTTAAAATTCTTGCCCGTCGCAACCGACGATAACCTTAAGTTGATGTGCATGGGATTTCGTCCGGTTCGCCCTAACCGCCCGGCACAATATCGAAGTTCCCGTCGCCGCGCCGCGCCAGGCTCAAGCTCCCGGCCCGGACATCCCGGTAGAAAAAGGCGAAGCCGGTCATGCGCGCCGGCACGTCGAATAAAATATAGGTCGGTGTGCGGCTGTTAGGCAGCGCGCACTGCCCGTTAAACGGCCCCGGATAGTCGATATTATACGTGCTGCGCATCGTGCCCATCGCTTCCACGTAGGGCGGGTAGCGTTCGCCCTCGAAGCCCAGCCGGATTTCGTGGCTGTAAACGCACTGGTCTTGTGCTGCCCGGTTGACCAGGGTTCCATGCAGCACCAGGAAGTAGCCCTGTCTGGGCGTATACCGCCCGGCCTGCGCGAGCGCTTCGGCCCATTCCAGTTCCAGCGATAACCCCGGCTTCAGCGGAAGGGAAATGGCCCCGCCCGGTTCCGGTGTGGAGTCCGGGGGCGACATCGCAGGCGTCGCGGCAGGCGCAAAGGGGGCGGTGGCGGTCGGTGTGTACGTGAGCGTGATCCGTGGCATCGTTGGCAGGGGCGTCAATGTTGGGGGGGAAAAAGGGATAGGATTAAGCGCCGCCCGTGTGCCCTGGGCGTCGATGGTCTGCTGCACACTGACCGCGACCACCGTGCGGGCGATATAAGTTTGCTCCAACGGACTTTTCGTCGGTTCGGGCGGCGCGACATCGCACCCGGCAAACAGCAGCGCCAAAAACGCCAGACGCAGCAGTTTCATAGTGTCCCCTCACCCGCCGGTCAACGCGGCATATAAGGTCCCAAGTCGTGCAGGCTGCGGATGACCAACTCGTCAAACCATGCGGTGGTGTGTTCGCCCACGCCGATTGCCACCGAACCGCGCCCCATCGTGTCGAGCGGGACGGCGGTCGCCACGTACACCATGCGCCCGTTGACGCAGAAAGCAATCCGGTCACCACTGGCGACCATCATCAGGTTGGTCCAACCGTCCGAGCCGTCCGGCTCCGGTCCCTCCCACAGGGTAACCGGCCCGTCCCTCCCGCGCAAGCTGATCGTGACCGCGCGCGCGCCGTCGCTCCCCTGCGTGACTTCGAGCCGGTAGTGATACAGGTCCAGCCCGGTAGGGGTGAGCTGCGCACGCCCGCCCAACCACGCCGCGCCGCCCTGCCCCGGCGGAAAATTCACATCGACGCTGGCGACAAAGTTAGCGGCCTGGCACGCAGCAGGGTTATCCTCGCCGCACGGGAACGCATCGCTTCCCGCGAAAGGCGCAATATCATCCTTCCAGCGTCGCCAGGTGGGTTGGCCCTGGTACACCATCCGGTAATAATAACGGCGCGTCACCCCTTCGATGCTCGCATCTTCGATGTACCGGCCCAGACTCTCGCCTTCCCACAGGTGGACGGTCTGCCGCTCGGAGTTGAAGCTCTCGAAGAAGTTGTACTGCCCGCTGGGCGGCAAACCCAGCGCCGCGTCGCGCGCTTCGATGGCCGCCAGGATATCGAAGGCGAAGCGGCCCGGATCGACCGCCGACGGGTCGAGCGCGTAGAACAGGCAGTCGTCCAGCGCCAACCCGTCGCCGCCCGCCAGCGCAAAGCGCAGCCCGCCGGCCAGCGGGCCGCCGCGCGCCGCGCCGTCGTGCCGGCGCACCCCGTCGATGGCGACGGACAGGTGGTCGCCCAGCGCGCGGAGCGCCAGGTCATGCCAGCCGTCGCCGTCATAAGCGCCCGGATAAGCTGTGCTGGAAACAATCGCGCCGCCGGGCGCAAGCTGCACGACATTCAGCGCGCCGGCGTGGAAATCGAGCAGGTAAGCGCCGTCGTCGCCCTCACGCGCATACAACCGGAAGCCCCCTTCCTGGCTCCAGAAGCGGCAGTTTAGGGCGAAGTCGTCAAATACGGCGTCCTTCGGCGCCAGGTCGCCGGCGCCGGTTACCAGCATGTACCGGTTGTCGTCGTGCTGGCGCAGCGCCGCCGCCTCGCTCGAACTGCGCTCCCAGGCCGCCGGCCAGACGACGGCGCTGAAATGCTGGCTGGCCGCGTGCGGCGGCGCGATGCGCAGATCATCGACCACGAGCGGCGCGTCCGGGCGGGCATGGTACGCTTGGAGCACGATATCGCCGGGCAAGAGCAAATCCGCCTCGTTGAAAGCAATGCCAAGCTGCTCGTCCAAGTAAATATAAATGTTCATGCCGTCCAGCCAGACCAGCAGATGGTGCCACCGGCCCGCCTCGACCGGCGCATCCGGCCACATCCCCACCAGCCGCCCGCTCTCGACGCTGTACAAATCGCGCTCAAGCGGCGCGCGCTGCAAGGCCACGCTCCCCGGCAGCACGCGCACCGCGTAGAAGCCGCGCGCGCCGCTGCGCAAAATCAAGCGCATCCCGCCGTCCGGGGGCAGCTTGAGGCGCGCCGCAATGACCAGGCCGGGCAGGGAGCCGTGCACCCAGGCCGGCGGCGTCGCGCTGCTGCCCAACACGACGGCGAGCTTGTCCACCGCGCCGGTCCCGTACAGCGCGCGGTCGCCGTCGTCGCCGGTCACCAGCTCCCAGGCGTCCGGGTCGAAGTCCCAGCCATCCAGCGGGCCGGCGCCCTCGAAGTCCGCGACGTAAGGCGACGGCAGGTAGGGCAGCGCGGTCGGCGTAAAGGTCGGCGTCATAGTGGGTGTCTGAGTCGCGGTCGGCGTCACCGTCGGCGAGGGCGTCGTGGTCGGCGACGGGGTGGACGTGGCGCTCAGCGTGGCGGTCGGCGTGCTCGACGCCGTCACCGTCGGCGTGGCGGTGGTGGTCGGCGAGGCGGTCGGCGTCGGTGTCGCGGTGGTGGTCGGCGAGGCGGTCAGCGTCGGTGTCGCGGTCGGTGATGGGGTGGCGCTCGGAACTGGCGTCGGCGTGACCGACGGCGTGTGGGTGACCGTGAGCGTCGGCGTATCGGTCGGCGTGCCGGTCGGCGTGGCGGCCGGCGTGAGCGCTAGCGCGGTGCCGGTGCCCGATACCTCGGTCGCCAGCGCGATGAGCGTCGCAGCGGTGGCGGTCTGAGAAGCGTCCTCCGGCGCGATGCGCGACACGCCGATTCCACCGCCCTGCATCATCAAAGCGCCGGCGATGCCGGCGGCGACCAGCACCAACACGCTGACCAGGATCAGCGCCGCGCGCCGGGGCCACTGCCCGCGCCGGTTCGCCGGCGCCGGCGGCGCTTCGTGCAGCGACGATAGGGGAATCGGGGCGGGCGGCGTCTTGCGGATCTCGTTCACGGGCGGCGTGGCGGCCGGCAGCGCGGCGCCATTCGGAGGGGTTTCGGCAGCGCTTGCGGGCGTGGGTGTGGGCGTGGGTACGGGCGCCGGCTCCGGCGGCTTCTTCAATGCCAGCGCGCCGGTCCGTGACGCCTCGGCCAGGTCGGCCAGGTAGTCGGCCATGACTTCGGCGGAGCTGTAGCGCTGGGCGGGGTCCGGTGCGGCGGCGCGCCGGATCACCTGCGCCACGCCGTCGGGCAGATCGGGCGGGTATGCGAGCCGGTCGCCGGCCTGGGGCGCTGCCCCGGTGACGAGATGGTGCAGCAAAACGCCCAGGCTGTAGATGTCCGCCGTCGGAGGGCTGGGCTGGCGCCAGTGCTGCTCCGGTGCGCGGTAAACCGGGTCGTCGATAGTCACGCCGACCAGCCGGGCGGTGGGGCTGACCAGATCGCGCATGCCGAAGCCGGTGACGAGCACGCGCCCGTCGGCCTGGAGCATGATCTCGGTCGGGCGGACGCTGCCATGGATGATATCGTGGCGGTGGGCATAGGCCAGGGCGCGGGCGACGTCGCGGGTGATGCGAAGCGTCTCGCCGAGCGGCAGACGCCGGCCGGCCTCCATTTGATCCAGCACGGCGCGCAAAGACGTTGCCTCTACATAGTCCATGACCATGTAGTACATCTCGTCGGCTTCGGAATAGCCGAAACCTTGCGTTGCGCGGATATTAGGATGCTTTAACCGGACAAGCGCCGCGCCGAGTTTGTCGAAACGCTTGGCGAATGTCTTACCTGTGGTGAGGTTTTTGTGCACGATGCGGAACGCGACGTAACAATCGCATTGCACGTGCAGCGCGCGGTACACGTCGGAGACGGTCCCTCTTCCGAGGAGTTCTCGGATTTCATACCGCCCCCCGATGACGCGCCCGATATACCCGTTGCTCATCCTGCATGGCGTCTCCTCCCCGCCATAAATGATGCTACCGCAGCCCGGTAGGCTCTACAAGGTGGGGGAGGTTAAGGGAAAATGAGAAATCAAGCCGGCGCGAACGGCTAAGCGGTCGGGTTTCGGCGTCTCCAGATCAGCAGCGACGCCGCACCGGCTGCGAAGCACAGCGCCCACACCGGGTAAATCGCAGCGCCGGCGAAGGCGGCGTAAGCGACGGCGTATACCAGGATGCCCGATATCAGCCCGATCACCGGTGTGAGGAAATACCACGCCACATAGACCGGATCGAAGTCGCGCCGGATGAAAAGCTGCTCGATGAGCACCCAGAACGCGCCGAAGATTGCGCCGAGCGCGCCGAACAGCATCGGCATGTACAGGCCGGCGACGGCCGGCGACAATCCAAGCCGGGCCGCCGCGCCGCGCGCTGCCGGTTCGAGCATGCCCAGGATCACTACGATGACCGTCAGCAGCGAAAGGTAAAGCAGCAGGCGGCGGCTGTAGCGGCGCGTCCACTCGCGGACGCCGGCCTCGTGCTCCCGGTCGGCGCGCACGCGATACACGATCATGCGCGCCTCGTCGTAAGCGCTGGCGGTCTGCGCGCGCAGCAGTTGCGTCGCGTAGTGCAGCGCGTGCTGGTGAATGTCGATGTCGTCGCGCGCGCCACCCGCGTCCCGGACGATATCCTCCTGGATGACCGCAATCTGCGCCAGGAGCGCCCGGACATCCTCCTCCGTAACCTCCGCGCCGGCTGCATCCTCCGGCGGCTCAACCGCGCCCGGTTCGGCTTCTTCTTCGTCGAATAGATCGAAGAAATCCGGCTCCGGCAGCGGCTCCATCTCAACCGCCGGCTCCGGTTCGAAGACTTCAGGCCGATCCGGGATGAGCGCAAAGACGGGCGGCGGTTCTTCATACGGTTCGAGGGAGATGGGCGGGAAAGCGAGCGCCGGCGCGGGGGTCTCGGCCGGCGGCAGCGGCGTCACCCCGACATCGAAACGGTCTTCGGCCGGCGGGATCGCTTCGCCTTCCTCCACCTCGGCGATAAAAGTCTCCGGCTCGGCGGGCGCGAGCGCGAGCACAGCAGGGTCAGGATGGTAAGGCTCGTCGCTCACATAGCTAGGCGCGCAAGATACCGGCAGCGCAGCCGGCATTACAAGGTGCGTGCAGTCGTCCATCGGCGGGAACGCCTCACCCGGCAGAATCTCTGGGCCGGCGAGCGCCAGCGCATTGACGGCGGGCGGCGCGCCGTAAGGCCCGGCGGGCGCCGGCGGGAAGACCGGCCTGGGCGCGAGCAAATCATCGACGGCGAACGGCGCCAGCGGCACGGCATCCACGAACCCCAGCCGCTCCACCGGCGGGATCGCTTCGATTTCCTCGAATTCGGCGAACGTCTCCGGCCCGGCAGGGGCCAGGGCATCGACGGCAGGCTCCAGCCGGTAAGCTGCCGGGACGGGCGTGGGCGGGAGAGCGACAAATATGACGCCAATCGTTTCTTCAACCGGCGGGACAGCCTCCCCTTCAAGGGGCGCAACCTCCGCCGATGGGATGGCTTCGGGGTGCGTGAAGCGCTCCGGCGTTGCCGGCGTCAGTGCGATGACCTCCGGCGGCGCGAGTGCGTAATCGGGCGGC
>JAFGMM010000115.1 GCA_016927535.1 Anaerolineae bacterium
CGGCTCCGGTTCCCCCTCTCCATGTCATGGAGAGGGGGCTAGGGGGTGAGGTAAACCAAGTCATCAGTCAATATGTCACCACCACCCAGGATAACACAGGGCTACCGGTGAGGGAGGTAAAGAAAGTAAACCGCTAGGGCAATCGCATGTAGATATCATATTAGCTTTATTACTAAGAGTTTTTAACCGCGAATAGCGCTAATTAACGCTAATAAAGAACTGTATGGCGAATTTTCTTTGATGATAATTGATTTAATAGTAATAGTGTATATGCAAACAGCCCTCTAAAATTCGCGTTATTCGCGTTATTCGCGGTTAAAAATCGTCTTTTTCTTTATCCTTGCTTTCGTTTCAGGTAATGCGATTGCCCTAAGTAAACCGCGAACCTTACCCGGTCTAGCTGTGCAAGGTTCGCGGTTAAAATTTTTATCCATCGCAATCCGTGGGGCGGGCCGCCAGCTCGCCCCGCAGCGATGATAGATGATAGAGGGACATCACGTCCCCAAATCGCGGCGCTGGAACGTCGCCAGCGACAGCGCCACCAGCGCCCCGGTCACCACGAGCAGGAGCAGCGCCCCGCCCCAATCCACGCCGTCGAGCATCATCCGGGAGCCGCCGTAGTAGTGGAAGATCGAGGCGTAGCGGATGTTGGTCAGCGGGTCTTCCACCAGGGCCGAGAACGTCTTGACGAAGTACGACCCAAAGACGAAGGTCCCTACAATCCCGCCGACAAGCCCGCGCGAGCGCAGGATGGTCGAGAGCAGCAGCGTCAGCGCCGCCATGACCAGGTTGATCGGCAGCAGGTTCAGCGCCGCCAGGATCAGGTCGCCGAAGTTCACCTCCAGCGACGGCGTGACGATCATGCCGGCCACGAAGCCGACCAGCGTAATCGCCAGCATCAGCGCCAGGGCTGCGACCAGCGCGGCGAACTTCTCCAGGATAAGCTGCCAGCGCGGCAGCGGGTAGCTGAGCAGCACGTCCAGCGTGCCCCGGTCCTCCTCCGCCGCCGTGATGCCCAGGCCGTACAGCACCGAGTACACCGCCGTAATCAGCGGCATCATGAGGAAGAAGTAGGTGCCCAGGAAGCCGCCCGGCGAGGTCACGTCCGCCGCCTTGTCGCCCAGCATGGCCTGCATGATGGGGAGCTTCATCATTTCGTTGATCTCCTTGAAATCCTGGACGAACGGGTAGATGACGACGGTGAAAATCGCGTAGACTGCCAGCCCGATGCCCCAGGCGATTATCGCGGTGCGCGAGTCGCGCAGGATGCGCTTAAAGATGACGCCTGTGTGTTTCACGGTTATCGCTCCTTTGTTTCGGTTGTTTCGGTTTCGCCGTAGTATTCCAGGAAGATTTCTTCCAGGCTCGGCTCTTCGTAGGCCAGATCGACGATATGATACTGCCCCGCCGCCTTAATCACCGGGTCCAGTTCGCCGGCGACGCGGAACCGGATCGTGCCGTTCACCAGCCGCGTCACGTCGGAGACGCCCTCCAGGCGCTCGAAAGCCGCGAGGTCAACGTCGCCGCGTATGTGGAGCGTCATCCAGCGGAAGCGCAACTGCTTCAGGTCGCTGATGCGCTCCACCGCCTGCAAGCGCCCCGCCCGCAAGATACCCACCCGGTCGCAGATGGTCTCGACCTCCGGCAGGTTGTGCGAGGAGAGAAACACCGTCCGCCCCGCGTCGCGGACCTCGCGCATCAACTGGTGAAAGGTCTGCTGCACCAGCGGGTCGAGGCCGTTGGTCGGCTCGTCCAAGACCAGCAGGTCCGGCTTGTGCATCAGCGCTTGGATCAAGCCCAGTTTGCGCTTCATGCCGCTGGAGCAGGCTTTGACCTTGCGGGTCATGTCCATGTCCAGCCGCCGGACCAGTTCGCGGACGTAGTTCATATCGACGCCGCCGCGCAGCCCGCCCAGGTAATCCACCAGGTCCCAGCCGGTCATGTGATTCCACAGCGCCAACTCGCCGGGCAAATTGCCCAGGCGCTCGTGCAGCGGCACGGCGTCGCGGTTCACGTCCAGGCCGAAGATTTCGGCGCGCCCCGCCGTGGGCCGGATCAGGTCCAACAGGACGCGAATGGTGGTCGTCTTGCCGGCTCCGTTCGGCCCCAGGTAGCCGAAGATCTCGCCCCGGTAAACGTCCAGGTGCAGGTCGCTCAGCGCCTTGACCGCGCCGTAGTGCTTGGTCAGGCCGTCGATATGGATGACAATATCGGATTTATTATTCATTATGCGCCTCCTAAGTTAAACTTTCTAAGACCAGGCCGGCGAGTCGGTCGCCTCCAGGCGGGCCACGGCGATCAGCACCAGGTTCAGGTCCCGGATTTTGAGCAAAATGCCGTGCAAGGCTGCCTGGTCTACCAGGCCGGTCAGCGTGGTGACCGGCCCGGCGGCGTCATCCTCGACCGTGAGGGTCACGCTGCCGAACCAGTCCGACCACCGCCGGTCGAGATGCCCGTATACTTTGATCCGGTAGGTCACCGGTTCGCCAGGACTCGGGTTTCGGTTCGCCTGTTTCGTCACCGCGCCGTGTCTCCTTTCATATTACAAGCATACCGGCGGGTGGGTATCCGTGTCATGACCCGAAAGAGTCAAAGGAGGGTTATTTTCCCCCTGGAAACGAACCGCGAGCGTGTGAGGGTGGATTGTCAGGCCGGGGTGAGGAGGCCGCGCTCAGCCCGCGCCGCCGGCTGCGAAGAACAGGATCAATGCCAGCGCCCCGGCAAACAACAGCGCCGCCGGCCAGGATTTGTCCGGCGGGTTGGTATCGACCAGGTGCAGCGCGGGCGCGCCGGCGTCCGGCCGTCCGTCCGGCGGCACGAGCCGGGGCGCGATGAACCAGGCCAGGACCGCGCCGCCGACGAAGCCGCCGATGTGTGCGGCATTGTCGATGTAGGGGCGAGCAAAACCCAGGAACAGTTCGACGGCGACGATGAAGATGATGTAATTCAATCGCTGCCGGGCGAGATTGCCGAAGATGTCCCGGTGGACGTAGAAGAAGACCATCTCGGCGCCGATGACCGCGAAGATAGCGCCGGACGCGCCCAGGGCATTCCCCTCGGTGAAGACCAAGCTGGCAAGCGACCCGGCCAAACCGCCCAGGAAGTAGATCAAGGCGAAGCGCGCAAGGCCAAAGAGGCGCTCGACCCGGAAGCCGATCACGTAAATCGCCAGGCCGTTGAAAAAGAGATGGTCGGCGTTGCCGTGCAGAAACATCATCGTGAACAGCCGGTAATAATCGCCCTTGAGGATGGCGGCGTTGTCCTTCATAAAGCGGATGGTAAACTCGGGGTCGTCGGCTTGCTGGAGCAGAAAGATGACCACGATCACTGCCAACACAACCGGCGCCAAGACCGGGCGCGCGGTCGGGACGTGGAAGCTGCGCGGTGGGGGCGCGCCCGGTTGGGGGGGCGGCGGCGGCTCCGGGCGGCGCTCTAAGGGATGTACCGGCGGTTCGTTCATGGGAATCCTTGCGTTATAATGGCTTAAAGCTATTCTACCGTATCTTGCTACCGGTGAGGAGGTGAGCGTTGCCCGCGTATGATTATCGATGCAAAGACTGTGGACACCGCTTTACCCTGACCTACAAGTCCATCGCTGTGTATATCGCCGCAGCGCCCCAATGCCCCAAGTGCACAAGCCCCAACTTGGCGCGGGTCATCAACCGGGTGCGTATGTTACGCTCCGATGAAAGCCGGGTCGAATCGCTGGAGAGCCTGCCGGGACTGGCTGCATTCGATGACCTGGACAACGCCGATCCGCGCGCCGTGGGCCGGATGATGCGGCGGATGAGCGACGAAATCGGCGAAGACCTGGGGCCGGAGATGGACGAGGTGGTGGGGCGGCTGGAAGCCGGCGAAAGCCCGGAGTCCATCGAGACCCAAATGGGCGACGTGCTCTCTGACGCGCCCGGCGGCCCGCTTGACGACGTTTAATGCAGTGAAGGATCCACCAATCTATGCTTGATCTGATACGATCCCTGCGCCGGGCCGTCCGGCGCGCCGGGCCGCTAAGTCGGCATTTCAATATTATCATTCTTGTGTCTGTGCTGTTCCTATGGTTGTGCGCAAGGCTGCCGGCTGTGCCGGCCGCCGGCCAGGACGGCGAAGGCGTCGCACCGTCCATCGCCGGGCGCGTGCTGGATTCGCAGGGTGGGCCGGTCGGCGACGCCGAGGTCTTCGTCTACGTGGACGGCCAAGACGAGCCGATTGCCGAGAGCATCAGCCACTTCGAGGACGGCACCTTCCTGGCCGAACTGCCCGGTCACCTGTCGCGCGCCACCCTCCACCTCGAAATCAAGCGCCCGCACTTCGAGGACAAAACCCTTTCGCTCTCGGTCGAAGACCAGGCCGACCTGCGCGACGGTAACACCATCCGCCTGCTCGATATCGTCTTGACGCGCCGGGTGACTCTGGGGTTCTGGGTGGCGACGCTGAGCTTTGTGGGCGTCCTGCTGCTGATGGCCTTCGAGAGGCTCCACAACACCACTGCTACCCTGCTGGGCGCGTCGGTCATCCTGGCCGTCAGCTACATCGGCGGCGCGTTCTTCCCCGGCGCTCACATCATCTCCTTTGAGGAGGCCATCAAACACATCGACTTTGAAGTGATCTTCCTGGTGATGAGCATGATGATCGTGGTCGGCATCCTGGAGGGGACCGGGATTTTTCAGTGGATGGCGTTCATGGCCTACCGGCTCAGCCGGGGACGCCCCATTATCCTGGTGATTATCCTGGTCGTTATCACTTCGGTCGCGTCGGCCCTGCTGGACAACGTGACGACCATGCTGCTCATGGCCCCGATCAGCTTGCAGATTGCGCTGGCGCTGAACCTCGACCCGCTCGCGCTGGTCATCCCGGAGTTGATGGCCTCCAACGTGGGCGGCATCAGCACGCTCATCGGCACGCCCACCAATATCCTCATCGGCTCCTACGCCGATATCGGCTTCAATGACTTCTTGATTAACCTGACGCCGGGCGTCGCCATCGCGCTGGTTGTGTTGGTGCTGTACGTGCGGTGGGTCTACCGGGCCGAGTATCGCAAGATTGCCGGCGGCATCTCGCCCACGCTCTACGCCAAGCTGGAGGACAACGCCCAGATCAAAGACCCGGCAAAACTGCGCAAAGGGTTGATCGTCTTCGCCGTGATGCTGGTCCTGTTTGTCGCCGGCGACGCGCTGCATCTCAACCCGGCGGTGACCTCGCTGCTGGGCGCGACCGCCTTCCTGGTGTGGGTCGATACCGATATCGAGCGTATGCTGGAGCATGTGGACTGGACGACGCTGGTTTTCTTCATGGCGCTGTTCATCGCCGTCGGCGCCATTCAAGAAGTGGGCCTCGTCAGCTTCATCGCCGATTTCCTGGCGGGCGTCACCGCCGGCCAGCCGGTGATGGGCTTGATAATCCTGGTTTGGGCGTCGGCGTTCATCTCCACCGCGATAGCCAACATCCCTTTCACCGCCGCCATGCTCCCGGTGATCGGCTTCCTCTCGGTCGGTCTCGACCCAGGCCACACCAAGTACCTGTTCTACGGGCTGTCGGTCGGCTCCGCGATGGGCGGCAACGGCTCGCTGATCGGCTCATCGCCGAACGTGGTCGCCGCCGGTATTCTCGAACGGGCCGGGTATCCTATCACCTACGCTAAGTTTCTGCGCGTGGGGATGCCGGCGATGCTTCTCACGGTCTTGACCGGCATCCTCTGGCTCCTTTTCCGTTTCTTTGTTATACCTGCTTAGCAGGGAGGATTCCCTCGATGAGTATCATCCTTTGTGCAACGCGCGGCGGCGAGGCGAGCCTCCGCACGCAGACGCGCGCCATTGCCATCGCCAAAGAACGCGGCGCGTCGCTGCTGTACATCTTCGTGGCCGACGCCCGGTTTATCCACAACGTCTCGGAGGCGATTGTGGTCGATGCCGAAACCGAGATCGAGCACATGGGCGAGTTTCTGCTGCTGATGGCGAAAGAGCGCGCCGAGCAGGCCGGCGTCGCCGCCGAATACGTGGTCGCACGCGGCAACTTCGCCGAGGCGATGAAGCAGACCGCACGTGAGCGCCGGGTTGACCTGGTGATCTTCGGCAGTCCCGGCGAAGAGAGCAGCGTCACGCAGCTTAAATTCCTCGAAACCCTGTGCCAGGATATCACCGGCGAGTTGGGAATCGAGGCGGTAATTGTATAATTGGCATCGTTTCGTTCGTCGAGACGGACCATATCGCACGTTAAACGTTAGAGGTCGTAAACCGCTGCTATGTCTAAACCTATCGACAGCCTGTATGTATTCTCCGGCAGTTCTAATCGCCCCCTCGCCGAGGCGATCTGCCGGCATCTCTATGTCCCCCTGCGCGAAACGCGCATCGAGCGCTTCAGCAACGACAACATCTACATCCAACTCGGCGACAGCGTGCGCGGCAAAGACGTATTCATTGTCCAGTCGCTCGGCCCGCCGGTCAGCGACAACCTGCTCGAACTGCTGATGATGATCGACATCGCCCGGACCGGGGCAGCGGCCAGCGTCAACGCCGTCATTCCCTACTACTCCTACGCGCGCTCCGATAAGAAGGACGAGCCGCGCGTGTGCATCACGGCGCGCCTTATCGCCGACCTGATCGAAACCGCCGGCGCCGACCGGGTGATTGCCATGACCCTGCACTCGCCCCAGGTGCACGGCTTCTTTGGCATCCCGATGGACCACCTGACCCCGATGTCGGTTTTTATCCAGCACTTCGATATGCAAGACTGCGAAAGCACCGTGCTGGTCTCGCCCGATCACGGCTACGCCAAGCGCGCCGCCCAGCTCGCCATCGCGCTGGGGTTGAGCGTGGCGGTGGGCAACAAGCGCCGCGTGCAAGATGACCAGGTGCAGATCGACAACATTCTGGGGCGCGGCCTGAGCAAATACCGTCACGCCATCGTCATCGACGACGAGATCGCAACCGGCAGCTCGATCATGGAGGTCGTGCGGGTTCTGCGCCGTATCGGGCTGGAGGAGTTCACCATCGCCTGCACGCACGGCCTGTTTACCGGCAAAGCGCCTAAGCACCTGCGCAAGCTCAAAGGTGTGCGCGAAATCCTCACCACCGATACCGTCGCCCTCGGCGACAAGAAGCGCGCCAAGTTCCCATCCTACTTTAAGGTGCTTTCGGTCGCGCCCATCTTCGCCCAGGCGATCCTATGCAATTATCATGGTCGTTCGGTCGGCGAGTTGTTCGAGTTCTGGCCGCCGCACGCGCGGGGGTGAGGGTTGAGCCAACGCCAACGCCAACGCCGCTATCTCTATTACCTCTACCTGGCCGTCTTCGCCGCCGGCGTGACCACGCTCGCCGTCGAACTCAGCGCGAGCCGGCTGCTCGGCAGCGTCTTCGGCACGTCTAACCTGGTGTGGGCCAACATCATCGGCCTGATCCTGCTCTACCTGACCGCCGGTTACTTCATCGGCGGGCGCTGGGCCGACCGTTCGCCGCGCCACGTGACGCTTTATCGCATCATCGTCTGGGCGGCTTTCCTCAGCGGGCTGGCGCCGCTGGTCGCGCAGCCGGTGCTGAGCGCGGCGGCCGGCGCGGTGAGCGCGCTCGACGCCGGCGCGGCGGTCGGCTCGTTCGGCGCGGTGCTGGTGCTGTTCGCCGCGCCGGTGACGCTGCTGGGCTGCGTCTCGCCCTTTGCGATCCGGCTGGCGATGCCGGAGGTGGCGCAGGCCGGCAGCACGGCGGGCCGCCTGTACGCCATCAGCACGCTGGGCAGCCTGGTCGGGACCTTCGCGCCGGTGCTCGTCCTGATTCCCGGCGTGGGCACCGCGCGGACCTTTTTATTCTTCGCCAGCGTGCTGATGTTCGTCGGGCTGGGCGGGCTGGCGCTGCACGACCGGCGCGCCGCGCTGCAACTGCTGTGGATGCCGGTCGTGCTGGCGCTGCTGGCGCTGCTGGTCTTGGGCCACCCGCTCAAGCCCGCGCCGCCCGGCGCTGCGCTCCTCTACGAGGCCGACACCGCCTACAACTACGTGCAGGTCGTGGAGGTCACGCAGCCGGGGCGCGCCGACGATGGGACGCGCTGGCTGCTGCTCAACGAGGGACAGGGCATCCATTCCGAATGGCATCCCGACCGCCTGCTCAGCGGCGGCACCTGGGACTTCTTCCTTGCCGCGCCTTACTTCAACGCCGCGCCGTTCGACCCGGACCGGGTGCGCACGGGCGGGCTGGCGCTGGTGGGGCTGGCGGCGGGCACGGTGGCACGGCAATATACGGCGGTCTACGGCGATATCCCCATCGACGGCATCGAGATCGACCCCGGCGTGGTGGAGGCCGGGCGGCGCTTCTTCGAGATGACGCAGCCTAACCTGAACGTGATCGTCGAAGACGGGCGCTTTGCGCTCGCCCACAGCCGCCGCACCTACGCCGTCGTCGGCATCGACGCCTACCGTGTGCCCTACGTGCCCTGGCAGCTCACCACGCGCGAGTTCTTCATCGAGGTGCGCGACCACCTGACGCCGGACGGCGTGGTGGTCATCAATGTAGGGCGCACCCACACCGACCGCCGCCTAGTTGAGGCGCTGACTGCGACTCTGCTCGCCGTGTTCCCTTCGGTGCACACGATGGACGTACCGTTCTCGTTCAACACGATTCTCGTCGGCACCGTCCGGCCCACCGAGGCGCGCAATCTTGCGGCGAACGCCGCCGCGCTTGGCGAGTTCGACCCGGCGCTTTACACCGCGCTGGCGCAGGCGGTGAGCGCGCTCGCGCCGACCGTCGCTTCGGATATCGTGTTCACGGACGATTACGCGCCGGTCGAGCGCATCGTAGACTCGTTGATTATCGACTTCTACCTGAGCGGGGACGCGGATTTGCTGCAATGAACATGGAGAGATTCTTTTTGCTAACCACAAATAACCCGAATTCTCACGAATGAAAAGACACCAACGCGCTTTAGAAATTCTGCTGATCCTCATCGCGCCCGCGCTGCTGGCGCTGACCGCCGCGCGCATCGTGACGGTGGGTGCCTGGTTCTTCGATTTCGAGTACTACCGCGCCGGCTTCCCGCCCGACTCCTACAGCTTCACGCAGGACCAGCGCCGCGAGTACGCGCCCTACGCGCTGGAATACATCCGCGACAACCTCGATATCGCCTACCTGAGCGAGCGCGCCCTGCCGGGCGGCCTGCCCATGTTCACCAGCCGCGAACTGGCGCACCTGCGCGACGTGCAGATAGTGACTCAGGCGGCCTTTGTGGTTCACGGCGCGCTGCTGCTCGCGGCGATAGGTGCAGCCGCTTACCTGGCGCGGCAGCCGGCGACACGACCGGCGCTGCGGCGCGCGGCGTCCGGCGGCGGCGCGCTGACGCTGGCGCTGGTGGGCGCGCTCGCTGTGATCGGCTTGCTCGGTTGGGACAGGTTCTTCGATGCGTTCCACGCGCTTTTCTTCGAGACCGGCACCTGGACCTTTCACTACAGCGATACACTCATCCGCCTGTACCCGCCGCAGTTCTGGTTCGATGCGGCGCTGGCGGTGGGCGGGATGACGGCGGCGGGCGCGGCGGCGCTGGCGGCGCTGGGACATTTCACGAAAAAGTAGAGGGGAAAGAAACTTTTTACCACGGAGAGCACGGAGCACACGGAGAAGAGAAAAGCGGGGAAGGATATACTTTTCTGCTCCCCATGCACATCAACTTAAGCGCCTGCTCCCCCTCACCCCCGTCCCCTCTCCCTCAAGGGGCGAGGGGAGTCAGATGCGCGCTAAC
>JAFGMM010000116.1 GCA_016927535.1 Anaerolineae bacterium
ATGTTGGCTCCGATTCCCCCTCTCCATAACATGGAGAGGGGGTTAGGGGGTGAGGTAAATTCCAGAACATTATCTGACAAACTATATATCTTGGGCGCGCCGCCGGCTCGTCCGAAAACCCCGCGAATTCCCAAAGAACCCCAGATTTTCTGCGACGGATAGGCCTTCAACCGCTAACCGCTAACCGCTAATGGCTAACCGCCAACTGCCAACTGCCATCAAAGCGCCTTCACTGCGTCGAGAACTTTGAAATCGCCCAGCGGGTAGTAGGGCACCATGTTCGTCTCGATCCACGCCATCGCTTCGGGCGGCTTCATGCCCCAGTTTGTCGGGCACGAGCTGAGCAGCTCTACCAGGCTGAACCCCAACCCGGCAAGCTGCGCCTTGAACGCCGTTAGAATCGCTTTACGCGCCTTGCGAATCTCCGGCACGCTGTGCAGCGAGCGCCGCGCGATGTACGCCGACCCCGGCAGCCCGGCCAGGATTTCCGCCATCTTGATCGGCTGCCCGACTTCCTCCGAATCGCGCCCGAAGGGCGACGAAGTGGTCTTCATGCCTTCCAGGGTCGTTGGGGCCATCTGCCCACCGGTCATGCCGTAGATGGCGTTGTTGATGAAAACCGTCGTGATTTTCTCCCCGCGCGAGGCCGCGTGCATGATCTCGGCCATGCCGATGGAAACCAGGTCGCCGTCGCCCTGGTAGGTAAACACGACGTGTTCGGGCATCAGGCGCTTGACGCCGGTCGCCATCGCCGGGGCGCGGCCATGCGCGGCCTCGGCAAAGTCGGTGTTGAAGTACTTATAGGCGAACACCGCGCAGCCGACCGGCGCTACGCCGATGGTCTGTTCGCGGATGCCCAACTCGTCGATGACCTCCGCGACCAAGCGGTGCGCGATGCCGTGGCCGCAGCCGGGGCAGTAGTGGGTCGGCACATCCTGCAAGGCTTCCGGTCGCTCGTAGATGACTTCCATCTCCGCGCGTTCGGCGTATAGCTCAAGTGGTTTCGCAACCGCCATTTCGTTTTCTCCTTGAGTATTAGACCCATACGGGGCGGCAGAACATGCGGAAGAGTTTTCAACCACGAATGACACGAATCTTTCACGAATGCGCGCCTATCCTTCCTATTTGTGCGCATTCGTGTGTATTCGTGGTTCGATGCCGCGCCGCCGGTCCTCCGTAATAACAGCGTTTCTCCGCCTTCAATCGCACACAGGGATCATCGAATCTTCGAACTTCTGGAAGACCTCGGTGATCGCGTCGTAAATTTCTTCCGGCATCGGCACCACGCCGCCCATGCGCCCGTAGAATTCGACCGGCACCTGGCAGCCCGTGGCGATGCGCACGTCATCGACCATCTGCCCGGCGTTCATCTCTACCACCAGGAACGCGCACGCTTCGTCGGCCAGCGCCGAGAGCCGCTTTTCCGGGAAGGGCCACAGCGTGATGGGCCGGAACAAGCCGACCTTCATCCCGGCGTCGCGCGCGATGCGCACCGCGCTTTCGGCGATGCGCCCGGCGGTGCCGTAACCGACCACGATTACGTCGGCGCCCTCGGTGAAGGCTTCGTAAGAGCGCTGCTCGTTGGCTTTGATGAGCTTGAGCCGTTCTTGCAGGCGCAGGTTAAAGTGCTCGCAGTTCTCCGCGCCCATGTAGAGCGAGTGGACCACGTTCGGCGCGCGGCCCTGCGCGCCGGTCAGCGCCCAGGCTTCGGCGTCTGGGTGCGGGCACATCTCGCGCATGGGCGGCAGCTCCGCCGGCTCCATCATCTGCCCGACCAGGCCGTCCAGCACCACAAAGGTCAGATGCCGGTACTGCTCGGCCAGGTCGAACGCCAGCACCGTCAGGTCGATGGCCTCCTGCACCGAGGCCGGCGCCAGGACAATCGGGTGAAAATCGCCGTGGCCGGCCGAGCGCGTGACCTGGAAATAATCGCCCTGGGTCGGCTGGATATTGCCCAGGCCCGGCCCGCCGCGCATCACGTCCACCACCACCGCCGGGATCTCCGAACCGGCGATATACGAGAAGCCCTCCTGCATGAGGCTGAAGCCGGGGCTGGACGATGACGACATGACCCGGCGGCCGGTGCTCGCCGCGCCGTAGACCATGTTCACCGCCGCGACTTCGCTTTCGGCCTGGAGGAAGACGCGCCCCAGCGCCGGCATGCGCCACGCCATATGCTCCAGCAGTTCGGTCTGCGGCGTGATGGGATAGCCGAAATACGCCTCGCAGCCGGCGCGGATTGCCGCCTCTGCGATGGCGACGTTGCCTTTCATCAACTCTTTCGCCACGTCCTGCCCCTCCCTATACGGATGCCGTGACGACTTCGCGCGGCCGGCCGGCGGCGCGCGGCATCCGGTAAACTTTGATGCTGACGTCCGGGCAGGCCATCGCGCAGATGGCGCAGCCGGTGCAGGCGTTCTCAGGATCGACCAGCTTCACCGGGTAATAGCCGCGCGCGTTGACGTGATCGGTTTCGACGTGGATCAGGTTCTTGGGGCACGCCGCTACGCAAAGCTGGCATCCCTTGCACCGGTCGGCAAAGATTTCAATCGTCCCTCGTGCCATGCAAGCAACTCCTATCACTAGCGCGCCCTGGGTCGTGGCGCACAGGGCATCTAAACATCTAAAGAAGAAGGGGGCTTCAGGCACAGTTCTCCCGTATTCCCCCCCTCATTTGTAGGTTACAAAATTTGTGCTTAGTTGGGTAGTGATGAAGCGCTGCTTGGGTACAGCGGGTTGTCACTCGGTTGAAGCGGCTGCGCGGGCGGCGCCGCTATAAGCGCCACTTCTCCCGCTCGACGCGGAGGGTTTGTAAGGCGGCTTTCGATAATGACCGGTGCCCGGCGCAGGCCAGCGCCAGGGTCGCGGCGCCCAACACCGGATGGAAAACCGGCGGCAGCACGTCGGCATGCGGCGCAATCGCCCGCACTTCGTCACGAAACGGCTCCAGGATGACCGGGCCGGCCCGGAAGACGCCGCCGTATGGAAGCACGCCAAAGATTTTCGCCAACAATCCCAGGCGCTTGCCCAGCGCGTAGACCAGGCGGGCCAGCTCAGATGCGCCGGTGCGCACGAGTTCGAGCGCGAGTACATCGCCCTCCGCCGCCGCCTGCGTCACCAGCGGCGCCAGCGCCGCAATCTCGGCCCGGCTCATGGCCGGCGGCCCGTAGACGCGGCGGATCAGCGGCCAGAAATCCGCCGGGGCGCCGAGGTGGGCGGGGAGACGCCCGGTTAGCAGCGATGCATCGCCGCGCCCGTCTAAGGCGTGGAAGAGCGCCGCCAGGGCGCGCTGCCCCAGCCAGTAGGCGCTGCCCTCGTCGCCGACGAGCGGGCCGGCGGCGCCGGCCAGCGGGCGCTCGTCGCCTTCGCCGACGCCCATTGCCATCGAGCCGGTACCGGCGCATACGACGACCCGGATTGCTACACCGGCGAAAAGCTGGCCGGCGGCCCGCGCCGATTCGGGTTCTTCCAGGTGACGCCAGCGCGGGATGTGGTAGGTTCTGCTCAATTCGTCCAGCAGATCGTCCGGGACTTCGGCGCTGGCCGCCAACGCCGCGATTTCGACCGGCCCGGCGGCGGCGCGCGCCGCATCGACCGCCGCGCACATCGCCGCCAGCGCTTCGCGCTCCGATACGAAAAACGTGTTGACCGGCCCGCTGCGCCCCATCCCCAGGATGCGCCCGGCTGCGTCGAGCAGCAGCGCTTCGGTTTTGGTGCCGCCGCCGTCGATGCCCAACCCGATCATTTTTGCGCGCGTTTGGGTGAATAGACTCCGCCAAACCGCGTGCCGTGGGTGCGGCGCAGGGTCTCGATGCGCGCGCGGTAATCTTCGCGGCCCTCGGTGTTGTAGGCCAGGTAAATCGGCGGCTCGATGCCCTTTTCCGCCAACTGCTCGGCTACGGCGACCATGAGCGCTTGCAGGATGAAGCAGCCCACCCAACCCGACGTCGGGCCGACCGGCGCGGGCAGTTGGTCGGCTTCGAGGCGCGCATCGCCGGGGACCGTCAGGTTATCGAGGATCACGTCGGCGAATTCGTACAGCTTGCGCCCGCTTTTGTGGCGCGATTCGACGGCTTCGGTGTAGCGCATCGAGGTCAGCGCAATTACTTTAAGGCCGGCGTCGCGCGCGGCCATCGCCATTTCGACCGGGAAGGCATTACGCCCGGAGGTGGACACCAGCAGGATCACGTCGCCCGGCTCCGCCCCGATCTCGGCGAAGCACGCCTGCCCGACGCCCTCCGCCCGTTCGATGGCCGTCGTGAGGCGGATCGGGCCATCTTCCAGGCTTAGCCCCGGCGTGAATACGGCGTTAACCAGCAGCGAGCCGCCGGCGCGCCAGAAGATATCCTGCACCGGCAGCGAAGAATGCGGCCCACCCCAGGCATAGAAGGTATGCCCGGCGGCTACCGCTTCGGCGATGAGTTTGGCTGCCTCCTCGATGCGCGGCAGTTGCTCACTTTTCAGTTGTTCCAGCAAGGCGAAGCTTTCTTCGAAGTATCGTTGTGCGAGCATGGATTCTCCTCGTGCAGATAAGACTTTTTCAGGTCTTAAAGATAACACAGCTATGACGCGAGGCGCACTCAAATCAAAGTAATTTCAGCGCCAAAAAAGAGACGGCCCCTTCACCAGAGACCGCCCCTTTCATCACACAGTATCAGGTTTGATAGGTTGTGCGGCCCGGCCTCAGCCGACCGCCGGCGCCTCCGGCTCTGGCTCCGGGGGCGCGTCTTTGCGCCGGTACTCCTCGGCCGGCACGATGATGATCTCGTCGTCCTGCACATCGACCAGCAGGTTAGCGCCGATCTCGAACCGGCCCGATAGAATCTCGTCGGAGAGCCGGTCTTCGACCTCGAACTGGATCACGCGGCGCAGCGGGCGCGCGCCGAACTCAGGATCGTAGCCTTCCTTCGCCAGCCAGTCCAGCCCGGCGTCGGTTGCATCGAGCGTCAGGGCGTGCTCAAGCAGGCGCTCGCGCACTTTGTCCAGTTCCAGGTTTACGATCTGGCGGATGTCGTCACGGTTCAGCGCGCGGAAGACCACGGTCGCATCGACCCGGTTGAGGAACTCCGGGCGGAAGAGCTTCTTAAGCTCGTCCAGCACCTTCTTGCGCATCTCGTCGTAAGCGTTCTGCTCGTCCTCCGCCGCGTCGCGCGGCAGCCCAAAGCCCAGCGAAACGCCGCGCTTGATCGTCTCCGCGCCGACGTTGGAGGTCATCACGATGATCGCGTTGCGGAAGTCTACCGTGCGCCCGCGCGCATCGGAGAGGTGACCCTCTTCCATGATTTGCAGCAGCATATTGAAGGCTTCCGGGTGGGCCTTTTCGATCTCGTCAAAGACCACAATCGAGTAGGGCCGGCGGCGCAGCGCTTCGGTGAGCTGGCCGGCGTCGTCGTAGCCGATGTAGCCGGGCGGCGCACCCACCAGCCGCGCCACCGAGTGCCGCTCCATGAATTCGCTCATGTCGAGCTGTATCAGCGCCTCTTCCGAACCGAACAGGAATTCGGCCAGTGCCCGCGTCAGTTCGGTCTTGCCGACGCCGGTCGGCCCCAGGAAGACGAAAGAACCGATGGGGCGGTGCGGGTCCTTGAGGCCGGCGCGCGCGCGGCGCACCGCCTTCGAGACGGTCGTGACCGCCTCTTCTTGCCCCACGATGCGGGCGCGCAGGGCTTTCTCCATATGCAGCAGCCGCTCCGATTCTTCGCCGGCGATGCGCATCAGCGGGATGCCGGTCCACATCGAGACGACTTCCGATACGTCCTGCTCGGTGACCTGCGCCTTCTTCGTTTCGGCGTTCCAGTTTGCGCTTAACTGGTTCAACTGCTCTTCAAGATCGGTCTCGCGCCCGTGCAGCCGCTCGGCTTCGTCCACGTCCGCCGCCAACAACTCGTCGCGCACGTGCTCAAGCTCGTCTGCCAGGCTGCGCACCCGCAGGCTGTCCGGGCTTTTATACATGCGGACCCGGCTGGCGCTCTCGTCGATCAGGTCGATGGCCTTGTCGGGCAGGAAGCGGTCCGGCACGTAGCGCGCCGAAAGATACGCCGACGCCTCGATGGCTTCGTTGGTGATCTCCAGGTCGTGGTGTTCTTCGTAAGGTTTCTTGATGCCGTGCAAAATCTCGATGGTCTCGTCAATCGTCGGCTCGTCCACCAAGATTTTTTGGAAACGGCGCTCCAGCGCGGCGTCGCTCTCGATGTGCTTGCGGTATTCCTCCAATGTGGTCGCGCCGATGCACTGCAACTCGCCGCGCGCCAGCGCCGGTTTGAGGATGTTCGCCGCATCCACCGAACTCCCCGCGCTGCCCGCGCCCACCAGCATGTGTACCTCGTCGATGAACAGGATGCTTTCCGAAGCTTTCAGTTCTTCGATCACGCGCTTGAGCCGCTCTTCGAACTGGCCGCGATACATGGTGCCGGCCACCAGCGACCCGACGTCAAGCTGCAACACGCGCTTGTTCAGCAGTGGTTTCGGGACTTCGCCCGCGATAATCAACTGAGCCAGACCCTCGACGATGGCGGTCTTGCCCACGCCGGGGTCGCCGATCAGCGCCGGGTTGTTCTTGGTGCGGCGCGAGAGAATTTGAATGACTCGTTCGATCTCGATGGTGCGCCCGATCACCGGGTCGAGCTTGCCTTCCTCGGCCCACGCCGTCAGGTCGGTCGCCAACTGGTCGACCAGCGGCGTCTTGGTGGCGGTCGTCGCGCCGGCCTTGCGCGCCGGCGACGCCGACGCCGGCGTCGGGCGGCTGGGCTGCGACGGGCTTTCTTGCAAAACGCGGCGGGTCTGGCGCCGCACCTGGTCCGGGCTGACGCCCAGACGCTTGAGGATGTCAATCGCAGCGCCTTCGTTGGTGCGCACCAAGCCTAAAAGCAGATGCTCGGTGCCGATGTAGTGGTGGCCCATGCGCCGCGCCTCATCGACCGCCAGTTCGAGTACTTTCTTCGTTCCGACCGAAAGGTCGAGCTTGCCTGATATACGGGCGCTTGCCTTGCTCATCCGCTCAACAAGGTCTTCCACGCGGCGGATCTCCAGGCCCAGCTCGCGGAGCACACGCCCGGCGACGCCGCCTTCTTCGCGCATCAGCCCCAGGAGCAAGTGTTCGGTGCCGATTTGATTATGTTGCAATCGCTCGGCTTCCTCTTGCGCCAGGCTCAAGACACGCCGTGCGCGCTGCGTAAAACGTTCCATTTTGTTGGGCACGATGCTACCCCTCCACACGCTCAAAATGACCGGAAATTAAACTAGTCCCTCGTGTTACAACCAGCCCTTGACCCCCGTGCCAACGGCTCATTACATCGCTAACCTGGATCCGTCTAAAGCAACCTATACCTACTCTGACTGTACCTAATCTTACGGTTCGCCGCCACTTGACATAGGTACTACGCGATTAGAAAGTCATTAGAAAGCCTGAACAGAATTTTATAACGGATTGACTATAGCGCCAACGCGCCCCGGCTGCCCCCGCCGTTTGGGTAGGGCGGTGAAACGCAAACGGGCACGCTTTGGCATGCCCGTCGTCGTAAGTCTATGGCAAGGGGTACGACGCTTTACGCGCCCTCGGCGTCCTCGGTTACGGGGTCTTCCGCGGCGTCTGCCTCAAATTCTTCAACAGTCTCAAGCGCCTCGAAATCTTCGGCTCCGGCGCTTTCGTCTTCGCCCTCATCCTCATCGTCGTCCTTGAGCAGGTCCGTCTCGGCGGGCGGCTCGAACTGCCAGTCGAAGTCGGCAAACCTGGGCGCGGTGACCTGTTTCAGGCTCAGCCCTAACCGGCGCTCTTCCGCGTCGAACTTGATGATCCGCAAGGTCAGTACGTCGCCGACCTGCACCACCTCGCGCGGGTGACCGACGCGCGCGTCGGAAAGCTCGGAGATGTGGATCAAGCCCTCGACGCCGTCGGTGCCGATGATGTGGGAAAAAGCGCCGAACTTCGTCAGCTTGGTGATCTTGCCCTGCACCAACTGGTTGATCTCAAAGGTGTGAGCAAAGGTGTCCCACGGGTCTTCTTCTAGCTGCTTCATGCTCAGGCCGATGCGCCGGCGTTCGCGGTCGACGCTGATGACCTTTACCCGGACCTTCTGGCCGATCCGAACGATTTCTTTGGGGTGAACGATGTGACGCCAGGTTAGCTCGGTCAGGTGGACCAGGCCGTCCGCCCCGCCCAGATCGACGAAGACGCCGAAGTCGGCGATGCTGATGACGCGCCCTTCGCGCACTTCCCCGACGTTGAGGTCTTGCAGCAGCTCTTCTTTCTTGCGCTTGCGCCATTCGGTCATGGCGGCCCGCTCGGAAAGGATCAGCCGGTTGCGCGCACGGTCTACTTCCACGACCTTAATCATGATATCGTCGCCCACCATCGGCCCCCAGCGCTCGTTGGGTGTGCTGCCGGCGGTGCGGCGGCGGCGCTCGGCGCTGATCTGGCTGGCGGGCACGAACCCGCGCACCCGGCCAAAGCGTACGATCAAGCCGCCCTTGTTATACCCGTTGACCTTGCTCTCATAAACCGCCTGGCTCTCGAAGTACGCCTCGGCCTCGCGCCAATCCTGTTCCTCTTGCGCGCGCGATAGTGAGAGCACCGGCGCGCCGCCCGGCCCCTCCGGGCGAAGCACGTAGACGGTCACCGGCGTGCCGGGTTTGAGGGTTTCCAGGGTTTCGCGGTCCATCTGCTCAAGCTCGCGCCCGGAAACGATGCCCTCGGCCTTAGCGCCGACGTCGATCAAGATTTCGGTCGGCATCGAATGGGCGACGACGCCTTCCAGGATATCCCCCCGGCGAATCTTTGGCGCGGCGTCGGCGGCTTCTTGCTGCTCCAGCCAGTCGGCCATTGTCATCTCGGTGGGTTCTCCCGGTTCCACGGCTTCGGCTTCGGCCTCGACGACATCGATTTCCGCTGCGGCGCTCGCCTCGGCCTCGGCTTCTGTCTCCGCTTCGGCTTCGGCCTCG
>JAFGMM010000117.1 GCA_016927535.1 Anaerolineae bacterium
CTCGACCAAGCGCACCGCCATCATCACCAGGTAGGCCATCATCGGCCCACGATTGAGCACCAGCCGCAGCCCTTCGACCAGCCGGCCCAGGTTGTCGCCCTTGAGCAGCAGTTCTTCGTAGACCCGTTCGGCGTCTTCGTTCCAGTGCCAGGTGTCGGTGAACGCCCGAACTTGCGCATCGCTGAACTGGCCGCTTTCGTCCTGGAAAAGCACGTTGAAGTCGCGCGCTGCGTTGAACGGCGGATCGAGGTAAATCAGGTCTACGCTCGCGTCGTCAATGTGATCGCGCAGGATCGGCAGGTTGTCACCGTAATAAAGTCGATTCTTCATCGTCCCGGCTACCCGATAAACTTAGGTTGTTCTACGTCAATGCCGCGCATACCCCGGTCGATCTCCCAGGGGTACACGATATAAGCATCGGTGATGGCGCCGTAGAAATCGGGTTTGGCTTTGGTGAAGAGCGAGCGGTAGGGGTTGAAGTGGAATACACAGGTAAAGGTCTCGACGCCCGCCGTCTCGACGCGGCTGCGCACGGCGGTGCTGGTGCGCCCGCTGCCCCACACGTCATCGACGATCAGGGTGCGGCGGCCCTGGAGAAGCGCATCGTTGGGGAACTGGAGGAATTCGGGGTGCGAAGCGAGCGCGGCGGGTTTGCCCAGCGCCGAGAAGCTGCCCGCCGGGAAGCGCACAGCGGCGGTCAGCAAGTACCGGATGTCCATCGCCTCGCTGAGCAGCCCGCCGGGGATGATCCCGCCGCGCGTAATGAGCACCATTGCATCGAAGGGGCCGGCGCTGTGAAGCTGGGGTGCCAAGACATCCACCAGTTCATCGACATCGTTCCAGGTCAATATCTCGCGTCTTGTATGTCCCCGTGGTCCGGCCATTGCACCTGCACTCCACCTGTCAAATCCACATAGCCTATCCATTATATTTTGTTATCAACCAAAATCAAAGCTAATCATGAGTTAAGCAAAAGAGAAGACACAACGCTCTGTCGCCAATCCCGGCAAAAAGCCTTAAATTCGTCGGCGCAAAACGTTGTGTCATTAGTGGTAAATGCCTATAATCATTAGCCATGTATCCGCACTGTACGCGCGCTCATGACGACAACATCAATCCAAATGACGCTCAGCACTACATTTTTGGAGAATAGGCCGGTCGGCGTCTGCACACACCTATCCCGACCGCTACGAGACCGCGTTTTGAGCGAAAGGGAACCTGGCGGTATACTCGAAGCGTATACAATGGTCTAAGCCTTAAGGAACTCTTGATTCATCGTGCCAGAAGATTACGGGAGCCGCTACCTCGGTAAATACGAGATCATAGAACGACTTGGGCGCGGGGGTATGGCAGAGGTTTACAAGGCATACCACGCTGCGTTAGATCGTTTTGTCGCCGTCAAGCTGCTGCACCCTTTCCTGGCAGACGATTCCGAGTTCAAAGAGCGCTTTGAGCACGAAGCTCAGAACGTCGCCAAGCTGCGTCACCCGCATATCGTCCAGGTGTACGACTTCGACTTTGAGGCCAAGAGCGAGTCGTACTATATGGTCATGGAGTTGATCCAGGGGCCAACCCTCAAGGATATGCTCTTTGACATCGCCAGCGAAGGGAAGATGCTGCCCATTGAGGAAGCGCTGCATATCTGCCGGGACGTGGGCAGTGCATTGGCCTATGCGCATGCCCGCAGCATGATCCACCGCGACGTAAAGCCCGCCAATATCATGCACGATGTCGAAGAATCCCGCTACGTGCTGACCGACTTCGGCATCGCCAAGATCATCACCGGCACCCAGTTCACCGCCAGCGGCGGCATGCTCGGCACGCCGGCTTACATGGCGCCGGAGCAGGCCTTGGGCGAGCCGGGCGATGAGCGCGCCGATATTTACTCGCTCGGCGTGATTCTCTATCAGCTCTGCACGGGCCGCTTGCCTTTCGATGCCGACACCCCCCTGGCGATCATCTTGAAGCACGTCAATGACCCGCTGCCCGACCCGCGCGAACTGAACCCCGGCCTGCCCGAAGGCGTGGGAAAAATCATCTTCCGCGCCATGTCGAAAGACCCCGACGACCGCTACCAGACGGCGGAGGAGATGGTCGAACACCTCAAAGACCTGCAAACCGCCGCCCGGATGGCCGTCAAACAACCGGCCGGCGCTCAGGTTGTCAGCCAAGAGACGAAAACGACCATCACCGGCTCGGCAAGCACGCCGGTCTTGCCGACCACGCGCCGGCGCCGGACCCGGATTCCCCTGCTCCTGCTGGGGGTGATACTGGCGGCGATTGTCGCCTTCTTCGCCCTGGGCGGCCCCGATTTGTTGGCGCCCGCTTTCACGCCGACCGGGATCGTGCAGGAAGACACCGAGACGCCGACCGGAGCCACATCCTCGCCCGACGCGACCGCCGTGGTCGATACGGCGTCGCCTACCGACACCGACACCTCTACGCCCGCCGATGCTTTGACGGCGACCCCGGTGCTGCCGCGCGGCGTGCTTTCGCATGCCGGCGCGGTTGTCGATGTGGCCTTCAGCCCGGATGGGGCCTATATCGCTACCGGCAGCACCGACCACATTGTGCGCCTGTGGGATGTCGAAACCGGCGAAGCGCTGCTGGCCCTGGACGCTCACACCCGGACGGTCAACGCGGTCGCTTTCAGCCCGGCGCGCTATGTGCTGGCCTCGGCCGGCGACGACCGCACGGTGCGCCTGTGGTCGTTCACGCCGCCCGACGCCGACGCCGCTGGCGATGGGCCGGAGCCGGGCGCGTTGCTCTATACTCTCAGAGGGCACACTGGCGCGGTCAAACACCTGGCGTTTAACCGCTATGGCACGTTGCTTGCTTCGGCCGGCGACGACAATACGATTTACCTTTGGTCGCCGGATACCGGCGAACAGGTCGCCGTGTTGGAGGGGCACACCGATGTCATTACGGCGGTCGCGTTCGGCCCGGCCAACGCCCTCCTGGCCTCGGCCAGCGCCGACGGTACGGTGCGCCTCTGGCAGGCCGACCCCGGCCCTGACGGCCGGTCTATCGGCGCCGTGGCAGCCGTGCTGGAAGGGCACACCGGGGCGGTAAACGCGCTCGCTTTTGACCCGAACGGCCAGTTCTTGGCTTCGGCGGACGTGAACGGTTTTATCAAACTCTGGAGCATCGACAACCAGATGGAACTGGCCCAACTGGAGGGCCACGAAGGGCAGATTACCTCGCTGGCCTACGGGCCGCTGGGCAACGTGATCGGGTCGGGCGGCATCGACGGGACGGTGCGCATCTGGAACCCGGCGACCGGGCAGGAACTCCAGGCGCTATCGGAGCATGCCAGCGACGTGCTGACCATCGCCTTTAGCCCGGATAACATCCGTCTGGCTTCGGCAGGGGCCGACGGGCGCATCCAGCTATGGGATTGGCAGACCGGCCGGCCGCTCGTGGCGCTTTCGGGTCACACGCGCTCGGTGGGTGTGCTGGCGTTCTCGCCCGATGGAATGTGGCTGGTTTCGGGCAGCGACGACCGGACGGCGCGCCTCTGGGCGGTGCCGGACGCCAAGCCTATCATTGCCTTGCCCACGTCGCCGCCCACGCCGACTGGCAGCGCGCCGTTCGATCTGACCGCGACGCTCGCCGCCTGTAATTATGATTATGCGTTCATCGCAGAGAGCTACGGCGAGCCGGCTTACTACGATTACCAGAACTCCGTCTGGTGGTTCCCGCGCCTCCGGTCCTTCAGGGCTTCAATCACCGTGCAGAACATCGGCGGGTGCGCGTGGGAGCCTGACACCGCGCTTGTCTACGTTGGGGCCACCCGGTACGATTACAACGGCGACGTGCTCGCCAGCGACCTGGAGCGCGACCAGTTCGGGTTGGCCCGACGCAAGTTTACCATCGGTCAAGCGGTCGAGCGCGGCGAGGAAGTCACCATCGAGGTCGATATGGCAGCGCCGGCCTTCAACCGCCGCCATGTCCTTGTCTGGGAACTGCAAACCCCGCAGGGCGTCGTGATCGGCGAACCCATCGAGATGACCCTTAACGTCTACGAGGACCGGCCTCCGCCGCAAGCCGAGACGCCCACCGCCGGGACGCCGACGGCGGCAGCCGCTCCGTAACCGCTATTCCCCTTCGCTGCTTTCCGGCGTGGGCAGTTCTTGCGGGGTCGCGGGGATGGCAGTCGCTTCTTCATCGACCGCCCACAGTTCGACGAAACAGGTCGCGCCTTCGTAGACCGTCGCCTCGGCGACCAGGCGTTTGCCGTTCACCCAGGTGACGACCTCGTACTCGCCTTCGGGCACATCGCCAAAGAGAAAGTTTTCGTTCCAATCGTCGTCCGGGTTGACGCCTTCGCTGTAGGTGGTGTGCCGCCGTATCACGCGCCCGCTGTGCTTATCGACCAGGGTCACCGCGTTGTCTTCGACCGGCGCATCGCTATCCAGGTAGGTGAGCCGTCCGGCGACGACGCCTGTACCCACATAGGGCGCCATCCACAAATAGGGGTTGCGCGTGAAGAAATACGAATTCCAGCCCACCCGCACCTCGAAATGCAGGTGCGCGCCGCCCACGTGCCCGGTCGCGCCCACCAGCCCGATCACGTCGCCCGCCTTCACCCGGTCGCCCGCCTGCTTGATGAACATCGACATGTGCGCATACAGCGTATAAACCGGCTGGCCCCGGTAGCTGAAATCGTGCTCGATCACCATCACGTTGCCGTAAGACGTGATCTTCTCCGGCCACAGCACCATCTCGCCGCCGGCGGTCTCCAGCGGGCGCATGACTTCGATGCCGTTATCGGCCCAAATGACCGTGCCGTCGCTCGCCGCGACGATCTCGATGCCGCTTGGATTGCCCATGTCCTCGCCGTGATGCACGCGCAAGTTATCGTCCAGGCCGTCGGAGCCGTAGTGATACCACTCCAGGCCGTAGTTGATCGCGCTGGCCTCGATGGGGCGTTGCAGCCAGAAGTGATCGCGCGGGCCGTGCGCCAGCGGCGCGCGCAGCGGCGGCGGCTGCCAATCTTTGTAAGGCGTAGCGGTCGGCGGGCCGGCCGGGATGAGCGGCGTCACGGTCGGCGTGGGCGACGGGCCGGGTGTGGCAGTGGCGCGCGGCGTACCGCCGCCGGGCGGCGTGGGCGTGGGGGTGCTCACCCCGGCGATCTGCCCCGGTTGGAAGACGATAGGCGTGATGTCCTCCCAGCCGGGCGTCGGCGGCTCGTAAGCGGCGGCGGCGGTGCGGTCGGTGGTGGGGAGCGGCGTCGTGTTCAGCAAGAACTGCGTGGCGATGACCGCCTGCCAGTTCGACTCGGTGGGCGTCAGCGACGCGACCGGGCCGGCCGGCACGGCAAAAGCCGGGATGGGCTGGGTGTTGTACATCAGCAGCGCCGCGAAGCCGCCCGCCACAATCCCCAGGAGCATAAAGCCCTGGACGACCGGCGCGCCAATCGTGAGCCGCCGGCCCCGTCGCCGCCGTGCGCCTCTACCCATAGACATAGATTACGATCCCTCCGGCGCGACCGGCGTCGGCTGACCGAGGAAGGGGTCGAGGTCCTGGCGCGGGTAAATCTCCAGCATCGCCTCGGCCCAGGTCAAGCCCTGCGTCTTGACGAACTCCCAGAAGCGCGCGCCGCCGTAGTTGCGCACCCAGGTGCGGTCGGCCGGCACGCGCTCCCAGCCGTAGTCGTGCGCCAGCTTCGTGAAATCCACGTAGTAGCCGGCCGGGATGTCCGGTTTGGTCGTGCCGCCCTGGTTGTAGGCGTCGATATCGCCGCCGGTGCGCGCCTCGAAATCCCACGGCAGCCGGCGCAGCGGTTCGCCTAGCCGCCCGCTCTGGTTGGCTCCCCGCACATAGACTCGCCACGCCGTGTAAATGCCGGTCTCCTCGCGCACCACCTCGACCGGCGGCGGGAAGCCCAAGATCAGGTTACGGTTGAGCGCGAACGCGCGCCCGGCGTAGTGCCAGTTCTGCGCTTCCTGGCCCGGCTCCGGGCGGCGCTCCAGCCGCCACCAGGCGTCGCCCAACGTGCCCAGGAAGTCAAACCCGGTCGCAGACAGCGCGGCAGCGCGCAGCGTATCGAACGAGTCGTTCACCCGGTCGCTGAGGTAGGGTTCGGGCGCCTTCACCTCGTTGAGGAATATCAGGCGGTAGCGCGGCGCTTCGCCGGCTTCTTCGTAAGTGATCTGCTCCTCGTAGAGCGGTCCGGGCGCCGCGCCGCCCGCGCCGCCCCAGGCCAGCAGCGCATCGCCGCCCGCCAGCCCCGACCAATCCGGGTCTTCGACCGGGCCGGGCATCAGCGCCACCGCCGACGCCGCGCCGAACCCGGCAAACTGCCCGGCGATAAGCTGGTCGTGCGGGAAGCCGGGCCGTCCGGCGGCAAAGACCACGCTGCCGCCGTTGGGCGCCCAGGCCGGCTGGCTGCCCTGCCCGACTCGAATCGGCGACGCGCCGGGGTTGTCGAAGGGCCGGATTTCCACCATCTCGATGCCGGTCGCCGGGTCGTAGGCGCTGTAAGCCAGGTTCAGGCCGTCGGGCGACCAGGCCGGGTAATCTTCGTATAGGTCGGGCGTGTTGGTCAGGTTGGCGGCGTTTTGCTCGTTGGGGTTGTCGAGCGCGAGCACATAAATATCCGGGCTGCTGCCCTGCCAGGAGGTGTAGGCGATATGCCGCCCGCCCGGCGACCAGACCGGCTCCATATCGGGCCAGGGGTTGTAGGTCAGGCGGTATGGGCCTTCGGCGCCATCGACCTTGAGGATGTAAAGGTCGAGGTTCTCTTCTTTGTACGATTCGTACACGATCCACTGACCATCCGGCGACCACGACGGCGCGCCTTGAAAGTCGGGGTCGTCGGTCAGGCGGGTGACCGCGCCGCCGGTGGTGTCCAATACGTAAAGCTCCCAGTTGCCGTCGCGGTGCGACGCAAACGCCAGGTGCACGCCGTCCGGCGCCCAGGCCGGGTCGCGGTCATCTTCGGCGTGGTCGGTCAGGCGGACCGGCTCGCCCCTGCCGACCACCACGGCGTACAGATCATCTTGGCCCTGCGTGCGCAGCGTGTAGACGATGCTGCCGCCCACTTGCAGCGGGTCCGGGACCGGGGTGGCGGTGGGCGCCGGGGTCGGCACCAGCGTCGCCGGCGGGACGCGCGTCGCCAGCGGCGGCAGCCCGCTCAACGACGCCCCGCCGCCCAACCGGCTGGTGGCCGGGCCGGTGCTCCACATGATATACCCCATCAGCGCGATCAACAGGACCACCGAGAACGCGCTTAGCGCCCGAACCTGCGCCTCCAGCCGTTCGGCGGTGCTGCGCCGCCGGAGACGGGCGGTAATCGCGGCGGCGCGGCGCTGCGACCGGACCTGTACCCGGGTCGAGGCGTCGGTAACGCGCGTCGAGGCGTCATCGACAAAGCGCGACTGGAACTCGGCGGCGAACCTGACAACGGCGACGGCCACGGCATAAAGCGCAGCGAGCCAGGCCCGCAGCCGCATGGTGACGGCGAGCGCGTAGCTCAGCATTTGCTCGCCCAACCATGTGCAGGTCTTGAGAAAGACAACGCCGAGCTTATCGGTTAAGCGAAACGCTCTCGCAAGCATAAAAACATCCCAGAGTTATCAGCGCCGGCGCGGGGGTAGAACGCCGTGCGTTTGGGGAATCGGCGCCGGCAAACGCCGGCGGCCGGCACCATCAATCTGCATTGTACTCGTGATACAGGTGGTGTGCAACCCAATCGGGATAGGGGGAGAGAGTATAAAATAAAGTGTGTAACTTCCCCCTGGTATAATCGATATGTATAGTCTGAAAGGGGACAAGAATGAACACACAAGGTA
>JAFGMM010000118.1 GCA_016927535.1 Anaerolineae bacterium
CCAGCCCTTTCCCCCACAAGGGGGGAAAGGGGGCCGGAATCGCTGCGCGGCGGCTCTGATTCCCCCTCGCCCCTTGTGGGAGAGGGGCCAGGGGTGAGGGGGAGCGAGTTCGCCAACAGCATCGTGGACAAAGAGGACCTGCTCCGCATCCACCAAATCCTTGAGCAGTACGCCGGTGCGAACCTGGACTTTGCCGATGCGTCGATTATGGCGCTCGCGGAGAAGTTCGATGTGCGTCTGTTGTTGACGTTGGACCAGCGCGATTTTCGCATGGTCCGCCCGGCGCACTGTGACCATTTCGACATTTTGCCGTAACGCAGGATGATTTCTATGACCACGACTACGACGCTTGCGACCCAAGTACTTGTTATCGGCGGCGGCTCGACCGGGTTGGGCATCGCCCGCGACCTGGCGAAGCGCGGTTTGCGCGTCACGCTGGCGGAGGAAGGCGACCTGCGCAGCGGCACCAGCGGGCGCTATCACGGGCTGCTGCACTCCGGCGGGCGCTACGCCGTGAAGGACACCGAGACGGCGCGCGAGTGCATCGACGAGAACCGGGCGCTGCGCAAGCTGATGCCGCACGCCATCGAAGACACCGGCGGCCTGTTCGTCACCACGCCCGCCGACCCGCCCGAATACGCCGACGTGTGGCGCGACGCCTGCCGCGCCGCCGGCATCCCCGTCGAGGAGATCACGCTCGACCAGGCGCGCCGGCGCGAGCCGGCGCTGCACCCGCGCATCAGCCGCGCTTTCCTGGTGCCGGATGCTTCGTGTGATTCGTTCGACGCGCTGGTGTCGGTGGCGCTGGCCGCCGAAGCCGACGGCGCGACCATCCTCACCTATCACAGCGTGGTCGGTCTGTTGGTGGAGGGCGACCGCGTGACCGGCGCGCGCGCCAAAGACCACCGGGGCGGCGGCGAGCTTACCATCCGGGCCGGCTTCGTGGTCAACGCGACCGGGCCGTGGGCGGGCCGGGTGGCGGCGCTGGCGGGTATCCACGTGCCGATGAAAAACAGCCGGGGTGCGCTGGTGGCGCTCAACTTCCGCTGGGTGAACACGGTCGTCAACCGGCTGCGCCCGCCCGGCGACGGCGATATTATGGTGCCGGTGGGCACGATCTGCGCGCTCGGCACGACCTCCGTCCCGACCGACGACCCCTACGACGTGCGCATCGAACCCTGGGAGGTGAGCCGGATTCTGGAGGAGGCCGGCCACATGGCGCCTGGGATCGAGAAAACGCGCGCGCTGCGCGCCTGGGCGGGCGTGCGGCCCATCTACGATCCCGGCACAGAAGATATGGGGCGCGCGGCCAAGCGCACATTCTCGGTGCTGGACCACGAAGCGCGCGACGGCATCGCCGGGATGGTGAGCGTGGTCGGCGGCAAGCTGACGACTTATCGCTACATGGCAGAGAAGGCCGGCGACATCGTTTGCGCTAAGTTGGGTATTAGCGTCCCCTGTAGCACCAGAGATGAAGTATTGCCGCCGCCGGCTGCGGCGGCGCACGGGAGACACGTCGCATGAGCAAGGCCGGGCGTTTCCGGTGGCTGGCGTCCCGGCTGCTCGTGGCGCTGGGGAGTTTACTGGTCGTCGCGCTGGCGTTCGAGATCCTTTTGCGGGTTTTCGACCCCTGGGGGATGCGCTATTTCGATGATGTGGAGTTCGCCGCCCGGCGCTATGTCTCCGACCCGGTGCGTGATTACGTGCTGCCGGCGGGCCGCTACGAGTTCAGCGCGTGGCGGGCGGTCGTCGGCACCGACCATATGCGCTACGTGTGCCCGATACCAACCGCCAGGCCGGCTGTACCATCGTCATGCTGGGCGACTCGATGACCTGGGGGCAGAGCGTGAACGACGAGGACACCTGGGTAAACCTGGCGGCGCACGCGCTGCCCGACGTTCACATCGTCAACGCCGGCGTGGGCGCGTACAACAGCGCCAACATTCGCCGCTCGATGCCGCTGTTCGATGACGCCGACGCGATTGTCTACCTGATTACCTACAACGACGCCGACGCCGCAATTGACTTTCTGCATATGGGCGACCGCGCGTACCCGTCCCTGTGGATTCTGCGCTACGCCGGCTACGCCAGCTACCGCGCCGGCCTCCCGCCGGAGGGCGCGCCCCTCGCTACGGAAGACAAAGAACGCTTTTTCGAGGACCTGGACGCGCTCGCCGCCGACCCGCGCGTGACCTTTGTCGGCTTTGCCGGCTTTGCGCTCCTGGACGAGGTGAAGGCGCGCTACCCGGAAACGATCCTGATCGAACCCTACACCAACTCCGTCAGCTATATCGACAGCCACCCTAACGCCGCCGGGCACCGGCAAATCGCCCAGAATCTTTTGCCGCACCTTGAACACATACGAGAGGCTCGATGTCCAAACCAACCCACGCCCACGCCTACGCCTACCACGAACTGACCGGGCGGCTCCGCGCGCTGGAGCACGGCGAACTGCCCGGCGAGTTGATCTGCGAGTGTGAGATCATCACCCGCGCGCAAATCGAAGCGGCGCTGGCTTCTTACGATACCCCGCCCTCGATCAACGACCTGCGCCGCGACCTGCGTATCGGGATGGGGCCGTGCCAGGGCGGTTTTTGCGCGTTCCGCACCGCCGCCATCCGGCATGAGGTGTGCGGCACACCGCCCGAAGAAACGGTCGAGGCGCTGCGCGAGTTTGCCCAGCGGCGCTTCGGCGGGGTGCGCCCGCTGCTGTGGGGGCACAACCTGCGCCAGGCCGAGCTTGACGAGATCATCGCGCGCCGGGTCATGGGCCGCGTGGTCCGCCCGCGCGACCTGGAGACCGCCGGCCGGCCCTCCCCGGTTCCCTGGCCGCCGCAGAAGGTGCAAGGACTGCCTGATGGCGCCGGCAAGCGAGTTGTCGTGGTGGGCGCAGGATTGGCCGGCCTCACCGCCGCGCTGGCCGCCGCGCGGTGCGGCGCGCGGGTGCACCTGGTGGCGGCGGGCATCGGCAAGACGCACATCTCGCCCGGCTTCATGGAACTGCTCGACACCCACGACCCGCTCGACGCGGCGCTGCAAGCGTTCGTGGACCGCCGCGAAGACGACCCGTACACGCTCGCCGGGCCGGACGCGGTGTACGCCGGCCTGGGCCTGGTGTGCGAGGCGGCGGCGGCGCACGGCGTGCCCTATTACATGGCGGAGCAGACGAATCTGCTCGTCGCCACGCTGCCCGGTCTCACGCGGCGCGCGGCGCTGGTCCCGGCGGCGCTGGCGGCGGGCGCACTCACGGCGGGCGCGGGCGAGACGCTGGTGGTCGGCTTCAAGGGCTGGCGCGATTTCTACCCAACCGTGACCGCCGATAACCTGAGCATGCAGGGCTTCCCGGCGCGTGCGCTGTACATCGACCTGCCGGCGCACGAGCGCGGCAATTTCGACGAGTGGCCGGTGGATTTGGCGCGCCGGTTCGAGCGGCCCGGCTTCCGCGCCGACGTGATCCAGCAAGTGGCGCACGCCCTGAAGGGCGCGGTGCGCGCGGCGTTCCCGGCGGTGTTGGGCTTCTATGACCATGTGCGCGTCTTGCAAGTGCTTCAAACGGCGCTGGGCGTGCCGGTGTTCGAGATTCCGACGCTGCCGCCGTCGGTGCCGGGGATGCGGCTCTACCACGCGCTGTGTGAAGAACTGCTGAGCCTGGGCGCGCGCGTCGCCATCGGCCCGCGCGTCACGCGCGGCGTGGTAGAGGGGGGGCGCGTGACCGGCGTCGCCATAGCGACCGCCTCCACGCGCGAGCGCATCATCCGGGGCGATGCGGTCATCCTGGCGACCGGCGGGCTGCTGGGCGGCGGGCTGGAAAGCGACCACCGGGGCAATGTCTGGGAGACGATTTTCGATCTGCCGCTGGTGGGGCCGGTGGGCGACCGGGCGCAGTGGTTCCTGCCGGAGTTGTTCCCGGCGGAGGCGCGGCACCCGGTACACCGCATCGGGGTGCAAGCGGATGCGCGCATGCGCCCGGCAGCCGGGGAGAACGGCGCGCCGGCCGGCCTGTATGTGTGCGGGCGGCTGCTGGGCGGCTACGACCCGCTGCGCGAAGGCAGCGGCGAAGGCGTCGATATTGCCACCGGCTACAAGGCGGCGGTGTCTGCAATCGAAGACACACTATGAGCGTTGTAAAAGGACAAACAAATCTTTCTGAGTGATATATGTTATGGCGCGCTAAAAATCTTGTATACTTGAGCCAGATGACTTGTTGTATTGAGGAGTTTATCATGACCGGCCAATTGCCCTCCCTTTATCGGATCGACCCGGTGGCCCACGGGCGGCAGTTGCGCTCCAACTATGTCTACAATGCGCACTGGACGCCTTTCGATTTTAGCGATTTGCTCTCGCTGATCTGGCGCTGTGATCAGGCGTATGCACACGATCAACAGGAGCTTGCCGCGTATTACCGCGCCGGCTGGGAGTCGCTGCTGAACGCGCTGGGTCTTTGTGATGCCGAACTGGGGCAATGGCTGCTGAAATCAAAGCCGCCGCTGATGCAGTCGATCCCGGCTTTCGTCGAGCGCGAAGCGCCCTTCACCGAGGATTGGTGGGGCCGCGCGAAGGTGGTCACGAACCTGTTCAAGCTGCGCGAGTCGATCCTCGCCTTTGGCGTGGAGGAGGCTGGCTCGTGGCTGGAGCGCGAGCAAGTGGACTTTGTGCAGAGCAAGACTCTGAACAACTTGATCGACGAATTCTACGGCGAGCTGCTGCCCGCCAAGATCGACGACCTCGCCGCGCTGCTCTCCAACATCGACGATATCTTGCACGCGATGCTCCTCCCCTGGCACCCGCGCCGCAGCGAGAAGCTCCCGAACTTGATCGCGCATTACGAGTTTCCCGATCCCAGCGCGTATATCGATAAGTTTGAGTTTTAGAGTCTGTCTTTCCCCTTGCAGCAGTTCCGCAGGACAACGTAGTGAGTGTGCCGCCAGATGTAAGGAGCAGGTTTCAGACCTGCTCCTGCGTCAGACCGGCGACCACGTCGTTCTGCAGAACTGTTCCGCAGCCATGCGATTATCTGGAATATGCATTCAAGTCTTGATAAGATCGGTGTGGACAGTGCGCGGCCCGGAAAGGAACGAAACGATGGTAAAGCTATATCTGAAGACGTTCGTCGTGTCCGGTGGGGTTCTTGTGATATTGATGAGTTTGCATAGTGGCCTTGAACAAGGACTGTCGCAGGGGATCATGTTCGGCGTCTTCATGGCCTTGCTGTTAGGGACACTTCACATTTACAGGGTAAAGAGCATAGACCCAGACGCCAGTTTTGACGTTCATCAAACCCAGGTCATCAGCGTCGAAATGCCATACGATGCGGTCTTTGAGCTTTGCCGGTCGGCGGTGCAGTCTATCGAGAGGTGCACGATTCTGGGCGCCAACCTTCGCTTTGGCTCGATTACAGCAAAAATAGGGATGAGTTGGTGGAGTTTCGGCGAAGAAATCCTGGTCGAAGTACGCCGCGGCGAAGCCGACTCGAAGACGTGGGTGAGCGTATCGAGCAAACCGGCTCTTCCTACTACGGTCGCGGATTATGGCCGGAACCTCCAAAATGTGCGGCACGTTATCCACGAACTGCGACGAGCCGCCGCCGTTTGACGCCGTATCGATTATCGGCTACCGTTGATGCAGCATGGACGCCAACCGACCTGACATCCCTTACCGCAACCTGGTGCTGACCGGCTATATGGGCGCCGGTAAACGTTCGGCGGGCCGCGCGGTCGCGGTGCGCTTGGGCGCGGCGTTGATCGATGTAGAGGCCGAGATTCAGACGCAAGAGGGCCAATCGCTGGCGAGCATCCGCGCCACCTACGGCGAGGCGCGCGCCCGCAGCCTGGCGCAGGCGGCGATCCGTGCGCTGGACTTGCGCCGCCATTCGATCATCGTCGTGAGCGGGACGCTGCTGCTCCAGACCGCCAACCGCCGCGTCGAATCCAGCGGCGAGATGCTCTGCCTGACCTGCGCGCTGGACGAAATCCTGCGCCGGATGCACGCGGCGATGGGCGCGCGCTTTCACCAGCGCGCCGAACGCGCGGTTTTGATCGCGCGCCTCAAGCGCACGCTGCCGGTTTGCGAGCTTGGCTATCCCCGGCTCGACACGACTTACCTTTCGGTTGACCAGGTGGCCGATCGTGCGATTGCTTACTGGCGGCGTGGTGTGGAGGGTCTGAAGCCGCCGCCTGCCGTCGAAGAGTTGATGCCATGAGCGCAAGTATGGACTCAAAGCTTACTCTTTCGCTGGCCCAGATGGACATCGTGCCGGGCGAACCCGATGCCAACTTCGCCGCCGCCGCCGCGTTGGTCGAGGAGGCCGCCGAACGCGGCAGCGACCTGGTGGTTCTGCCCGAACTGTGGGACAGCGGCTTTGCGCTCGACCGCGCGGTCGTGCTCGCCAGCGCGTTTGGCGAGGGGTTGTTTCGCCGGGTGGCCGAGCTTGCCCGGCGGCACCGCATCCATGTGACCGGTTCGATGCTGGAGAAGCACGGCGGCAAGGTGTACAACTGCATGGCGGTCTTCGCGCCGAACGGCGATATCGTAGGCATCTACCGCAAGACTCACCTCATTGGCCTGATGGGCGAAGATCAATGGCTCGCGCCGGGCGATATGCTCACCGTGCTCGACCTACCGTGGGGCCGGACCGGCCTGGCGCTGTGCTACGATCTGCGCTTCCCGGAGTTGTTCCGGCGCTACGTGGTTGACCAGGGCGCGCGGTTCATCATCCTGCCCGCCGCGTGGCCGCTGCCGCGCCGCACGCACTGGCGCATCCTCACGCGCGCCCGCGCCATCGAAAACCAGTGCTTTCTCGCGGCGTGCAACCGTGTGGGCCAGAGCGGCAAATACGAGTTTTTCGGCGCGTCGGCGCTCATCGACCCGTGGGGCGAGCGGCTGGTCGAGGCCGGCGACGTACCCGCGCTGCTGACGGTCACGGTTGACATGGGGCGCGTGGACGAAGTGCGCGCCGCGCTGCCGGCGCTGGCCGACCGGCGCAGCGACCTGTATTCGTGAGCGACGCCGCGCGCCGGGGCCGGTTCGACTCAATCCTACCACGCGAGAAACAATCCTCATACGTTTGAGACTTTCGCCCTTGTGCTAAAACGATTATCATTAAGAAGGCATGAGAAAAGTTTAAACAAGACCGGGCTTCGTTACGTTGGCAACAATGCTTTCGCAATACAGCGGGTCGGACGCCGTGACGGGAACAACCCAATCCCTAACTAACCAGACAGCTATCCTCGCCTCCTATGTGCCGTGCGCGGTCGTCGAGTGGCTGCGCAGCGGGATTCCGCTGCACCCCGGCGAGACTACGCAGTTTAATGCGGTGGTGATCGTCGCGCGGTTTTCGGGTCTCGGCGATTTGATCGTGCGCCTGAGCCGCGAGACGCCGGGCGGCGCGGCGGGCGCTGCCGCGCAGGAGGCCATCGACGTCCGGATCAACGAGGCGCTGGGCGATCTCGTCGCGCTCGTCCACCGCTTCGGCGGCGTCGTCAGCCAGATCGACGCCGACGCGCTGGTCGCGTATATCCCCCAGCATGCCGATATCATGATGACGGAGGTGGCGCGGCGCGGTCTCACCTGCGCGCTGGATATGCAAAACCTGATGAAGACGCGCGGCGCGGCCTGGGAGAGCGATATCGGGCGCGCGGCCGGCTTCAGCATCCGGGTCGGCGTAGCCTATGGCCCGCTGTCGGCCATCATCATCGGCGACGTGGTGAATTGGCAGGCCTTTGTCATCGGCGGCACCGCGCTGGATTGGGCGGTCGCGTGCACCCAGTACGCCAACCGGGGGCAGGTCATCGCCAGCGCCAATATCATCGCGCCCCTGCGCAGCGCCGTCACCAGCGAGCAGCTAACCGGCGGGCACTACCTGGTCGCCGACCTCGCCACGCGCGCCGGCAGCGGGCCGCTCAACGCGCTCGAGGTCGAGAACTTGTGGCCGGAGTGGTTGGCATCCCGGCTGGAGCCGTTCGTCGCGCCGGAGGTGGCGCGCCACATCGCCGCCGGGGGCGGGGGACCGCTGCCCGTGTTTGACCGGGATGTGGTGTGTATGAGCGTGAAGTTCGAAGGGCCGGGTTACGACGACGTAGACGCCGGGCAGCAGCTCATGGATTACGTGCGCCAGGTCAATGCTATCGTCCGCCGGGATGGAGGGTACATCGACCGTGTGTACGCCGGCAACCTGTACGGCGGGCAAAGCGCGGGCCGAGCCGGTCGAAAAAGCTTGCTGCGCGCGATCTTCGACATGCCGGGCGGCCCGGAGACCAGCCGGTGGCAGGCGGTGGCGTGTGCGCTGGCATTGCAGCGCAGCGCCTTTGCGCCGGCCTATGACCAGGGTATCGGCCTGGCGAGCGGTGCAGTCTTGATCTGCACGCTGGGCGCGACGTACCGCCGCCAATACGCCGCCGTCGGCGACGTGATCTATACGGCTGACGAGCTGGCCGGCAGCGCGGCGCCGGGTGAGGTGTGGGTGGACGGCGCGGTACAGGCGCAGACCAGCCGTACCTTTGCGTTCGACCGGCCCGACTCCGAATCGACGATCTACCGCCTGGGGGGCGAGCAATCGACGGCCGGCAACCTGGCTGCACACTACCCGCTCAATCGCCCGCCGGTCGTGGGGCGCGCGGCGGAACTGGCGGTCCTTGAGCGGGCCGTGACGGAAGTGTGGCAGGGGCGGGGGCAGGTCGTGGTTTTGACCGGCGCAGCCGGCATCGGCAAGAGCCGCCTGGTCGAGGCGCTGGCGATGCGCTGGCTCGAAGGCGTGGGACGCGGCTACGCGGCGAACGTCCCGCCGCACGGGAGCGCGGTTCCTTTCCTGCCGTGGATCGAGATCTGGCGGGCCATCTGCGGCCTGAGCGCCGCCGATGACTCGATCATCGCGCGCGACAAGCTCACGGCGCGCGTGCGCGGCGTTTGCGAGCACTGCGACCACGCCGCCGCCCTGTTTGGGTCGCTGCTTAACATCGCCATCCCGGAGCCGGAGACGCTGGCTCCGCTGGATGCGCAGGCCCGGCATACGCGGCTGTTCGACCTCTGCACCGAGTTCATCACCGGCATCGCCGCCCAGGAATATCCCCTGTTGTTGATTTTTGAAAACTTGCAGTGGGTCGATGCTTCGACGCGGGCGCTCCTGGCGCGGCTCGCGCCGGCGATTGCCGGCTGTCCGGTCTTGCTCTGCCTGACGCAGCGCCCGGCGGCGGAGCTGGTCCCCGGCGTCTGCGACCTGCCCCACGCGACCCATATCGACCTGGCGCCGCTGACCGGCGCGGAAAACTGGGCGCTGGCCGAACAGACTGCCGGCGCGGTCGATTGGCCGCCGCCTGTGCGGGCACGCCTGGAGGCTTTGTTCGGGCGGCCCGGCGATGCGACGCCGCACGCCAGCCCGCTGTTCGTCGAAGAAGCGGTCGGCTATCTGAGAGAGCAAAACCTGCTCGCCGCGTTCGATTCGTTCAGCCGGCGCGCGCTCGACGCGCTCCCCGCCGACCTGGACGATCTGCTCGCAGCGCGGCTCGCCCGGCTGGATGCGCCGCTGCGCGAGGCGCTGCAAGCGGCGTCGGTGATCGGGCTGGCGTTCAGCCCGCCGCTGCTGGCGGCGGTCGATCCCGGCCTCTTGCCTTCGGGCGCGCCGGACGAACTGCTCAACGCACTGGTGGCCGGCGGGTTTCTGTCGAACGTCGTCTCGGAGATCGAATGGCGCGTGAACCGCTTCCAGCACCCGCTGATAGCGGAGGTCGCATACCGGCAGATGCCCGGCGAGCAGCGCCGCCGCCGCCACGCGAACCTCGCCGAGTACCTGGCGGTCACGCCTATCGCCAGCGACGCCCAGCATATCCCGCGCATCTATGCGTTGGCCCACCATTACGACGCCGGCGCGATGTCCTATCCTGCCGCCCATTACGCGATGGAGGCGGCGGCGTATGCCCACCGGCACGGCGCGTTTGCCGAGGCGCTGCACTATTACGCGATCGTCGAGCGCAACGCCGCCCGGCTCCCTTACGACGGCGAGCGCTGGCCGCTCGATATCGAGGTCAATTTGAGCCGGGGGCGCATCTACCTGGCCTGGGGCGAGCATGCCCACGCCGAATCGGCCAGCCGGAACGCGCTGCACCAGGCGACCAGCCACCGCGACCGGCGGCGACAGGCGCAGGCTTTTAACCTCCGGGCGGCGCTGTGCCTGGCGCAGGGCAGTGGTGAGGAGGCGGTGCAGCTCGCCGAGGACGCGGTCCGCATTGCCGAGGCGAGCGGCTTCGAACTGGAACTCGTCGAGGCGTGGCGGCTGAAGGGGTTAGCTTATCTCGACCTGGGGCACCGGGTCGAGGCGGTGCCGCCGCTGCGCCGTGCGCTCGACCTGGCCCGCGTAGTCGCCGATCCCGTGCTCGTCGCGCAGACCACCGCCGCGATGGGCGTGGTCTACATGGCTAACTATCTCATGATCGACGCGCTCACCGTGCTAACCGAGGCGCTGGCGCTCATCCGCCCGTCGGGCGACAAAAAACACCTGGCGGAGCATCTCGCGCACCTGGGTTGGGTGTATTTTCAGCGCGGCGAGGGAAGGCTCGCCCTCGCCGCTTACCACGAGGCGGCGGGCATTCTGCGCGCGATCGACCCGGATGGCAAAGGGTTGGGCCGTGTCCTGACCAGTACGGCAAGCGCGCTGTGTTTTGAGGGGAAGTACACGCAGGCGCGCGCCTGCCTCGACGAGGCGACGGCGCTGTTTGAACGGCGCGGCGACTCATCCGGTGTGGCGAAGTGCCTGGTCGTGCGGGGGCGCGATTTGGAGCGCGACCTGGGCGAATACCAGGCGGCACTCGACGCCCTGCGCGCGGCGGCGGATGTGTTGATCGGCGCCGACGACGTGGACGCTGCTCTGGAGGCGTTGCTGGCGCTGGCCGATATCCAGGTGCAGATGGGCCAGCTTGACGAGGCGGCGGAGCATGTGCGGTTGGTGCGGACCTTTATCGAGTTCGAGCGGGCGCGCTGGTTCTGGCCGGAGTATCATCTGGTGTCGGGACGGTTGGCGCTGGAGCGGGGCGATTATCAAGCGGTGTGTGACCATGCCAGCGAAGCGCTGAGTTCGATCAGCGGGCGCGGCGATCCGCGCATCCTGCCGGGTATTTATATGCTGCTGGCACAGGCGTTGCAAGCCGCCGATCCCGACCAGAGGGGGGCGATTTACGACGCGCTGAAGCGCAGCCTGCTTGCGGCGCGGGGCCGGGCGCGGCGGCTCGACAACGCGCTGGCCGCGCGCGCGCTTGGCCGGTACCTGGTGAGCCAGCCCAAAAACGTCAACAAGGCGCTCGGCGCCGGCTACCTGTTCGAGGCCGAGGAACTGCTCCGAAAGATGGGGCTGCCGGCGCCGGGTTAATCGTGTTCGCGTTCGTGTTCGTGTATATGTTCCAGCAGCGCCGCCAAAACCGGTTTGGCTGCCGCCAGCGCCCGCCCGCGATGGCTGATGGCGTTTTTCTCGGCTTTCGTCAGTTCCGCCATCGTCATGTTGCGCCCTTCGACCCGGAACACCGGGTCGTAGCCGAAGCCGTTTGCGCCGCGCGGCGCGTAGGCGATTGACCCTTCGCAGACGCCATCGACGGCGGCGGCAAGGGCGCCGTCGGGTAGGGCGATGGCGATGACACAGCGAAACCGCGCGGCCCGGTTGGGCGCGTCTTTTAGCTCGGTTAACAATTTATGGCAGCGGTCGGCGTCGCTCGCGCCGGGGCCGGCATAGCGCGCCGAGTACACGCCCGGCGCGCCGCCCAGGGCATCGACCTCCAGGCCAGAGTCGTCGGCCAGGGTGAGCCGGCCGGCGGCCCTGGCGTAGGCGCTGGCCTTGAGGCCGGCGTTTTCGGCGAAGGTCGCGCCGGTCTCGGGTACGTCCATCCCGGCCAGGCCCACATCGCGCAGCCCGGCCCATTCTACGGGCAGATCGGCGAGCAGGGTTTGGTATTCGCGCAGTTTACCGGGGTTTTGAGTGGCGACGAGCAGACGTTTCATGGGGCGCTCCTTTGCGTCGAGTCTAAGTATTAAGGGCTAAATGCAACCTTCATAGGATATTTTACCTATTTTGCGCGGATAAACCCGATTCGAACCGAATGTAAGGTAAAGGCTAACCATATCGGGTAAAAAATGTGCTAGAATAAACCCAAATGTGCAATAATGTATAGAAAATCGGAGGTTTCGATAGAGAAGAATTAATTAACCGTTGTGATGAATTATTAAACCCTTGACACAAGGGTTTGAAACCGTTATAATCGCTGCAACGCACTGGGGGTAACAAACAAACATCAGTGCAATAAGGTGGTTAACTTCACCTTATCCAAAAGGCAAGGCCATGTCGCACCTGAACAACCATTTTATATCGAATCATGTCCTGAAAATAAATGTCGGGTTCTTGTTACACGAAGCGGCAGGATACAATCGAGACATCGACTTCGACATCCCAGTTATCCGTCTTGCCGACGATGTTGACCTTCGTTATTTGCGCGGGACGCTGCGCTTTACCCGCACGCGGCGCGGCATCCTGGTGCAGGGCAACATGCACGCCGGTTACCAAGCGCAGTGCGAGCGCTGCCTGGAGGATACCACCCTCCAGCTCGATCTGGAAATCGAGGAATTATTCGTCTACCCACCGACCCCCGAGGCCGAGTTTGCCGTCGGCGACGACGGCGCGCTGAACTTGGCGCCCTTGTTAAGAGAAGAGACCATTGTTCACGTGCCGATCCGTGTGGTGTGTGACGCTGACTGCCGGGGCCTGTGCGCCGAGTGCGGTCAGAACCTCAACTACGGTACTTGTACATGCAAAGAGGATGCAATCGACCCGCGCTTTATCATTCTCAAACAGTTACAAAAGGGCGATTGATCTTCGAGGTTTTTTCTTTTATTGTAAGGGTGCCGCCTTCACCAATCGATATAGGGGGAAAGCGGACCAATGGTTGCGAAACGGAAGAGTGAAACAGAGATGGACTTGGTAGCAACGCTCATTGAAAAAGCAGACACAAAAGGTTATTTGACCACCGACGATATCTTGGACCTGCTCCCGGAGGATGACGACTCGTCGATGGACCAAGCCGAAGAAATCTTGTCGGCGCTCGAGGGCGCCGGGATCGACATCTACGACGATATGTCGGATGTCCCCGACAACCTGAAGAAAGCCGACGACGAGATCGCGGAAGAAGACATCCTCGACGAAGAGGACCTGGAAAGCGTCCTCGATCTCAGCGATGTCTCGTCGGATGACACGGTAGGGCTTTATCTCAAAGAGATGGCCCGCGTCCCGCTTCTGACGACCGAAGAAGAGGTTGATCTTGCCATGCGGTTTGAGGCCGGTAAAGAGGCGGGGAAAGAGCTTTCCCGGCTCAACGGGCACAACGCCGAGCGCCGGGTCGAGTTGGAGTGGCTGGTCGAAGACGGCAAGGCGGCCCGCGAACACCTCATCAAGGCCAACACGCGCCTGGTGGTCAGCATCGCCAAGAAGTACATGGGGCGCGGCGTTCCCTTCCTTGACCTGATCCAGGAGGGCAACCTGGGCCTGATGAAGGCGGTCGAGAAGTTCGACTACCGGCGCGGCTACCGCTTCAGCACCTACGCGACCTGGTGGATCCGCCAGACGATCACCCGCGCCATCGCCGACCAGGGCCGTACTATCCGCGTGCCGGTGCATATGAGCGACCGCATCCGCCGCCTCTACCGCACTGCGCGCGACCTGGAACAGCAGTACGGTCGCAAGGCCACGCCGGAGGAGATCGCGGAAGCCATGCACATGGAGCCGCGTAAGGTCCAGTGGATGCTCAAGGTCAGTTGGCGCCCGCTCTCGCTGGAACGCCCGGTCGGCGAGGAAGAAGACAGCGAACTCGGCAGTTTCATCGAAGACGACAGCACCCCCACCCCCACCGAAAGCACTTATGATAATTTATTGCGTGAAAAAGTGGAGGAAGTGCTTGCCACCCTCACCCCGCGCGAGGCGCGCATCCTGCGGCTGCGCTTCGGCTTGCAGAACGGGCGCAGCTACACGCTGGAGGAAGTCGGCCAGAAGTTCGGCCTGACGCGCGAGCGCATCCGCCAGATCGAAGGGCGCGCGCTGCGCCGGCTGCGTCACCCGCGCCGGAGCCGGCAGTTGAAAGACTATTTGAGCTGACCGGCCTTTCGCAAAGCGCCTTACAGGAAATACAGAGCACACCGAGATTTTTCGTGTGCTCTGTGTTCTCTGTGGTGAAAGACCCCTCTTATCCTACGCTGGGCCTTTTGGGGGATTGGGCATATATCCCACTGTAACTATAATTCGAGTGTTATGGTAATGATCGAAGCGCACGAACTCGTCAAACGATTCGGCAAGGTCGTTGCAGTGGATGGGCTGAGCTTCACCGCCCACGCCGGCGAAGTCTTCGGCTTGCTCGGCCCCAACGGCGCCGGCAAGACGACCACGCTCCGCCTCCTGGCGACCGTGCTGGAGCCGAACGCAGGCTCCGCCACGGTCGGCGGCTACGATATCCGCACGCAGAAGCAAAAAGTGCGCTCCATCGTCGGCCTGCTGGTCGAAGACGCCGGGCTGTACAGCCGCGTCACAGCGCGCGAGCACCTGCGCTATTTCGGGCGGCTGCACGGGCTGAACGGCTCGGACCTGAAAAAGCGGATGGATTTCCTGATCGACGTACTCGGCATCGCCGAGTTCGCCGACCGCCAGACCGAGGGCTTCAGCCGTGGGATGCAGCGCCGCGTCGTGATGGCGATTGCGCTCATCCATGCGCCGCAGGTCGTCATCCTCGACGAGCCGACCATCGGTCTGGACGTGGTGAGCACGCGCGCCGTCCGCGATTTGATCGCGGCGTTCCGCGCCGAGGGGCGCTGTGTCATCATCTCGACGCACCTCATGGACGAGGTGCAGCGCCTCTGTGACCGCGTGGGCATCATCTACGACGGTAAGCTGATGGACCAGGGCACGCCTAGAGAACTCATGGCCCGCACCGGCACGCCCGACCTCGAGACCGCGTTCGTCGAGACCGTCGGCGCGGAGCGGCTGCTCGACGTAGGCCGGCCTCCCAGGCCGGGACGCCTGGCGCGCTTGGTACGGCGTCTGCGCGGGCAACCCTAAAAGCCAAAACCTTTTTACTCAGTTAAAGCTAAGTCGTAAAGGAGCAATCCATGTCAAAGCAGTACACCGGCCCGCCCGCAATGGTCATCGACCAGGGCAAGAGCTACGTGGCGCATTTCGCCACCAGCAAGGGCGAATTCGATCTCCAGCTTTTCGCCGATAGGACGCCCGTCACCGTCAATAACTTTGTCTTTCTCGCTGACGAAGGCTTTTACGACGGCCTGACTTTCCACCGCGTCATCGACGATTTTATGATCCAGGGCGGCTGCCCGCGCGGCGATGGTCGCGGCGGCCCCGGCTACAAGTGGCCCGATGAAGCCGCTGCGCTGGAGATCCAACACGCCGGCCCCGGCGTCCTCAGCATGGCGAACGCCGGCCCCAACACCAACGGCTCGCAGTTTTTCATCACGCACAAGGCCACGCCCTGGCTCGACGGCAAGCACGCCGTTTTTGGTCAGGTCATGGGCGACGGCATGAAGGTCGTGAACGCCATCCGCCAGGGCGATAAGATCGAATCGGTCACGATCAAGGTGAGCTAAAAGTTAATAGCGCCACGGGAGCTTTCTTTTCTTTATGGAAGTCACCCCATTAATTGGGCGCTGGACACTGTAGGGGCGGGTTTTAAACCCGCTCCTACAAGCTCCCGTGGCGCCGGATCACGAGGGAACCCGCATGACATTCCGCACGGTTTTCAAGACGGTTTTCATAAAGGAGATGCGCGAACTGCTGCGCGACAAACGCGCGCTGTTCTTCTTGCTCGCGCCGCCTTTTCTGCTGCCGGGGTTGTTTCTTTGCATGGCGCTGTTCATCGGCGTGCAGGCGGTGAACTCGCTCACGCAGGGCTTCCCGGCGGCGGTGGTCAACCCGGACGCCGCCCCGGCGCTGTTCGAGGCCATCGAACAAGACGGCGCGATTCGCCTGGTTGACCCGCCCGCCGAGGGCGCGGCTTGGGGCGAGGTGCTGGTCGTCTTGACCATACCGGAGGATTTCGAGGCGAAGGTCGAGAGCGCCCAGAGCGTGCGGCTCACGCTCACCGTGCGGGATGGCGCATGGAACACGACCCTCGCGGCGGCGGCCCTGCGGACCGTTATCACAAACTACATCGGGCGCTTGATCGACGAGCGGCTGGCGGCGCGCGGCCTGGATCGCGGCTGGCTCGACCCGGTGGACCTGGAGGAGGTGCAGGCCCCGACCCAGGGTCTCGGCCAGGGCGAAGGCGAGGGATCGGGCACCGGCGGCTTCGCGGGGTTGTTCCTGCCGCTGGCGGTGACCTGGTGGATGGTCGGCGGCGGGCTGGGCCTGCTCATGGATACCACGGTAGGCGAGAAGGAGCGCCGCACGATGGAAGCGCTGCTGCTCACCCCGGCCAGCCGGATCGGTATCGTGGCCGGCAAGCTGGGTGTGGTGTTTCTGGCTTCGCTCGCGGTGATGGGGCTGTGGCTGCTCGAAGGGGTCTTCCTGGTGATGCTGTCGAGCATGGGGCCGGCGCTGCCGGCGATGCAGATGGGTAACAGCGTCGCAACCGGCGAGGTGCTTTCTCAGGGTGCGGGCCAGACGTTGACGCTGGTCTTCTTCCTGCTGTGGCTGGTGCTGCCGTTTATCGTCATCCTCAACGCTTTGATGATGGCCTGGTGCACCTTCGCCAGCAATTACCGCGAGAGCAACCTGGTGCTGTTCATCCTCCAGCTTGGGCTGCCGGCGCTGGTGTTTGTCGCGGTTTTCTCGGTTCCTTCCGACGCCGGCATTGGCTGGTACTTTCTCCCGATTATGGGCCTGATCGTCGCCATCCGTGACCTGTTCAGCGGCGTGCTGCTTCCCATCGACCTGATCGCTGCGACGGTCGCCGGGGTGATGTGGGCGGCGCTTTCGCTGGCGTTGGCGGCTTACATCTACTCGCGCGAGTGGGCGCTGGTGCGCGGGCTGTAGAATTCATCACAGAACAGAAGGGGAGACACATGGAAGAATTCGTCTTTGGCACACTGGCGACCGATGAACTGAAGCTCCTTCATCACCGCGTCGCCCGGCAGGGCATCCAGCACGCGCACCATATTACGCCGCGCGACCCCAAGCCGGGCCAGCCGGTCACCCTCAGCGTGCAGACCGGCCCGGACTTCGACGCGGAGCACGTCGTTTGCTATTACACGCTCGACGGCAGCGTGCCGGCCGGCGCACGCGGCGAGGCGTCTAACGGGCGCGCGCTCGGGCTGGAGCGCGTCGAGACGCTCTGGGATACCGCCGCGTTCGGCTATTTGACGCGCTGGCAGGGCGTAATCCCCGCACAGCCGGAGGGCGCGGTCGTGCGCTACCGGGTCGGCGCGTGGGCCGGCGACGGCGTGGAGCGCTTCGCCGATTACCCCAATCTCAAGGATATCGCCGAAGGCGCGGTCATCGACGGCAAACGCCGCTGGAAGAAGCCCGGCATCGATCCTAAGACCGGCGGCGACCTGTTCACCTATCACGTGGACCGGCTGGCCCCGCCGGCCTGGGCGCGCGCCGCCGTGATCTATCACATCTTTGTGGATCGCTTCTATCCCGGCGACGGCAAAGACTGGCTGCAAACCGACGACCTGACCGGTTTCTGCGGCGGGACGCTGTGGGGCGTGCGCGACAAGCTCGACTACATCGCCGGCCTGGGCGCAGACTGCATCTGGCTCAGCCCGATTTTCCCCAGCCCCAGCTATCACGGCTACGATGCGGTCAAATTCCGCTCCGTCTCGGAGCGGCTGGGCGGCGACGCGGCGCTGCGGGCGCTGGTCGAAGCGGCGCACGCGCGCGGCATGCGTATTATCCTCGACCTGACGTGCAATCACATCTCGCACGAGCACCCGATCTTTCAAGAAGTCCTGGGCAATCCCGACAGCGCTTGCCGCGATTGGTTCACCTTCGACAGTTCGCGCGCCGGCTACCGGACGTTCTTCGGCTACCACAAGATGCCCCAACTCAACGCCGACAACCTCGATGCGCGGCGCTGGATGATCGATATCGCGTTGTACTGGCTGCGCGAATTCGACGTGGACGGCTTCCGGCTGGACCACGCCAACGGCCCCGGCCCCGGCTTCTGGTCGGATTATTGGGCGGCGTGCAAAGCGGTGAAGCCGGACAGCTTCCACTTCGGCGAGGTGGTAGAGCCGCCGGACGTGCTGCGCACTTACGCCGGGCGCATCGACGGCTGCCTCGACTTCATCGCGGAGGACGCGCTGCGCAAGACCTTCGCGGCGGGTCGCATGACCGGCGCCGAGTACGCGCGCTTCATCGCGCGGCACCTGGACTACTTCCCTGAAAATTTCGTGATGCCGACCTTCCTGGACAACCACGACATGGACCGCTTTTTGTACGTCGCCGGGGGCGATAAAGATGCGCTCCGGCGCGCCGTCGCCGCGCAGATGCAGCTTCCGGGACCGCCGATTATCTACTACGGCACGGAGGTCGGTATGACGCAGCCGAGCACCCGGCACGGCGCCAAGCTCGAACTGAGCCGCGCGCCGATGCTCTGGGGCGACGCGCAAGACAAGGCGCTGCTGGCGGATTACAAAGCGCTCGTCGAGGAACGGCGCGCGCGCCGGTCATGACCATTGTGCTATCCAATCTCTGAGCCGCCCCGCTTAAAATGAGATAACGCAGGCATTGATCGGGAGATTTTGATTATGTGGTTCCTGGTAGCGCGCATTATTTTCTGGGCAGTTATCGGTTCTTTCGTCACGGCTTACATCCACGAGCGCACCGGGCGCGATGTGACGATGGGCGGTCTGTTCGGGCTGCTGGTCGGCGGGATCGGCGGCATCTTCATGCTGGCGGTCTTCTGGATCTGGCTGTGGTACGGCGGCGGCTGCGGCGGCGGTAACCGGTACGTCCGGGTGCGCAACTCGCGCACGCGCTGGTATAACTGGTGGAATAACTGAGGGATTGCAACGCTACGGGGGTTTCAAGGCTCCCGTGGCGCTCGTCGGTCGCTATACACCCTGTTCTCGATAATACGCCACCACCGCGTCGATGATCTCATCCAGCGTCTGGGTAGGCGCCCACTCGATGGTGGTTTGGATTTTGCGCGTGTCGGGCACCCGGCGGCGCATGTCGTCGAAGCCTTCCTCGTAGGCGCGGTCGTAGGGCACCAGCACGATCTCGGAACGGCTCCCGACGCGCGCCCGCACCCGCTCTGCCAATTCGTAGATGGTCACTTCTTCGCTGCTGCCGATATTATAGACCTGCCCGACCGCTTCCGGCGCGTCGGCCAGCGCGACGATGGCGCGCACCACGTCGGTCACGCTGGCGAAGCAGCGCGTCTGCTGCCCGTCGCCGTAGACCTGGATCGGTGCGCCGCGCAGCGCCCACGTGACAAAGCGCGGGAGCACCATACCGTAGTGCCCGGTCTGGCGCGGCCCAACCGTGTTGAACAGCCGTAAGATCACCACCGGCAGCCCGATCTCTTTGTGATAGGCCAGCGCCAGGAACTCGTCGAGCGCCTTCGAGGTGGAATAGCTCCAGCGGCTTTTCGTCGTCGGGCCGACCACGCGGTCGTCGTCTTCGGCGAAGGGGACTTTGGTGCCCTTGCCGTACACCTCGGATGTGGAGGCGATCAGCACCTTGCGCCGGTAGCGCCGGGCGGTGCGCAGCACGGCCTCGGTGCCGTTGACGTTGGTCTCGATGGTGTGGATGGGCGACTCGACGATCAGGTTCACGCCGACTGCCGCCGCCAGGTGAAAGATCACGTGACACTCGCTTACCAGGCGGTCCATCACGGTCTCATTGCGGATGTTTTCGATGGCGAAGCGAAAGCGGGGATGTTCGGCCAGGTGCGCGATGTTCTCAAAGCGCCCGGTCGAGAGATTGTCGATCACGGTGACGGCGTGGCCCTCCGCGAGCAACGCCTCGGCGAGGTGGCTGCCGACGAAGCCCGCGCCGCCGGTAATCAATGCGTGGTACATAAATGGCTCCCTATCCCAGCCGGGAAATGCACAAAAGCGTATTATACCCCCTTTGACGGCGGCGTGGGAGGGACTATAATTTCTGGGTGCAAGCAAAACCTGTCAGGTATTTTTACCTCACCCCCACGCGCTAACGCGCAGCCTCTCTCCACCCTGTGGAGAGGGGGAATCGGAATCGTCGCGCATGGCTCTGGAAGTCCCCCTCGCCATGTCATGGCGAGGGGGATGCTTCGCAAGGGGGTGAGGTGTGCTTGTCAAGTAACTCACTGACAACCTTTGCTTGCACCCTAATTTCTCTGTCCTTGTGGGCAGAACGAAAAAGCGAGAGAAAAATATGAAACAACAGCTATTGGATCGGATCGAGAATCACACGGCAGTCATTGGCATTGCAGGGTTAGGATATGTGGGGTTGCCGCTGGCGGTCGAATTCGGCAAAGCAGGCTACCGGGTCATCGGCGTTGATGTGATGGCCGACAAAGTTGCGAAAATCAACAACAAAGAGAGCTACATCCAGGACGTGCCGGCTGAAGTGGTCGCCGAGTTGGTCGAGAAAGGGCGGCTGAGCGCGACCACCGACTACGGCGCGCTCGCCGAGGCCGACACGATCAGCATTTGCGTGCCGACGCCGCTGCGCAAAACCCGCGACCCAGATATGTCCTTTATTATCAACGCCGCCGACGCGATTGCCGGGATCGTGCATCCCGGCCTGCTCATCGTGCTGGAGAGCACCACCTATCCCGGCACAACCGAGGAAATCATCGTGCCACGTGTGACGACCGGTGACCTCGAAGTGGGCAAAGATATTTTCGTCGCCTTCTCGCCGGAGCGGGTGGACCCCGGCAACCCGGTCTACCAAACCCGGAACACCCCGAAAGTCATCGGCGGCGTGACGCCGGCCTGCCTGGAAGTCGCCAAGGCGCTGTACCGCAATGCGGTCGATACGGTCGTCCCGGTCTCCTCGACGGCTGCCGCCGAGATGGTCAAGCTGCTGGAGAACACTTTCCGCGCCGTCAACATCGGCATGGTCAACGAGATGGCGTTGATGTGCGACAAGCTGGGCGTCGATGTGTGGGAGGTCATCGAGGCGGCTTCGACCAAGCCGTTCGGCTTCATGCCCTTCTATCCCGGTCCGGGCCTGGGCGGGCACTGCATCCCCATCGACCCGCTCTATCTCTCGTGGAAGCTGAAGGCGCTCAACTATAACGCGCGCTTCATCGAACTGGCCTCCGAGATCAACGCCTCGATGCCGGAGTTCGTCGTCGGGCGGGTGGTCGATGCGCTCAACGACGAGCGCAAGGCTCTGAAGGGGTCTAAGATCATCGTGCTGGGTGTGGCCTACAAGCGCGACATCGACGACGTGCGCGAAAGCCCGGCGCTGGACATCATCCATCTGCTGGCGGAGCGTGGCGTCGAGGTGAGCTACCACGATCCCTATGTGCCGTCCATCCGGCTCGAAGACGGCGGTCGGATGGAGTCGGTGGCGCTCACGGAAGCCCTGCTCGGCGCGGCGGACTGCGTGGTGATCGTCACCGACCACCGCTGTTTCGACTGGCAGTGGATCTTGGACAACGCCGGCTTGGTGATCGACACGCGCAACGCCGCGAAGAAGCTGGCCGGCAAGGCACGTGTGATTAAGCTGTAAGGCAAGAGGCGTCGCTGTTTCCGGCGGCTTTGCACGTCGGCGTAAAAATACCTGCGGTGACGCCTCCCCCCTAGCCCCAACCCTCTGCGTAGCGTCCCACAAGGGGGGAAGGGGGCCAGAAGCGCCGTACAGCGGCTCTGATTCCCCCTCTCCCCTTGAGGGAGAGGGGGCTAGGGGGTGAGGGGAAAACCGGCGGC
>JAFGMM010000119.1 GCA_016927535.1 Anaerolineae bacterium
GGTCCCCACCGAGGGCATCGACCAATATCTGGCGCAGGCCATCGATGCGGCGGCGCACACCGTCGATATCGCCGCGTTCGAGTTCAATATCCCCTCGGTCACCGAGGCGCTGCTGCGGGCGCACGCGCGCGGCGTGCGGGTGCGCGTGGTCACCGACAACCAGTATGGCATCGCTGATGAAGACTCGACGCTGGGCCGGCTGGCGAGCGCGGATATCCCGATCGTGGACGACGGGCGGAGCGCCCTGATGCATAACAAGTTCGTCATCATCGACGGCGCGCAGGTGTGGGCCGGCTCGTGGAACTTCACGCGCAACGGCACCTTTCGCAACAATAACAACGTGCTCGCCATCGATTCGACGGCATTGGCCGACATTTATACGCACGAATTCGAGGAGATGTTCGTTTACGGCTTGTTCGGCGCGGGCCAGACCTTCTTCGAGGACGAACATAACCAGTTGGTCGTCGTGGACGGTGTGGCTATCCAGGCGCTTTTCGCGCCGGAAGATACCCCCACTTACGCGATTGCCCACGAGCTTTACAGCGCCCGGCGGAGCATCCGCTTTATGGCGTTCTCGTTCACCCACCCGGCGCTGGGCGGCGCGCTGCTGGCCCAGGCGCGCAATGGCGTAAAGGTCGAGGGCATCTTCGAGACGCGCGGCAGCGATACCGAATACAGCGAGCTTGGGCCTTTGTATTGTTACGGGCTTTCGGTTCTCCAGGACGGCAACCCGCGCACCTTCCACCACAAGGTTTTCATCATCGACGATGCGACCGTTGTTACCGGCTCGTTCAACTTCTCGGCGAGCGCGGACGAGAAGAACGACGAAAACGCGCTGATCATTCGCAGCGCCGAGGTCGCCGCCGCCTACAACGCCGAGTTCGACCGGCGCTGGGTCGAGGGCGCGGCCCCGGAAAGAATCTCGTGCGAGTGGATTACCGGGACCGATTGGGACTGCGGCGGCGATTTTTACGGCTGCGAAGACTTTGAGAAGCGCTGTGAGTTTCTGTGCGCCTATCAGACTGCCTGTCCCGGCGATCCCTCGAAGCTGGACCGCAACGGCGACGGCTATGCCTGCGAGACGACCTGCCCGCCGTGCCCGTAATCGTATCGGCAAAGATGCGGCGACGGATCATGCTCCTGGCTCAGCGCGCCACCTCCACCGTGACGCGCGTACCCTGCCCCGGCTGCGACTCGATCCGGCAGCGCCCGCCGATGGTCTCGGCCCGCTCAATCATCGTAATCACTCCCCAGTGCGGGCGCTCGTCGATCTCGGTCCGGTGCCGGAGGTCAAAGCCGACGCCGTTGTCTTCGATGCCGAGGCGTATGGTCGCGTCATCCGAGATCAAAGCGATTTTGACCTGGGTCGCCTGGGCGTGTTTGGTGACATTGGTTAGCGCTTCTTGGGCGATGCGGAATAGCACGTCATTGATCGGCCCCGGCAGCGGCGGGACCGGCTCCTCGCCCGCCACATCGACCGTGATGCCGGCTCGCGTGGCGATCCGGTCTCCGTACCAGTGGAGCGCGACCATCAGCCCATAGTCATCGAGGACCGGCGGCCTCAGATCGACCATCACCTCGCGCACGTTTTCGGTGATTTGTTTGACCAGGCCCATCGAGTCGCCCAGGTAGGCGTGCACTTCCTTCGGCGTCGTCCCGGTGACCTGGGTTTCGATAATCTTCAGGTTGATGCCTAACACGGTCAAACTCTGGCCCACCAGGTCATGGAGGGCGGCGGCCAGGCGGCGGCGTTCGCTTTCCTCGGCTTCCGATAGCTGCACCGTCAGCGTGCGAAGCTGCTCGCGCTGCCGCCGGACTTCCTCGAACAGGCGCGCATTGCGGATCGCCAGGGCGGGTAGGGCGGCAAACATCTCGGCCAGCCACAAATCATCTGGGCCGAAAGTTCGCTTCAGAGGATCGGCGTACAGGTCCAGAACACCGAATACCCGCTCTTGCCAGGACAGCGGTATCCCCAGGACGCTGGCAGGCGGCGCGCCGGCATAAATCGCCGCACGCCCTTCCCATACGCTGTAATCGTTCACTGCAAAGGGCTGCCGAGTCTGGAACACACGCCCGGCCACGCCTTCGCCCGGCCTTAGGGTTGTTCCGGTATACCCCTTACTCATATGGCTGGATTCTGTCAGGCGCAGCACGTCTTCCCCCGGCTCATACAGGTAAATCGCGCCGCCCCGGTCGGCGTCAAATAGATCGACGGCGTGGGTCATGACCCGGCGTAAAAGGCTAGGCAGCTCAAGCTCGGCGCCGAAGTCGAGGGCGGTTTCGCGCAGCGCAGCCAGGGCGCGCGTTCGCCGCGCGAGCGCTTCTTCGGCGCGCTTGCGCTCGGTGATATCACGCCCGACGGACTGAAACTCGACGAACGCGCCGCTGGGGTCGTAAATGGCCCGCACGGTCCAGCGCTGCCAGCGGGTCTCGCCGCCGGTCAGGATCACGCGGAGTTCAAATGTGCCGACCGGGTTTTGCGGCGTGAGCGCGGCGATGCTCCGCCGGGCATTCTGGTAGTCTTCGTCTGGGATCACCGGTATAAAGGTGCTACCGATGATTTCCTCGCATGATTTACTGTGATAATCACAGTAAGCTCGGTTGACGAAGGTCAGCGTGCCGTCCGATTTAAAGCGGCAGATAAACTCGGTCTGATCCTCGATCACGGCGCGATAGCGTGCTTCGCTTTCCCGCAGCGCTTCTTCGGCGCGCTTGCGCTCGGTGATGTCGGTGTCGGTGCCCGCGATTGTATAGGCGTTGCCATCTTTATCGCGGAGCGCCGTCCCCCGCGTCATAAACCACCGGATGCTGCCGTCTTTATGCATCATGCGGTGCTCGCACTCGTATTCGGGCTTTTCGCCGGCGATGTGCGCCCGCGTTTCTTCGATCATCATGTTGATATCGTCAGGATGGACCAAGCGACCCCATTCGTTCATGTAATTACGAATTTCGTCATCCCGGTAGCCGAGCATGGCCTTTAGAATAGGGTCGAGGTACATTTCGCCGGTCGCCAGGTTCCAGTTCCAGACGCCCACCTTGCCGGCGTTGACCGCCAGGGCGTATTGTCGTTTGTTCTCGCGCAGGGCTTCTTCGGCGCGTTTGTACTCGGTGATGTCCTGGGTCGCGCCGTAGATGAGCACGACACGACTCTGATCTTCATCCCATACCGGGCGAGCATGATTGCGCACCCAGCGGGTTTCGCCGCTCTTGGCTATGACGCGAAATTCCCGCGCGTCGGGCCGGCCGGCGCAGAGGGCGGCGTAATGTGCGCTCATGCCGGGCAAGTCGTCGGAGTGAATCAGTGTGCTCCAATCTTGTTGAGCGAGTATTTCATCTATCGAGTAGCCGGTGATCGAGGTGAAGATGTCGCTTACCCACGCCGGCGCCAGCGTGCCGGTGGGATCAACGGCGATGGCGTAAGCGCGGTCTGCGGTCAGCTCCGAGACGATGCGGTAGCGTTCGGCGTTATCATTGGGCGCCGGGGCGGATGCGGCTTTCAGTTCCGCGATTTGCCGGCGCGCTTCGGCCAACTCCTGGAGAAGCTGGGATCGGGTCTTATCGGCGTCACTCATGGCATATTCTCGATCAATAAATTCTCCCCAGATTTTACGGCATGAATCGCGTCTGGCAAAGCTGGTCACATCGCCAGTACATCATCTATAATATTCCGACAGGCTTAATCGCTTAGCGGTAGAGCGCACTTTTCCGCGTTGCTTATCAAGGGAGGCATTCATCATGGGCCTGATGGACGGCAAGGTTATTCTGGTGGCCGGCGTGGCGAACAAGAACTCGATTGCGTGGGGTATTGCTGAACGACTGCATCAAGAAGGCGCCGAGATCGCTTTCAGCTACGCAGAACCGCGCCTGGAGCGCCGCGTGCGCCCGCTCGCCGAGCAGGTCGGCGCCCGGTTCGTCGAGATCTGCGATGTGACTCAGGACGAGGATATCGACCGCCTGTTCGACCGCTTCAAAGCAGCACATGGCCGGCTGGATGGCATGGTGCATTCGGTTGCTTTCGCCCCGCGCGAGGATCTGCGGTGCCAGTTTACTCAGATCACGCGCGAAGGCTTTCACCTGGCGCTCGATATCAGCGCCTACTCCTTGCTGGCGCTCACCCGGCGGGCGGTCCCGCTGATGTCGGAGGGTAGCGCGGTGTTGACCATGACCTACTACGCCGCCGAGAAGGTGATCCCCAGCTACGGCGTGATGTCGCTGGCGAAGGCAGCGCTGGAATGCTCGGTGCGCTACCTGGCCTACGAACTGGGGCCACGCAATATCCGGGTCAACGCGATTTCGGCAGGGCCGATCAAAACCCTGGCAGCGCGCGGCATCAATAACTTCAGCATCGTGCACAGCTACGCGCGCGAGACGGCGCCGCTGCGCCATGATATCACCATCGAAAGCGTCGGCGATACGGCGCTCTGGCTGATGAGCAGCCTCAGCAGTTCCGTAACCGGCGAGGTCGTCCACGTGGACGGCGGTTATAATGTTCTCGGCCTCACCGTACCCGACAGCCTGGGCGGTGAGGAGGTTTGCCCGGATCCGATTATCTAGCACAGCGCGGCGGAAGTAAGCCGCCGGTTTTCCCCTCACCCCCTGGCCCCCTCTCCCTCAAGGGGCGAGGGGGAATCAGAGCCGCTGTACGGCGCTTCTGGCTCCCTTTCCCCCCTTGTGGGGGAAAGGGTTGGGGATAGAGGGGAGGCGTCGCCGCAGGTGCATTTACGCCGACGTATATTAGACTTTAGCCTTTTGATGGGATGTTTGGTGTTTGATGATCGAACACACTTGGACCGTCGGCGCGCTGACGCGCCATATCCGCGAAACCCTGGAGCTTGATTACCGGCTGCAAGATGTGTGGCTGGAAGGCGAAGTTTCTAACTTTACCCAGGCGCAAAGCGGTCACTTGTACTTTACGCTCAAAGATCCCGACGCGCAGATCAGGTGTGTGATGTGGCGCGCCCAGGCCGAGCGGCTGGCCGCGCTGCCTAACCACGGCGACCGGGTGGAGGTGCACGGCAAGGTCACCGTGTACGCGCCGCGCGGCGAGTACCAGGTGGTCTGCGACCACCTCAAGCCGGCCGGCCTGGGCGACCTGCACCGCCAGTTTGAGCTGCTCAAGGCCAAGCTCGAAGCCGAGGGGCTGTTCGACCCGGCGCGCAAACGCCCGATTCCGGCTTTTCCCCGGCAGATCGGCGTGGTGACTTCGCCGACCGCCGCCGCTTTCCAGGATGTGCAGAACGTGCTGCGCCGCCGCTGGCCGGCCGTGGAAGTCATCCTCAGCCCGGCGCAGGTGCAGGGCGAGAAGGCCCCGCCCGAAATTATCGCCGCGCTGAACGCGCTGAACGCACACACCGGCGTCGATGTGATCCTGGTGGTGCGCGGCGGCGGTTCGTTGGAGGATCTGTGGTGCTTCAACGACGAGCGAGTCGCGCGCGCCGTCGCCGCGAGCCGCATCCCGGTCGTGAGCGGCGTCGGGCACGAGACCGATTTCACGCTCGCCGACTTCGCCGCCGACCTGCGCGCGCCCACGCCCTCCGCCGCCGCCGAACTGGTCACGCCGGACCGCCAGGAGTACATGCAGGCGGTCGATATCCTCGGCGTGCGCGCCGGCCGGGCGCTGGAGCAGAGCCTCGACCGGGCGCGCCGCCAGGTCGAAGGGTACGAACGCGCGCTCCGCCACCTCGCGCCCGGTGCGCGCATCCAGGAGGCGCGCCGCCGCGTGCAGGCGTTGGGCGAGCGCGCCGCCCGGCAGGTCCGAAGCGACATTGCGCTTCACCGGCAAAGACTGGTCGGGATGCGGGCGGCGTTGGATGGAGTGAGTCCCAGGCGCACCCTGGCGCGCGGCTACGCCGTCGTGACCCGCGCCGGCGACAACGCCCTCCTCACCGATGCCGCCGGTGCGCCGCCGGATACTGTGATTAACGTCCGGCTGAACGCCGGCAGTTTGCGGGCGCGCGTCGAGGCGCCGCCGGGAAAGGAGCGAGACGATGAGTAAACTGAGCGATAGCAATGAATGCGATTGGACTTTCGAGGACGCTTTCCAGGAGCTAGAGGCGGTCGTCGCGCGCCTGGAGGCGGGCGGCCTGACGCTTGAGCAGTCGTTGGAGACCTACGAGTGGGCGCGCGAGCTGATGGCCTGGTGCCAGAAGCGGCTCGACCGGGCCGAACTGCGCGTGCAGCAGTTGACCGAATCGGGTGAGTTGAAAGCGCTTTAGCGGCTTGGCGGTGGGATGGGGGGAAAGATTTTTTAACCACGAATTGCCGCGAACAAGAGCCGTTTTTTCTCCATTTGTGTGTATTCGTGTATATTCGTGGTTAGATTCTGGGTTAGCGAGGAGAGCCATGCAGATCACCATTCTGACCGAAGCGGATCTGCGCCGGTGTGTGCAGATGGATAGGGCCGCGATTGAGGCGGTCGCCGAAGGATTCACGGCGCTCGCCGAGGGCCGCGCGACCGTGCCGCCGGTCGTGCGTGTCGATATCCCGGCGCATTACGGCGAGGTGGATATCAAGACCGCTTACATCGAGGGCCTGGACAGCTTCGCCGTCAAGGTTGCGTCGGGTTTCTTCGAGAACTACAAGCTGGGTTTGCCCAGCGGCAGCGGCTTGATGCTGCTCTGGAGCGCGCGAACCGGTGTCCCTGAAGCGGTGCTGCTGGACAACGGCTACCTGACGCACATCCGCACCGGCGCGGCGGGCGCGCTGGCCGCCAAATATCTGGCGCGCGAGCAGATCGAAACCGCCGGGGTGATGGGCGCCGGCGACCAGGCGCGCTACCAGATGATCGCGCTCAGGCAAGTGCGCGACTTTAAGCGCATCCTGGTCTTCAACCGGACCGAGGCGCGGCTCGAACAGTACATCGCCGACATGACCCGGCTGCTCGGCGTTGAGGTGGTTCCGGCGAAAAGCGCCGAGGAAGTGGTGCGCCGGAGCGATGTCGTCGTGACCGCCACACCTTCCACCGAGCCGTATTTGCGGGCGGCGTGGCTTCACCCCGGCCTGCACATTACCGCGATGGGCGCGGACGGCGAGCACAAGCAGGAGCTTAGCGCGGAGGTGCTGGTACGCGCCGACATCTGCGCGTGCGACCTCAAATCGCAGGTCTTCGAGATCGGCGAACACCAACACGCACTGGCGGCGGGCGTCATCTCGCGCGATGATCCGGTCGTCGAACTGGGCGAACTCACCGGCGGGCAGAAGGTCGGGCGCACCGGCGACGCGCAGATTACCGTGTGCGACCTGACCGGCGTGGGCGTGCAGGATACCGCGATTGCGCTGTTCGCCTACCGGAGGGCCGGGGAGATGGGCCTGGGCATGCGGATCGAAGTCTAGGCGCTGCAATGCACGAGCGCCGTCGCTTTTGGAGGCGGGCCGGGCCGCTGTTCGGCGTGGTGGTGGGGCTTGCGCTGTACAGGCGTGTGATTGCCCTGCCCTTCTTCCACGATGACGTGATGGTGCTCCGCGCGCTCAGCCAACAGTCCCTCGCCGATATCTGGTGGAGCAGCCCGCTCCTCCCCTATTACCGCCCGCTCAGCTACCTGCCGTGGAAGCTCATGCAGGCAGCGTCTGGGCGCGCCGACCCTTTCCTTGCGCACGTCCTGGTATTGAGTATTCACCTGGTCAACACCGCGCTGGTCGGAGCGCTGGCGCGCCGGCTGGCGCCGCCCGCCCGCCGAGACGCCGCCGGTGCGCTCGCGGCGCTGTTGTTCGCGGTCTTCCCGTTCAGTTACCAGGTGGTCGCCTGGACGAGCGCGATCCCGCATGTGTTGGTCACGTTGGGGATGCTGGGCGCGGTGCTGGCGGCGCTGCGGTGGCGGCGCACCGGGCAGGCGCGGCTTATGCTTGCGGTCTGGGCCGGCGCATTTCTGGCGACCTTTGCGCATGAGAACGGCGTCCTGGCGCTGCCCTTCGTGATGGCGGCGCTGTGCGTCGGCGGCGCGCCGGAGAAGGGCCGGCGCGGGTCGGCAGCGCGGCTCGTGCTCCCGGTCGCGGCGATGGCGGCCTGGTACGTGGTCGGGTGGCTGTCCGCGCCGAAGACAACCGCCGGCCCGTCGCTCTCCATCGAAAGCGCGGCGCAAAACCTGGCCTACTTTTCGCAGGGGTTGGCGCACCCGGTTTCGATGCCGGGCGGCGCACTGGTCCGGCAGGGCGCGAACGACTTGACGGCGGCGCTGGGCCTGGGTGTGCTCGGTATTGTGATACTGGTCGCGGCCTTGTGGCGGCGGCGCGGCATGTGGGCGCTGCTGTGGTACGCGCTGGCGCTCGGCCCTTCGGCGCTGCTGCTGGGCTTCCACTACGTGGTGGACGCGCCGCGCCTGATGTACCTGCCGTCGGTGGGGGCGGCGCTGGCGTGGGCGTGCGCGCTGGCCGGGCCGGACAACGCCGGGCGGCGGCGCGTATGGGGCGGCGTCAGCGCGGCGGCGCTGATAGCATTGGCGGGCGCGTGGTTCGTGACCGGGCGCATGGCCCTTTACGGGCGGATGGATTCGTTTTACGACGCGGTGAACCGGTTCGCCGCGCGCGAGCCGGCCGGCCCGGCGGTGTCCCTTAACACGCCGGCATGGATCGCTTACCACGACTCGGTTTACGCGCTGGGCCACGAGGGCGTGGCTTTCCTGGCCGATTACATGACGCCGGGCGATTTCATCTGGGCCAACACCGGCGCGGAGCTTGAGGTGACGGCGGTGCGGGTGGGCGCGCTGGTGCATCCGACCTCGTATTGGGTCGGCTACCAGGGCGCGGAGGTCGATTTCGACTGGCTGCAAGTGCGCGCGCCGGCGTATTACCAGATGGTCGCGGTTGACGACGCGATGACTTTGTACGCGGCATGGCACGAGACCACGCCGGCCGGCGAACCGTTGGCGGTATTCGACAACGGCATGACGCTTGTGGGCGGCGGGCTAGATGACGGCTACGTGATTCTGCACTGGCGCGCGGCGCAGCCGGTCGATGAAACGGTGTTTGTTCATGCGCTGTGCGACGGCGCGCGGGTCGCGCAGGCCGACGGGCCGCCGCTCGACTGGGGATCGGCGGCCTGGCGCGAGGTGCGGCAGCTTGTCCTGCCGCCCGGCGTGGGCCGCGCCTGCCTGCGGGTGTACGTGGGCCTGTACGACGCGGCAAACGGCGCGCGGTCGGCGGCGCACGACGCGGCGGGCGCGCCTTTCCCGGACGATGCGGCGCTGCTGCCTTGACGTGAGCGCAAATCTGCGCCATAACCTACCCGGTTGTGATCCTGGACCATTGAGGGAGAAATACTATGGGCAAAACCCGCGAAACCTATGCGGTGGATGTGAACGGCGTGAAGCGCGATTTGACGCTTTTCGAGGTTGCGCCGGGGGTGCGCATCGCCATTCTCAACATCCTGGGCGACGTAGAACTGACCCAAGCGGCGGCGCGCGGCCTGGCCGAAAAGCTCGAACCGGTCGAGGTAGATGTCTTGGTGACGGCGGAGGCCAAGAGTATCCCGCTGGCGTATGCGCTGGCGGCGGAGACCGATCTGCCTTACGTGGTGCTGCGCAAGGCGTATAAGCCGTACATGGGCGACGCGCTCGAAGCCGAGACGCACAGCATCACGACCGGCAAGTCGCAGACCTTGTACCTGGACGAGAAGGACCGTGACCTGGTGGACGGCGCGCGCGTGGCGCTGGTCGATGATGTCATCAGCACGGGCAGCACGCTTCAGGCGATGTGTATGATTATGGAGAAAGCGAACGCGAC
>JAFGMM010000120.1 GCA_016927535.1 Anaerolineae bacterium
GCGCTATCGCCTCAACCGGATGCGGGCTGCGCTTGCGCACCTGCCTAACCTGGACCTCCTGCTGCTCGCACGCCGCCTGTGGAAGCGCCGGGTGGGGTCGTGCGCGCTCGGCAGCCTGGAGCAGTCTCTCCTCGGCGTGCGGCGCGCCGTGCTGGATATCCCCGGCGCGCTGATCCCGCTGGTGTACAATCACTACCTGTACAGCGGCGACGCGCGCGAGATCGTCCGGGTGTTCTATCACAACCAGATCGACGTTCTCTCGATGATGACGCTGCTCGCCCGGCAGCTTGCCATCTTCGACGCGCCGGAGGCCGCCGCGTTGCCGGCGCAGGACCGGTTGAGCCTGGCGCGCTATTACGAACTGCTGGGTATGCCGGACGAGGCCGAGCGCGCGTACCACGCCGCGCTCGACGGCGACGACCTGCCCGGCGACGATGCGCGCGCCGGCTTTGAAGCGCTGAGCGTGCTGCTGCGCCGCGCCGCCCGGCGCGCGGAGGCGGTCGAGCAGTGGAAACGGTGGGCGGCGCGCCTCCCCGACGACCCCGCGCCGTGCATCGAAATCGCCAAGCATTACGAGTGGCACGGCAGGGATCTGCGCAAGGCGCAGGCGTGGGCGGTGGAGGCCTACGGCGCGATGGCGCGCATGGCGCCCGGCCCGGCGCAAGAGCAGATGCGCGGCGAGATCGAATATCGCCTGACGCGGCTCGCGCGCAAACTCGAAGGCTTGCAATGAGGAATCTATGAAACGCTTTCTGGCGCCCCTGCTGGCGATGATTATTATCCTGTCTTTTTCTTTCGTCCCCGCATTCGCACAAGAGCATACACGCACCGTCTGGGCGGCGCCCGACCTCCCCGCCGATATCGGCGCGGCGGTAAAGCGGCTTGTCGAAGCCGGGCGCTACACATTCGCGCCGGACGCCGCGAGCGCCGATATCACGCTCACGCTGGGCGGCGAAGCGAGCGAAACCGGAATCGAATGGGTGTACGCCGTCGTCGCGCCCTTCCTCGCCCTCCCCGATGCGGTCGCGTGGGAGGACGTGCGCGGCTTCTGGGCCGGCGATACCGGCCCTTTAACCGCCGTGCTCGCGCCCGAATCGACGCTTACGCTGGTGTTGGAGGTGAGCGTCTACGACACGCTCATTGCACTGTGGGGGCCGCCGGGCGGCGGCTCGCGCATCGAGGTCGTGCCGGACGGCGGCGCGCTGGCGGCGGCGTGGGAGAGGCCGCGTCACAGTTGGAGCATCGTCCCGTTCGACCGGCTCGGCCCGCAGTGGAAGGTGCTTGTCGTCGATGGCTTCGACCTGCTTGATCCCAGGGCCGATCTATCGGCGTACCCGCTGGCGGCGCATGTCGCCGTCGAAGGCGATGCGCCGGGCTTCCTCGACGATTTGGCGCTGGCGGGCGGCTGGACTCATAACACCAACCGCGACCCGGCGCGCATGACCACGCTTACCATGACCGGCGTCACGGCGCTGACGCGCGGCACGGCGGCGGCGATGGAGCGAGAAGGGGTTCTCTTCCCGGCGCGGGATATCGCGGCGCTGCTGCAAGGCGCGGACCTGCTGCACGTCAACAACGAGGTGGCCTTCGCCGATGACTGCCCCGACCCCGAATATTTCACCGGCTCGCTGACGTTCTGTTCTAAGCCGGAATATTTCGAGTTGTTGGCTTACGTCGGCGCGGACATTATCGAGTTGACCGGCAACCATATGAACGACTGGGGGCCGGAGCCGTTCTTCAAGTCGCTGGCGATGTACGAGGCCGCCGGTATGCTCACGTTCGGCGGCGGGCGTGACCCCGAAGCCGCCGCACAGCCGCTCGTCGTGACGCACAACGGCAACACCATCGGCTTCCTGGGCTGCAACCCGGTCGGCACGGAAAAAGCCTGGGCGGACGGGACGAAAGGCGGCGCGCTGCGCTGCGACTACGATGCGTTCGCGGCGGCGATCACCCGGCTCAGCCGCGCGGTCGATGTGGTGGTCGTCACGCAGGAATACTGGGAGATTCCGAGCAGCTACCCAAGCGCGCAGCAGGTGATCGACTTTGGGCGGTTGGCGCGCGCCGGCGCCGACATCGTGAGCGGCAGCCAGGCGCACGTCGCGCAGGGTTTTAGCTTTGAATACGGCGGGTTCATTCACTACGGCCTGGGCAATTTGTTCTTCGACCAGATGCAAAGTCTCGATGTGCGCCGCCTGTTCATCGACACCCACGTGATCTATGCCGGGCGGCATGTCAGCACGCGGCTCTTCACCGGCATGCTGGAAGACGCCGCGCGCCCCCGCCCGATGACCGAGGCGGAGCGAACGAATTTCTTGTGGCAAATCTTCAATGCCAGCGGGTGGTGATGGGATGCGGTCGCTTCGCGCTTCGCCCGCTGTGCTGTATCTTTGCGTGCTGCTGCTCGTAACGGTCGCCTGCCAGGCCGGGCCGACTCCCACGCCGACTCTGACATCGACGCCCACGCTCACTTTCACGCCGACCGCCACCCTCACCCCAACCGCTACGCCGACGCCGAGCGCCACTCCCACCCCGGCGCCGCTGCGCCTGTACATCGCGCCGGGCGTGCCGGGCGCAATACAGGCCGCTTTCACGCCGCTGTTATCGACTGCCGGGTACCGCGCCGTGGAGGATGGCGCAAATCCTGACGTGCGCGTCACGCTGTACGGCGGCGGCGATGCCCTGCCGGTGAGCGCCGAGTGGGTTTATGCGGTGGTGGCGCCGTTCCCCACGCTCGCCGACGCGGTGGCCTGGGACGATGTGCTGCGCTGGTGGGCCGGCGCAGGCGACGCGCTCGATTACTTGAGCAACGAGGGCACGCCGCCCATATTCTTCGTCGCGCCCGACGTGTTAGAAACATTGACCGCGCTGCTGGGTGAACCGGCCCCGGCGCTGCCCGTGCGGGTGACGCCGGGCGATGCGGTGCACCGGGCGGCGTGGGAGGCGCGCGACGCGGGCGCGGCGGCGTGGTCAATCGTACCGTTCGACCAACTGCGCCCGGAGTGGAAGGTGTTGGCGGTGGACGGATGGAACGTGATCGACCGCCGGGTCGATCTGGCCGGCTACCCGCTCGCCGTGTCGGTGGGCGTCTACGGCGACGAGTCCGCGCTCGACGCCGTGGCGAATGACCTGGCGGCGCGCGGCGCGTGGCAGCCGACCAACCGCGACCCCAACCGGATGACTCTGCTCACCATGACCGGCGTGACCGCGCTGGTCCGCGCGACCGCATGGCGCATGGAGGCGGAGGGCGTGCTCTACCCCGCGCAAGACATCGCGGCGCAGCTCCAGGCGGCGGATATCCTGCACGTCAGCAACGAGGTCGCTTTCACGCCGGACTGTCCCGCGCCCGACCCGACCTTCGGCACGATGAGGTTTTGCTCAAGCGACCGGTACTTTGAGCTGCTGACCTTCCTCGGCGTGGATATAGTCGAACTGACCGGCAACCACGTCAACGATTGGGGCTGGACGCCGTTGGCTGAGACACTGGATAGGTACGAGGCGGCGAGCATCGGCGTTTTTGGCGGCGGGCGCGACCTGGAAGCGGCGCGCGCCCCCCTGATCGTCGAGCACAACGGCAACACGTTCGCGTTTGTGGGCTGCAACCCGGTCGGGCCGCCCGGTGCGTTCGCTGCGGATGGCTCGCCGGGCGCTGCGCCGTGCGATTACGAAGCACTGTACGCGCAGATCGCGGAACTTGACAAACAGGTCGATATTGTAGTGGCAACGCAGCAGTACTGGGAGTTTGACCACCCCAACCCCACATCGCAGCAGGTCGAAGACTTCGCGGCCCTGGCGCGCGCCGGCGCCGATATTGTCAGCGGCAGCCAGGCGCACACACCGCAGGGCTTCGCCTTTCTAGACGGGCGGTTCATTCATTACGGGCTGGGCAACCTGTTCTTCGACCAGATGCAAGCGCTGCGTCTGCGCGAGATGTTCGTCGATCAACATGTGATCTACGACGGGCGGCACATCAGCACGGCGCTGTACACCGGGCTGATCGAGGATTACGCGCGCCCCCGCCCGATGACCGAGGCCGAACGCCGCGAGTTCCTGGCGCGCATCTTCGCGGCGAGCGGGTGGTAGATTTTTTTACCACAGAGTGCACGGAGAACACGGGGCGGAGAAGAGAATAAGGTGGAGAAACCGAAAACGCAGGAGCAGCGCCGGGTAAACGTATAGATCGCACGGGACGCCGGTGCTACAATCGGAGCAACCGTATCAGATTAGGGTTTGGGATGCTTGCCGCTATGAAACGCTCAGCCATTGTATTGACGTTGTTTTTTATCCTGCTCTTTGCCGGCCGCGCCTATGCATTTCCCGGCGATATCTCGCTCCCGGACGGCGACGCCGCGCCGGAATGCATCGATCTCACCGATGCGGCAGCCGTGCCGCCGTCTTCAATCGAACTGCGCGCCGCCGGCGCCGGACGGCTCGATACACTGTCGGTGCTGCCGCTGCGCCCGATTGATCTGACCACGGCGGACGCGGCGCTCCAATCCTACGCGAGGGTCGTCAACGGCGACGTACCGATTTACGACGCGCCGGCCGGCAACGTCATGGGTTCGACCGGCGACGGCTTTGTGTTCTATACCACGAGCGGCAGCCAGCAGGGACCGGACGGCGATATGTGGACGGCAATCAACGGCGGCGAGTGGGTGCGTCAGAGCGACCTCAAGTGGCGCGAGCCGACGCAGTTTAAAGGCGTCTACATTGATGCGTGGCCGGAGCGCGAGTTTGCCTGGGTGCTGGACCCTAACCAGCCGCTCCTCACCCCGGCGGGCCTTCCCAACAAGCAAGCGTCCTTCCTGGAGCGCTACCAGTTGGTGACGCTCTACGCGACCGAATACGTGGGCGAGTGGCGCTATTACCTCATCGGCCCGGACCAGTGGGTGCATGAGACGTGGATCGGTAAGGCGGCCATCTACCTGCCGCCTGAAGGCGTGAGCGGGCGCTGGATCGACATCGACCTGTACGAGCAAACCCTCGTCGCCTACGAGGACGCGCGCCCCGTCTTTGCGACGCTGATCGCATCCGGGCTGGAGCAGTGGTCCACCGAGGAAGGGTTATTCAAGGTGTATTACAAGGTCATCAACGGCCCGATGTCCGGCGCCGAGGGCGAGGCGGACTTCTATCACCTGGAGAACGTGCCCTACAGCATATACTTCGACCGGGGGAAAGCGATCCACGGCGCATACTGGCACGACGGCTTTGGCTACCGGCGCAGTCACGGCTGCGTAAATGTCGCGCCGGCGGATGCGATGCTGCTGTTCCAGTGGATCGAGGAGGGTGATTGGGTGCACGTGCGCAGCAGCGCCGAGTATCGTTAGCAGGTGGGTTGTCAACCCACATACAAATACAAAATACCCCCGGCGCGCCGGTTGAGCATCTAATCAGGGGATCGGCGGCTGGTTCCAGACGAGCGGGTCTACCCAGGTGCCGGCTACCGCAAGCTCCCAATGCAGGTGCGGGCCGGCGCTGCGCCCGGTGTTCCCGCTCATGCCGAGTAGATCGCCGGTCTGGACCGACTGGCCCGGCTCCACCAGGATTTCGGAGAAGTGGCAATAACTGGTAAACACGCCCCATCCGTGGTCGATGATGACCGTATTCCCCCGGATATCGAGCGACTCTGCCAGCACCACGATGCCAGGGGCAGAGGCATACACCGGCGTGCTCTTGGCCGCGCGGATATCCTGCCCGGTGTGGCGCCCGGTGAGGCTGTTGTTATAGACGCGGAACACGCCGAAGGGCGAGGTAATCTGGTCCTTTACCGGCATCGCCAGCGGCCCGTCCCAGTAGCGCATCGGGGTATTCCGGCTGTAGATGCCCTGGAGCAGCTTGGTTTCGGCGTCGTTGAGCGCCGGGTCTAAGAGATATCCCATGCTGCTGGGCAGGGTGATGTTCTGGCTGCCATAGGCGTCCCATCCGATTTTTACCGGCAGATGGTAGGTCAGGGCTTCGCCGGAAGATAAGGTTACTTCAACGTCGAGAAACTGATTGTTTGGGTCGATGCCCAGGGATGCGGCGATCAACCCGACCAGGCTTTCGCCCGCACGATGAAAGTAAACGGGCCGCCCGTCGAAGACGCCGGACGCCGAAGCGACATCCCAGCCGGCGACGATGACCGTGCCGAACTGGCCCGGCTCCAGGACATCGAAGCTCAGCGACAGCTCAACCGGAACCGGCGCCGCATCTTCTGCGAGTGCCGGGAGCGCCCCAAGCACAGTTAAGATAACGACGGTGAAGCTAAGGCGAATAAATTGTCTCATACGTCCATTTGCTCAAAGCGACCGATAGTATGCGCACGAGCGCACATCGTAGTAGTATAGCGCAGTCTGGCAGATACATAAAAGATTGCAGAGGCAGATAGGCGGATTTTATGGACCACTCACCCGTCATCACTTACCGGCCCATCGGCGTAATCCACACCCCTTTCACCGAGCGCGCGGGCATGCCCATCCAGGCGGCGCGCTCGGAGGCGGTGGGTTACGTCGAAGTGTACCCGCAGTACCGCCCCGCGCTCGCCGACCTCGACGGCTTCTCGCACATCTTCCTGGTGTACCACTTCCACCGGGCCGACCCGCCGCAGCTATCTGTGCGCCCGTTCCTCGACGATACCTCGCACGGCCTATTCGCTACCCGGCACCCGCACCGGCCCAACCCTATCGGCCTGTCGGTGGTCCGGCTCGACCGGGTAGCGTTAGATAACCCGCCGGTGCTGCATGTCACCGGCGTCGATATGCTCGACGGCACGCCCCTACTCGACATCAAGCCCTACGTACCGCAGTTCGACGCCCACGAAGCGCCCCACACCGGTTGGATCGGCGCACAGGGCGACCGGCTGGCAAACCGCGCCTGGCGCGCGCGCTTCGACGCCGGCGCTGACCGGTGACACGCTCAGGGTTGTTCGGTCGGCTGCGCAGTGCGGGCGGGCAGGGTGGTCGGCGTGTACGTGTCAGTGATAAGGGTGTCCTGGGGGCCGGGCGAGTTGGACGATGTTTGTGTTTGAGATGGTGTGGTTCGAGTCTCCAGGGGTTCGGTGGTGGCGGTCATAAAAGTGACCGTTTGTGCTCCGGTGAAGGTTTGGGTGATTTTCGGGGTTGCCGTCGGGCCGTTGAGCCGATCGCTGATCTGGCTCCAGCCGAAGGCCGTAATGACAATAACGGCGACGCCGAGCAGCGCGTAGATCAACCAGGCGCGTCTCCACCTGGGCGGCGATTTTCGCCGGCCGGTCTTGAGTTGCTGCACCCGCACCGGCGGCTCGACCGTGGGCCAGGGCGTCACGTCGATGAGGTCGCCGTTGCGCACGCCGGCGTCGATCAGGCTGACATGCGCCGGCAGGTAGCTTTCGCTTCGCCGGTGGTAGAAGCCGTATGCGATGGGTTCGCCGCGCCCGGTAATGGTCGGCAGCGCTCCCCAGGTCACCAACCGGGCGTACACCTGGTCGATATCGGTGTTGAGCGGCAGCTCCATGTCGAGCGTCTCTTCGGACGGCAGCACCACTTTGACATTGATCGTAATCATGCTCTAGATTGTACGGGACGCCGCCGCCGCCTGCAAAAAGACGGCGGCGCACTTTTGGCGTGCCGGGGCGCGCGCGGCATAGGGTTGATTCGTTCTAATGCTCTTTTATCACCACAGAGCACACGGAGCGCACGGAGAAAGAAAAACTCCGTGGACTCCGTGCTCTCCGTGGTGAGTTTCTTAGAACCTTGTCAGAACGATTCAGCCCTGGCGCGCGGCGATTCGCACTTGACACACTTCTACCCGGCTTGTAAAATCTCCCTGCTTACAACCTCATACAAATCAGGGAATATACTGGGGAGAGTCCCGCGCGGCGCCGTGTTCGCTTATGGGCGTGTTTATTTCAAATTCTCGCGCGGGCACCGAAGGGGCAAAGGCTCACCAAGCTGAGGTAGGCCTGAAACTCTCAGGTAAAGCGGACCCGGCATACCTTCCTAACCCTGGAAAGCCTCACCTTCTGCTGAGTGTCAGGTGAGCACCGACGGGGCAAGCGTATCGACCCAGTGCGCGAATCTCTCAGGTCAATGGGACAGGGGCACAAGCATTGATATGCGGTGTGCCTTTTTTATGGTAGTGGTGCTCTTTGACTGATAACCTCACCCCCCAGCCCCCTCTCCATCGCATGGAGAGGGGGAGAAGACCGTGATTCGACGCTTCCGGCGCCCCCTCTCCACCCTGTGGAGAGGGGGGTAGGGGGTGAGGTAAACTACGCCATCAGTCAACATGTCACCACTACCCAAAATTCGAAATAGAGAAAGGAAACTTGCCATGACTCAAATCCCTGAAGACCTGAAATACACCGAAGACGACGAATGGGTTCGTGTCGAGGGCGACACTGCGACCATCGGCATTACCGACTATGCCCAGGACCAACTCTCCGACATCGTATATGTCGAACATCCCGATGTGGGTGCCGCATTTGACCAGGGCGAGATTTTCGGCGTGGTCGAGTCCGTAAAGGCCGCCGGCGACATGCATATGCCGGTCGGCGGCGAGGTGGTCGAAGTTAACGAAGCGCTCGAAGACGAACCGGAGGTCGTCAACAGCGACCCCTACGGCGCCGGCTGGTTCATCAAGATCAAGATCGCAGACCCGGCAGAGCTTGACAAGCTCCTAGACGCCGCTGCCTACAAAGCGCACTGCGACGCGCGCGCATAAGCGAAAATGTGCGCGCCCCAAGTTTCCCACGGGGATAGGGGCAGGATATGCCCTCGCAGGAGAAAACGAATATGACCTATTTACCGCATACCGACGCCGACCGTGAGGCGATGCTGGCGGCGATTGGGGTTGAGGACGCGGCGGATTTGTTCGAGGCGATTCCGGAGGCGGTGCGCTTCCCGGCGCTCGATCTGCCCGGCGCGCTCGCCGAACTGGAGACGATGACCGAGCTTCAGCACCTGAGCAAAGCCAACATCAGCGCCGATGATTTTGCCTGGTTCCTGGGCGCGGGCGTCTATAACCACTACATACCCAGCGTCGTCAATCACATCTTGCTGCGCGGCGAATTCTACACCGCGTACACACCCTACCAGCCCGAAGTCAGCCAGGGCACGCTCCAGGCGGTCTTTGAATACCAGACCATGATCGCCGCGCTCACCGGCATGGAGGTGAGCAACGCCAGCCACTACGACGGCGCGACTTCGCTTGCCGAGGCGGTCGTCACGGCGCTGCAAGTCGCCAAGCACAAGCGCCGCAAAGTGATCCTTTCGCCGGGCGTTCACCCGCAGTACCGCGAAGTCGTGCGCACCTACATGCAGGGCGCCGACCTGGATATCACCGGCGACAAGGACCCAACCCACACGCTCGACGATCTGACCGCGCGGCTCGACGAACAAACCGCGCTGCTGGTTGTGCAAAGCCCTAATTTCTTCGGCCAGATCGAAGACATAAACGGCCTTGCCGATAAAGCACATGCGGCCGGCGCGCTGCTCTGCGTGGTCGCCGATCCCATCGCGTTGGGCCTGTTCAAGCCGCCCGGCGCATACGGCGCCGATATCGTCGTAGGCGAAGGCCAGCCGCTCGGCATCCCGATGAGCTTTGGCGGGCCATACCTGGGCTTCTTCGCCACGCGCAAAGCCTACGTGCGCCACATCGCCGGCCGGCTCGTCGGCGAGACGGTCGATGTCGAGGGGCGGCGCGGCTACGTGCTCACCCTTGCCACGCGCGAGCAGCACATCCGCCGCGAGCGCGCCTCCTCCAACATCTGCACCAACCAGGGCCTTATGGCGCTCGCCGCCACCGTCTATCTCGCAACGATGGGTAAGCGCGGTCTGCGCCAGGTCGCCGAGTTGTGCTATCACAAGAGCCATCACGCCGCGCAGCAAATCGCCGCGCTGGACGGCTACTCGGTCGATAGGAGCAAGCCGTTCTTCAAGGAATTCGTCGTGAAGTGCCCCAAGCCCGCCGCCGAGATTAACCGCTACCTGGTCGAAGAATGGGGCATCGTCGGCGGCTACGACCTGGGCGCGCTCGACCCGGCGCGCGCCGATGAGATGCTGCTCTGCGTGACCGAGGTCAACACACACGAGGAAATCGCGGCGCTGGTCGTCGCGCTCTCGGAGGTGGCGTCATGAACGATAGCGATAATGTAAAAGTACTCGAACCGCTCATCTATGAACTGAGCCGGCCGGGGCGCCAGGCCGTGACCCTGCCGGAATGCGACGTGCCCGAATCCGAATTCCCGGCGGACCTGCTGCGCGACCCCGAAGACGTGCTGCTCCCCGAAGTGAGCCAGATCGACGTAGTGCGCCACTTCGTGCACCTCAGCCAGTTTAACCACGGCGTCGATACCGGCTTCTACCCGCTGGGCAGCTGCACGATGAAATACAACCCCAAGATCAACGAGGACACCGCGCGTCTGCCGGGCTTCGCGCGCATCCACCCGCTGCAAGACCCCTTGCAGGTGCAGGGCGCGCTGGGCCTGATGTGGGATTTGCAGAACTGGCTCGCCGAGATATCGGGCATGGCGGGCGTGAGCTTGCAGCCGGCCGCCGGCGCGCAGGGCGAATTCTCCGGCGTGCTGATGATGCGCAAGTATCACCGGGACCGGGGCGACACGCGCCGCACCAAGATCATCGTCCCCGATTCGTCGCACGGCACCAACCCGGCTACTGCGTCGATGGTGGGCCTGGAGGTGATCCAGGTTCCCAGCGATCCCAACGGCGACGTAGACCGCGCGGCGCTGCTGAGCGTCTGCGGCGACGACGTGGTGGGCATGATGCTGACCGTGCCTAACACGCTGGGCCTGTTCGAGTCGCACGTGCAGGAGATCATCGAGATCGTCCACGGCTGCGGCGGCCTGATGTACATGGACGGCGCGAACCTCAACGCGCTGATGGGCATCGCCAAGCCGGGCGACCTGGGCTTCGACGTGATGCACTTCAACCTGCACAAGACTTTCAGCACGCCGCACGGCGGCGGCGGGCCGGGCAGCGGGCCGGTGGGCGCGGCAGAGCACATGCTCCCGTACCTGCCGGGGCCGGTGGTCGGCGTCGTCGAGGAGCCGTCCGATGAAGAAGAGGCCCCACTTTACGGCTGGGTGATGCCGGAGCGAAGCATCGGGCGCGTCAAGTCGTTTTACGGTAACTTCGGAATCCTGGTCCGCGCCTTCACCTATATCCTGGCGAACGGCCCGGAGGGTCTGCGCCAGGTCAGCGAGCACGCCGTGCTCAACGCCAACTACATCCAGGCGCGGCTGTGCGACGCCTACAAGGTGGCGTGCGAGCGCTTCTGTATGCACGAATTCGTCGCGGAGGGGTGCTGGGACGACGCGCCGGGCGTGCGCGCGCTCGATATCAGCAAGCGCCTGATGGATTTCGGCATCCACCCGCCCACCAACTACTTCCCGCTCATCGTGCACGAAGCGCTGATGATCGAGCCGACCGAGACCGAGAGCAAAGAGATGCTGGATCGCTTCGTCGAGGTGATGCTCCAGATCGCAGAAGAGGCGCGCAGCAATCCCGACATCCTGCACAGCGCGCCGCACAATACACCCGTGCGGCGTTTGGACGAGGTAAAGGCCGCTAAAGACCAGGTGCTTTGCTACGGCCCGGTCTGCGGCGGATGAGCTAACCGAGGCGCGGCCTCGCCGTGCCCATACCAATCGTGTACCGCTCGTGAACCGCAACACGAGACGAGCCGCCGGTTGATGGCAGATGCCAGAGGCCGGCGGCTTCACATTTAAGGGTTAACCGCGAACAATACGAATGGCGCGAATTAGAGCCGGACGAGCACTTTCTTTGCTCATTCGCGTTATTTGCGTTACCCAGCCTAGCTGTGCAAGGTTCGCGGTTAAAAAATCTCTAATTCATCACAGCATCATTATGTCAACTCGCCGGGCGAGTCGGCGTTTTGAGTAAAATCCGTTAGAATCTGACCGGTTTCACGAGGGGATTACGATCAGTGTACAGCGAAGAAGGAGGAACTCTGATGTTGCAAAAGACCTACTCAAAAACCGGCACGTCGTGCCGCGTGACGTTTAAATACATCCCGCCGCAGGACATGAACGCCGAAACCGTCTACCTCGTCGGCGAGTTCAACGACTGGGACCGGGCCAGGCACGAGATGAAGAAGCGCCGAGCCGGCTACTATTCGACCACCATCACGCTCGAACCGGGCCGCGAGTATCGGTACAAGTACCTGGTCAATGGCGCGCACTGGATCAATGACGATGCTGCCGATGGCTACGCTCCCAACGACCAGGGCAGCAGCGACTCGCTGGTCAAAGCGTAAGTGAAGTGTGCTGAACGTAAACCGCCGGCCCGGGCCGGCGGTTTGTATTATTATACCGCCTCCGCCAGGGCGGTCAGCAGCAGAATGACGATGCTGCCCAGCATCATCGCGTTCATCGCCGTGCGGAACTGCCCGGTCAGCGCGCTGCTCTCCTGCCCGGCCTTCAACGCGCCCGCCAGCTTCACCACCAGCGTCCGCTCGACGTAAGCGCCTAGAACAAACAGCGCCAGCACCAGGATGTGTTTGACCAACATCATCACCGACCAGGTATTGCCGAAGTCGCCGAATCCCAGGTAGCTGCTGTCTACCAGCATGAGATAAATACCGGTGATGATGAAAACGAGCACCGACCCCAGGACAAACGGCCTGGCTTTGTCGAACAGCGCTTCCAGCATCTCGCCCAACGTAGCGCCCTTGAGCTGCCGGGTGAACAGCGGCACGTATACAAAGCTCAGCAAAACGTACTGGCCGATGAGAATAGCCGTAGCAAGCAGGTGCAGCCAGGTAGCCGCTGCATGTAAAACGGTATCCATTTGTCTAGTCTCTCCCTTTGCGGACAGTGTATTTGCGGCACAAATCTATTTACGCCGGGAGAGTATAGAGAGTCGCGTAGATTATGCAAAAAAGAGCTGCCCATGTAGAGCTTCTTCCATACAACATCCCACCTGTTTTTTTATCGGTTCCCCGTTAGAACAATGCAGCCGTGGCGGGTCATTTTGGCGGTGGTATCTTTAGCGCTAAAATAAAATCGTTTAGTCACGTTTAAATCACGGGAAAGTCGTCATGCCCAAATGCAAACACTACAGCTTTGAAGCCATCGCTGCCTTGGAATACCAACCCGGCGTCGCCGGCAAAGCTGCCACCAACCACATGAAACTCTACCATCTTGCGGCGAGTATGCATGCGCCCGTGCTCGCCGAGTTCGGCACCGCGCAAGGCGAATCGACCTGCTTGCTGCTCCAGGCATGCGAAGCCAATGGCGGGCATCTCTACTCGGTTGATGTTGACGACTGCTCGGATGTAGCCGAGTCAGCAGCCTGGACCTTCATCCAATCTGACGACTTGAACCAAGATTACATCTTCGCCCAGGCGCCGGCCTTGGCAGCGGGTATCGATCTGCTGTTTATCGACAGTTTACATAAAGCAGAACATGTGCATAAACTGTTGATGGCGTGGTTTCCATACGTTAAGGCCAACGGCTACATCTTGTTTCACGACATTGATCCCACACCCTATCTGCCGGGGCAGCGCAAAGCTAACTTCCGCGCCGGGCTGGCCTATGCCGAGATTGGCCGTGTTGTCAAAGACTTCTTCTATGCCAACGAAGAACATCTCTTTTTAGAGTTTCACTTCGGCAGCACCGGCATAGGCATTATGAAAAAGTTGTCGCCGCTTGGCACTGTGCCTCGCCCGGCGCATCCCTTGCTCACCCCCTATCAAGAATTTAGGCAGATCTTGTACCGCGTTTACCTGCGCCTACGCCACGAGTAGCGCTGTTGACCCTTCCGCCACTCGTGGCGCAGGCGCATACCCGTACTCGCCTGCTTACTTCCCCTTCTTCGGGAACCGGCTCAACACCGTCGCCGGCGACGGCACTTGCACACGCCCGCCGACCTCCAGCGGCTCTTTGGCCTTCTGGAGCGTGGCCTTGCCGCCGGTCTGGAAGACGCCGATAGGCGTCCCCTCGGCGGCGTGCGTGAGCTTGATGTACGCCTGACCTAACAGGAACCCCTCCGAGTCGAGCGCGCACGAGGTCACCGTACCGATAACCCGCCCGCGCTTATCGACCACCGGGTCGCCGAGCGCAGGCATACGCACGCCTTTGTCGTTCATGCGGAAGCGCACGACCTCGCTGTCGCGCACCATCTCGTGCTTGGCGTAGGCGCTCTTGCCCACGAAGAACGGCTTCCACACCTTGACGTAGAACCCAAAGCCGGCATCCGCCGGGCCGAGATTTAGCGGCCCGGCCAGTTCGTGCCCGTAGAGCGGCAGGCCGGCCTCGGTGCGGGTGCTGTCGCGCGATGCCAGGCCGCACGGCGTCGCGCCGTATTCGACCAGATCCTTGAACAGGTGCGGCGCGGCGTCCGGGTGGATGAACAGCTCGTAAGCCACGCGCTCGCCGGTATAGCCGGTCCGCGCGACGACCAGATCATAGCCGCCGAGCTTGGCGCGCGCCACACCGGCCCAGGGCAGCCGGGCGATCTTGCTCTTCTCGGCCTGTTCACCGGGCAGGCTCAGCAGCAAATCCTTGCTCTTGGGCCCCTGCAAGGCGAGATCGACGCGCATCTCGTCGCCGACCGCCGGCGCGCGCAGGTTGCGCAGGCTAACCGTGGAGTGGCCGGGCAGCAGCGAGCCGGGCCGCGAGGCCGTGACCGCGTAGCGCCCTTTGCGCACGCCGTCCAGCCAGGCCCAATCTTTGTCGTTGTTGGCGGCGTTCACCACCAGCATGAACGTCTCGCGGCCCAGCCGGTACACGAAGATATCGTCGATGGGGATGCCCTCCAGGTCGAGCAGGTAGCTGTAGTGCGCCATGCCGACCTCCAGGTTCGAGATGTCGTTGGTCGTGACGCTGTTGAGAAACACCTCCGCGCCGGCGCCGCTGACCTCGAAGACGCCCATGTGCGCCACATCGAACAGGCCCGCGCCGGTCCGCACTGCTGCATGTTCTTCGCTGACGCCGGCGTACCACACCGGCATCTCCCACCCGGCGAACGGCACCAGCTTCGCGCCCAATTCCTGGTGCAGCGCGTGCAGCGACGTTTTGAGTAGCCTCCCGCTCTCGCTCTCGGCCGGCGGCTCCCAGGCAAAAGCCGGCTTGGGTTCGGGGTCGGGCGTGGGGTCGGCGTCGCTGTGCACGCCGATGTAATACACCTTGCCGGGGCTGAAGCCGGTCGCGTCCTTCGTCCAATCCGTCTTGATATCGACGCCGGTCGCGGCGAGGTCGGGCTTCGAGCGGAGCGCGCGCACGATCACCGGCCCCGGCAGCTTGGCGTGTACGTCCACCGGGTCGAAGTTGATATAGCCATCCGAGAGGTCGCGCAGCCACGCCGCGATGCGCTCGATGTGGTGCTCGACGTGCAGGTGATAGACCGGGTAGCCGTTGCGGTCGCGCTCGGGCCGCCGGACCAGGATACCCCGGCTCAGCGGCTCACCCTCCGGCAGAAGCACCCAGGTCGGCTGGCTCTGCCCGTCCTTCAACTCGAACACGCGGCTGGTGAGCGCCAAGTTCAGGAACTCGGCGGCGTTCGGCCCCACGATCTCCAGCGTCGCCCAGTGCTCCTCCACGTCCTCGATGTAATAGTGGTGCGGGTAGCCGGCGCGCTGCACGGCGATGTCGAGCCCGGCGGCGTCGGCCAGGTCGCGCACGCGCAGCTTGACGCTTTGCAGCGCGTCGAAGTCCGCCTTTGCGCGCCATTCCGCGCGCCCGTTCTGCCTCAGATAGCTGAACGGCGTGCAGGCGTGGAGCAGGTCGGCCATGGCCTTCGCCAGCGCGTCGATCTCCGGCTCTTTGAAGCCGCGCTGCGTAACCCACGGCGTGCCCAGCCGGATTCCGGTCGGGCGCGCGGCAGATTCGTCGCCGGGGATGGTGTTCCGGTTGACCACGATCCCGGCCAGGTCGAGAATGCGCGCCGCCATATCGCCGCTGAGCGGGGTGCCGTCCGGCCCGGTGACCGACTTGCAGTCGAGCAGGAGCAGGTGGGTGTTGGTGCCGCCGTGCGGGATGCGGAAGCCGTGCGCGGCGAGCTGTTCGGCCAGGCGCTTGGCGTTGGCGACCGTTTGGAATTGCAGTTTTTTAAACGGTTCGGTCGTGGCGATTTGAAAGGCGGTGGCGATGCCGGCGATGGCGTTCATGTGCGGGCCGCCCTGCTCGCCGGGGAAGACCGCCTTGTCGATGTGCTTGTACAGGTCCTTCCGGTGCGTGATGATGACCGCGCCGCGCGGCCCGGCGAGCGTCTTGTGGGTGGTGAACACGACCACATCCGCGATGCCGACCGGGCTGGGATACGCACCTGCCGCCACCATGCCGGCCACGTGCGCGATGTCGGCCATCAGGTACGCGCCGCACGCATCGGCGATCTCGCGGAAGCGCGCCCAATCCGCCGCCCACGGGTACGAGGTGAAGCCGGCGATAATCATGCGCGGTTTGTGTTCGCGCGCCAGTTCCATGATCGTGTCGTAGTTCAATACATCGGTTTCCGGGTCAACTGCATAGCTGACGATGTTAAACGTCTTGCCGGAGCGGTTCACCGGCGAGCCATGCGTGAGGTGGCCGCCGTGTTTCAGATCCAGGCCCATCACGGTCTCGCCGTGGTTGAGCAGCGCCTCGTAGATTGCGGTATTGGCCGGCGAGCCGGAGAGCGGCTGCACATTGACGTATAGTTGGTCGGCGGGCGTCTCGGCGGTTGCGAAAAGCGCCGCGCCGCGCCGCCGCGCCAGTGCTTCGAGGATGTCGGCATATTCGACGCCCTTGTAATAGCGCAGGTCGGCGTAGCGCCGGTAGTTTGCCAGGCTCCACTCGTAATCGAGGATATCGCTGACGCTGCGGTGACGGGTGTCCTCGGCGGGGTAACCTTCGGCGTAGAGGTTGGTGAGGATCGAGCCGGTCGCCTCGCGGACGGCTGCCGGTATCGAGCTCTCGGAGGGGATGAGAATCAAGCGCCGGGCTTGGCGCTCGGCCTCGTACTCGACCAGTTGTGCGACCGCCGGGTCAAGGTCGGCGAGGGAACCACGGAAAAGAAAATCCTTCAGAGCCATCTGGGTCTGCTCCTTAAAAGCGTAAAAGAAAAAGATGTAAATTCTCCTGTGTCACGGCTTAAGTCTAGCACGGGGGCAAAAGCGGAGCAACGGACGATAATCGGAATCGGCTATGGTATTTGTCTCGATTCAAGATGCACAAAGCGGCCCAACAGGGCCGCTTTGCACCGGGAAAAGGCAGCTTGGGTTTACTTGTTTTGCGCCGCTGCGTTGAGGAACAGCGCGGCAATCGCGCCTGGCACCCAGCCGACCAGCGTCAGCAAGAAGACGATCAAAACCGTGCCGCAGCCCCGGTCGAGCACGGCGAACGGCGGGAAAAGAATGCACAGAATAGCGCGCATGCAGCTCATCGGTGACCTCGCTTTACATATTCGGGCATCGTTCACTAATCATTTGTTATCATCGCGTTGACGACCAACGCCGCAGCGACGCCGGGCAGCCACCCGGCCAGCGTCAGGGCAAAGACAATCAAGACCGTGCCGCAGCCCCGGTCGACCACGGCGAGCGGCGGGAAGATGAGACAGAGAAGCAGACGGATACACCCCATCGTTGACCTCGCTTTTGAACGACGTGATCTATAGTTTGTCAGATCATGTTCTGGAATTTACCTCACCCCCTAACCCCCTCTCCATAACATGGAGAGGGGGAATCGGAGCCAACATCTGGGGGTTTCTCCCCC
>JAFGMM010000121.1 GCA_016927535.1 Anaerolineae bacterium
CTCTTATCCCCCTCTCCATTGGATGGAGAGGGGGAAGACGCGCGAAGCGCGGCGGGGGTGAGGTAAAAGCTTATTTTCAAAGGAGTTAGCCATGCCCCGGCGGGGCGCCACACGGGGGTGAAAAGGAGCCTATATCATGCCAAAACTACGCGCGGTGCTTATGGGAACCGGCAACTGGGCGGGCGCGCACGCTGCCGCCTATGCCGGCTGCGAAGCGGTTGAATTGGTCGGCGTGAGCAGCTACAGCAACGCCGGAAAATTGGAAGCCTTCGCCAAGGAACACGGCATCGCCGAGTACAGCCTGGACCTTGCTGCGCTGCTGCGCAAAACCCGGCCCGATATTTTGGATATCGCAGCGCACCCGGCGTACCGGCTCGCGGGGGTACGGTTGGCGACTGCACTGCCTTTTATCAAACTCGTCAATCTCGAAAAACCTATGGCTCTGAAGCCGGGCGACGCTTATGAGATCGAGCGCCTTTGCCGCGAACACGGCACGCTGTTGACGGTCAATCACCAGAAAAAGTTTCTCCCGGCCTGGCGTAAAGCTTACGATGCGATCAGATCCGGCGCTATCGGCGACTTTGAATTCATGCACGCGACCTGCCAGGGCAACCTCATGGTGCAAGGGACGCACCTGTCAGATATGGCGCTGTTTTTTAACGATTATTGCCCGGTTAGCTGGGTCATGGCGCAGGTCGGTGAGCTGGACGATATGGACGAAGCGCGCACACCCGCACCGGGCGCAGCCATAGCAACGGTGTGTTTTGAAAACGGCGTTCGTGCAGTCATGACCATCGGTTCGGTGGGGCGCGCGCTCCCCGGCGAGGATAACCAATGGTACCAATTCGGCATCGACGTTTACGGCGCGTCCGGGCGCATCAGCGTCACTCTCAATAAGACGCTGAAAATCACCTCGTATGCTGACGGTCAAACGACCGTCGAAGAGTCGAGCTGGTCGAAGGACTACCTCCATGCTCAAACCGCGCACCTCGATGCGGCGGCGCGCTACGCGCAGAATCCGGCTTTGGGGCATCTCTCCGATATGGAGAAATCATCCCTGTCCTACCAGACGGTCATGGCGATTTACGCTTCCGGCGCAGACGGCGGCGTCATCACGCTGCCGCGTCGCTTCGATGATGATCTTGTTGCGCGTTTGAAGGCGCGGAAAGGAGACTCAGGTCGGTGAAAAAGGTGGTGATACTTGGTGAACGAAAAGCTGTGCTCGTCGATGCGCCGGACCCGCAGCCCAAAGATAACTGGGTCGTGGTGAAGGTGCATGCTGCGCCGATGTGCACCGAATACAAACAGTTTATCGCCGGCGAGCCGCGCGACTACCTGGGCCACGAGGCCGCCGGTGAAGTCGTAGAGGTAGCGCAGCCGGGCCGCGTGCGGGTAGGTGACCGCGTGGTCGTGATGCCGACTTACCCGTGCGGCAAGTGTGCGCTGTGCACCGCCGGCGACTACATTCACTGTGAGCACGGCTATGACTTTGCCGCGTTCGCCGGCTCGCGGGAGGGCAGCGCGACGATGGCGCAGTATCTCCTCAAACCAGACTGGCTGCTGCCGCCCATCCCGGACGGCGTTTCTTATGAACATGCCTCGCTGGCCGGCTGCGCGTTGGGGCCAACCTTTGGCGCGTTTGACACGATGGGCATAGGGGCATTCGACAGCGTACTCATCGCCGGCGCCGGGCCAGTCGGCTTGGGCGGCATAGTCAATGCGCGCTTCCGGGGGGCGTATGTGATCGTCGCGGAGCCGGCGCCGCCGCGCGCCGCGCGCGCCCGCGCGCTGGGCGCAACGGTGATCGACCCGCGCGACGCCGGTGCGCTCGACCAGATCAAAGACTTGACCGGCGGCAAGGGGGTAGACTGCGCGATAGACTGCTCCGGCGTCGTACCAGCAGAACGCTTCTGCATCGACGCGACGCGGCGCAAGGGCCGGGTCGCGTTTGTAGGCGAGAACCACCATACGCCGCTGCCGGTCGATATCAGCCCGGACATGATCCGCAAAGGCTTAACATTGTTCGGATCATGGCATTACAACTTGAACTTGTTCCCGCAAATCATGCAAGTTATCCAAGAATCGCCGCTGATCGAGCGGCTTGTCAGCCACGTGTTCCCGATGCACGAGATCCAGCAGGCATTTGAAGTGTCTGCGTCGGGCGAAGCGGCAAAGGTGATTCTCGCCCCATGGGGATAAACGCATGAGTTCGATTTACGTGGAACATGCGGGCTTGACTGCCGGTCTACGGTCCTCTTGCACAAAATAAAAGCCCAACAGCGCCGCAGCAGCCATGGCGGCCCAAAGAGCGAAAGGCGCGCTCAAGTGCGACTCGGCCAGACTATTACCGAGCGGCGGCGCAATTAACCCGCCCAACCGGGAGAAGATCATAGCCAGCCCGGTGGCGGTGCCGGCATACGCCGCACCGACGCCCCGCAGCTCGATAATCATGGTCATAAAGACCGCCATAAACCCATCTCTAAAAATGCCCGTCATGACAACCGCCACCCAGATCGCCGGGCCGTTGGCAATTGATAACATCCCTACGCCTATGACGGTCATCACGGCGGCGACGACAAGAATACCCTTGCGAGAGCGAAGCCGATCAGAGAGCATGGTAATCGGGATGGTAGCCAACAAACTGAGGCCGTGAAAGACGGCCAGAGAGCCGTCGGCGTCGGTCACCGACCACCCGATCTTGCGCAGGTAAAGCGGGAGATAGCCAAGCACGCCTTGAATGCAGCCGCCCACCCCCAGGATAACCAGACCGAGCGACCACACATTTTTGATGCGCATAACATCCACGAGGGCCTGGCGCATGGATACCGAGTGTGCCTGGCCGGGCGTGGAGTTGTGCTCGCCGGGCGCGGTCCGAGACAAAGCCCACGGAATACTGATGACGATAGAAATAACGCCGTAGAACAGCATCACATTTCGCCAGCCGCCAAGCCACGGGGATAACAGCGTAGCGCTAATCATAGACCCGATTGCAGACCCTAATGCCATGCCGGCCGAAACAACCCCATTTGCCAGGCCCAAGCGCGGCTTCGAGAACCAGAGACCGCAGACTTTATGGACGTTCATCGGGATGGCCGGCGTCAGGAACCCGTAGAGAAGGATGGTCGCCGACAGGGTGATAAAGTCGGTGGACAGCCCTCGTAAGGCGCACGTGATCCCGGCCAGCACTCCGGTGACTGCCAGGGTGCGTTTGGTTCCATACCGGTCTCCGATTGAGCCGCCGATGAGACTGGTAAAAATACCGGTCAGCGAACTCATGCCCCATACCGCGCCGATTTCGACGAGGCTCAATCCCAATTCCTCGGATATCTCCTCGAAAAGGACCGGCATACACATCGACGGCGCAGCCACGACGAACGCATGAGTCAAGGCGGCGAGGATAAGGATGTACCATTTGTAGTAGGGCGATTCGGTCGGTAAGTTATCCATGGTGTGCTCAGCTCAACGAAATGCCAGTCCCAACGCTTGCGCCGTCGTGCGCAGGTATGCCGCCGCTTCTGCGTATTCCTGCGCCGTTTCCAAGTGCTCCAGCATGACCGGCGTGTCATCATCGAGCTTGCTCAGTTCGGTCAGCAAGGCGCGGTAGTCCAACTCGCCCAACCCGGGGCGAACTTCATTCAAGTGAACCGTGAGCCTGTTTTCAAGCTTGATATCTTTAGCGTGGCAGCTTTTGAGGTAGGGGCCGAGTCTCTCAAAACATTCGTGAATAAATGCGTCGTTGTGGTAATAGCGCTGCGGGCTGGCGATCATATTCACCGGGTCCAGATGTACGGCGAATTGCGGGCAGTCGATGGCTTCTATGAGGCGCAGGTACGAGTCCGGCGAATCGGGATAAATCCAGGGCATGGGTTCTAAAGTATAAAAGGTGTGCGATGGCTGCACCGCCGCGATAATGCGCTGCACCGCTGCGACGATAAGCTCAAAGGTGGCCTGGGTGAGATTATCCGGGTGCGGGCCGGCCCAGTCTTCCGAGCGCGACCCGGCGACATTCACGCAGCAGCGCGCGCCGATCCTTTCCGCGAGTGCAAGGGCGGCGATATTTTTCTCGACGGCGGCCCGGCTGATGTTTTCGTCCGGGCTGATAGGATTACTCCATGCGCCCACTTCTGCTATCACAATATCCTCCGACGCCGCAGCGTCGGCATAGGCCCGGACGGTTGCATCGTCTGCGTCAAGCGAGACAGGACAATAAGCCGCACTGTAGCCAAGCGCGCGAAGCGCCGCAATCCATTCACTTGGGTTTGTGTATTCATCGAAAACCGGGCCGCCGAGTCGCATACTGAAGCTCCTTTGTCGATCAAGATAATGCGTATCTGCGCTGGAATTGTAGATTCATCCTGCGCGGCTTACAACATACACATGCATATTCGAAGAAACCAAACCCCCCGTGGGTAACACGGGGGGTGAACGTGCAAATGCCGCACTGCTCCGGGGCATCGCCGCGAATGTTTCCGGCTCGCCTCGCAAATGCCACCCGGTTATCCTTTATTCAGATATGCGTGGTCTGCCCGCCATCCACCGGCAAAATCACGCCTGTGATAAACGACGCTTCATCAGAAGCCAGGAACACCGCCGCCGCCGCGATTTCCGCCGGTTCCCCCAAACGACCAATCGGCTGTGCCTTCTTGAACGCCTCAAGCTGGTCCGGCGGGCGCGAAGCGCGCAGCAGCGGCGTATCGGTGGGACCGGGCGCAATGCCGTTCACGCGGATATTTTCATGCAAATGATCCATCGCCATCGCCTTCGTCATCCCGGTGACGGCGAACTTGCTGGTCGAGTACGCCAGCACGCCCGGCGCGGTGCTGTGCCAGCCGACCGACGAAGTAAGATTGATGATGCTGCCGCCGCCGGCCTCACGCATGAACGGGATTGCAACCTTGCAGCAGTTAAATACCCCCTTAAGATTAACCGCCATCACCCGGTCGAAAACCGCCGCGTCGAGTTGGACGACATCCTCACCGCGCGTATAAATCGCCGCGCTGCATACCAGCACGTCCAACCGCCCGTAGCGCTCCGCGATGTGGCGGCGCATCGATTCCACCGAGTCTATATCGGCGACATCGACATGCACGAAGCTCGCCGCGCCGCCCTGCGCTTGAACGGCACGAACCACCGCGCGACCGCCGGCATCGTCGATGTCGGCCACGATCAAACGCGCGCCTTCCTCCGCAAAGGCTTCGGCGATGGCGCGCCCGATGCCCATGCTCCCGCCGGTAACCAGAGCAACCTTATCTTTAAGCCGTTGAGCCATGCGCTTACTCCGGCGGATATACGAAGACCTCGCCCGGCTTCAAAATCACCGGCTGCGGCGCGCCCGGCTCAGATGCGCGCGCCTTGAGCGCGCTCACAAACCGCGCCACATCCTCGCGGCCCTCCGGGTTAAGATAGTGGCAGCACAGCGCATAGTCCACGCCCAGCCATGCCGCCGCCAACGCGCCCTCGTCGCCGCTCATCTCGTTGCCATAGTGGTCTTGCAAACCCAACGACTCGAGATAGTCGTGCTCCAACTCGCAAGCGCACAGCAGCCCAACCGTCGGTTGGTAAAGTTCGCCGATCAACTTTAAGTCGCTGAAAATGGCCGTATCGCCGCTGTGATAAATGCGCGTTTGCGCGTCCACGTACAGAATAAACCCCATCGGCGTACCGCAGAGCCACGTTCCATCCGGCGCAAGGCCCACCGAATGATGCATACTCGGCACGGAGCGCACACGGATACCCGACGGGTTAACCTGCCCATGCCACGGCAGCGCGCGGAACTGCGACTTTTCCACGCCGTGCTGCTGCATGAAATAAGCCACTTCTTTACCGCATACAACCGGGCAGCCAAACCGTTTGGCAATCTCCGGCGCATCGCTCATGTGGTCGGCGGCCAGATGGGTAACCAGCATCAGGTCAACGCGCGCCAGGTCGCCGGGTTGGATGGGGCTGGCCGGGTTCGCGCGTAAGCACGGATCGATTAACACGACGCGCGCATCCGGCAGCGTAATACGGAACGCTGCAATCCCTAAAAATTCGATCTGAGTACTCATGATTTATCTCTTCCTTTTCCTACCGGCAGATCCACCGGTATCCTATGAATCTCCTCGGTGTGATCTTCGTGCACCAACACCGTTCCGCCGATAAATGCGCCGCCCACGCCCGGCGCCCGCACCGCCGGATGCAGCACGATGACCATCCCCGGCTGCACCGTCGCGGCGTCATCGGCGCCGATGCGCGGCGGTTCGGGCAAATCCAGTCCGATGCCGTGCCCGTAATCATGTTCGGAATGTTCGCCGAAGCCGCCCGCTTCGAGCGCCGCTTCGGCGGCCTGCGCGATATCCCCGAACGCAGCGCCCGGACGACAGGCCGCGACCTCGGCGCGATAGGCCCGGTATACCCCGCGATAGAGCGCTCGTTGTGCACCGGTAGGGCGCCCCGCCGCGAAAGTGCGCGCGACCTGTGTCCAATAGCCGTCAACCTCAACCGCGAACTCGACGATGGTCATGTCGTCGCCCGGCAGCCCTTCGTGCTCCGGCGGCCCGATCAACTCCCGGCTCGCCCGGCCTGCAATCGCCGGCAGCCACGCCGTCGCGCCCTGGGCGCGCGCCACACTCTCGACCGCCGCCGTGACTACGAACGGGTCTATCCCCGGCGCCATCACACGCTGCGCCGCCTCAACCGCTGCATCGGCCACGCGCGCCGACTGCCGCAGCAAGTCAAACTCGGCGGGGCTTTTGATCTGCCGCGCGTCCATGACCAAACCGCGCGCATCTACCCACACGACGCCGGGCAAATCGGCCTGGAGTTGCAAGTACAACGTGTAGGGCAGTTCGTCCATGGCGCCGTCGCCCGCCGCCAGACCGACCCGCGCGCCGGCCGCAAGACCATGCTCACGCAGCGCACGCGCCACATCGCGCCCCACGCCGGACACATCGCCGCTGGCGCGCACGTCATCGAACCAGCACGCCCGCCGCGCACGTTCCAGGTCGAACGGAAAACGAATGAACATCGACGGCTCGCCCGCCGCCGGCAGCACAACCGCCGCGACATTGGCGATATAGTTCGGCGTGTACCCGGTCACATAGCGCACTTGGCCGCGCTTCCACGAATAAATCAGCAGTGCATCGAGCGCCTGTCCGGCCATGCGCGCCCGGATTGCATCGACGCGCCGCCGGTATTCCTCAACTTGGATGCTCATCTCATAGTCGCTCCCGGTCAAATCAAACGATAGGGATTTTCCAGCAAATCTTTCACCGCGACCAGAAAAGGCGCTGCCTCTGCGCCGTCCAGCGCGCGGTGATCGACCGTCAGGCGCAGGCGCAACAAAGGCCGGATGACGACCTCACGGTGCCGCGCGACCGGCGTTTCGACGATGCGCCCGCACGCCAGAATCGCGACCTGCGGTGGGTTGATGACCGCGGCGAAAGCGTCCACGCCGTACATGCCCAGGTTCGTAACCGTGAACGTCCCCCCGCCGAGATCGGACGGCATCAGTCGGCCCGCGCCGGCGCGCTCGCGCAGCTCGGCCAACCGCGCCTGGATTTGCTGCGCCGTCAGTTGGTTGGCGTCGTGAATCACCGGCACGATTACGCCGCTTGGGGTCGCTATCGCCACGCCCACATTGACCGCGCGATGGCGGCGCAGTTCGCCGTCAATCCAAAGACTATTCACCTGGGGCACGTTCTCAAGTGCGGCGGCGGCAACCTTGACCAGCAAAGTCGTAAAAGACCGGGCGCGCCCGGTCTTCTCGCGCCACCGGATCGCCTCGGTCATGTCGGCGTCGAGATCCAGAATGTACAGCGGCGACTCCTGCCACATGCGGGTGAGACGCGCCGCCGTCTGCGCTTGCACACGCGAGCGCGCGACAACTTCATAATCAGAATCGGCCCCCGGCGCATCCGCCGCGCCCACAGCCGGCGTCGTTTGTACCCTGCGCACGCGCAGCACATCGGCGCGCACGATGCGCCCGTGCGGGCCGCTGCCGCGCACCTGTCGTAAATCGACCCCGGCTTCGCGCGCCACGCGCCGGGCCAACGGCGTCGCCACCACGCGCCCACCCGCACCAGGACCGGGAACCCGCCCGGTTGTTTCTATCGTCTCGCCGGGCGCAGCCAAATAAGCGAGGACCTGACCGATGGCAATTTCGTCGCCGGGGCGGGCCAAAACGCCCGTTAAGACGCCGCCGGCCTCGGCCTCCACATCGACGGTCGCTTTGTCGGTTTCTACCGCGTAAAGAGCATCGCCGCGTTTTACAGCATCGCCTTCGCGCTTATACCACTGCACGAAAGCGCCGGTCTGCATATCGTGTGTGAGTTTGGGCAGCGTGATCTCAAGCATCGTCCTTCAGATCTCCAACGCGACGAGTTTACGAATCGCCTCTGCGATGTCGGGGCTGCGCGGCCACACCTTCGCCTCGAGGCTGTGCGCGTAAGGGATGGGCACATCCGCGCCGGCCAACCGCACGATGGGCGCGTCGAGCCAATCGAAACACGCCTCGACGATGCGCATCCCCCATTCTGCGGCCACGCCGCCGGTGCGCGGCGCTTCTTGCACCAGCACCGCGCGGTGAGTCTTGCGCACGCTGGCGAAGATCGTTTCCTCGTCCAGCGGTTTGAGCGTGCGCGGGTCGATGACTTCGACGGCGATCCCTTCCTTTGCCAGAAGCGCGGCGGCGTCCAGCGCGAAATGGCACATCTTGCCGGCAGCGATTACCGTCACATCATCGCCGGCGCGTTTCACATCGGCCACGCCCAAGGGGACACGGTACGGCTCCTCCGGGACCGCGCCGCGGTCGCCGTACATGGCTTTGTGCTCTAAGAAAATCACCGGGTTGTCGTCTGCGATGGCGGCTTTGAGCAAGCCTTTCGCGTCGTAAGGGGTGCTGGGAAACACGACCTTAAGGCCGGGGATGTGCACGAAAAGCGCTTCGAGACTTTGGGCGTGATGCGCGCCCGCCGATTTCCAGCTTAGCCCACCCTGCGGGCTGCGCAGCACGACCGGCGCGGTGCACTGCCCGCCGTACATGTAACGCACCTTCGCCCACTCGTTAAAAATCTGGTCGAGCGCGAGCAGGGAGAAATCCAAGAACATGATTTCGAGCACAGGGCGCATGCCGGTAAGCGCCGCTCCCAACGCCGCGCCGGCGAGCGTGTTCTCCGAAATCGGCGTGTCGCGCACGCGCTCGCCGCCGAACGCATCCCACAGGCCGCGCGTAACGCCAAACGCGCCGCCGTGCTGCCCGATATCCTCGCCCATCAAAAAAACGCGCGGATCCTCGGCCAGCGCCTCGCGCAGCGCTTCGTTGATGGCTTGTAAATAGGTGATCTCGCGCATGTGACCTGCCGTCATGGGCTGTAAACCTCATCGGCGAAGGTTTCCGGGTCTGGCTCCGGGCCGGCTTCGGCGAACGCGACCGCCGCTTCGACCGCTTCGGAGGCGGCTTGATTCAAAGCGTCGAGCGTCGTTGGCTCCACGCCGCGCGCCAGCAGCCGGTCGTGTAAGCGCGCGATCGGGTCACGGTCGCGCCGCTCGACATCCACTTCCTCGCGTGTGCGGTAGACCTGCGGCTCTCCGAAGTAATGACCCTCAAAACGATAAGTCATCGCTTCGATGAAGCAGGGGCCTCCGCCGGCGCGCGCCCGCTCGACCGCTTCGGCGCTCGTGTCGTAGACCGCATCCACGCTCTGCCCGTCGATGGACCAAGCCGGGATCCCGTAACTCGTCGCCCACTGGACTTTGTCGCGCACGGCGAGAGAGTTTTCCGGGCGCGTAGACACCGCGAACTGGTTGTTCTCGCAAACGAAAATGACCGGCGCCTGCGCCAACGCCGCCAGGTTGATCGATTCGTGCAGGGTCCCCTGTGCCATCGCGCCGTCGCCGAAAAAAGCGACCACGACGCGGTCCTGCTCCTGCATCTTGATACCCAGCGCCGCGCCGACCGCCACCGGGACGCCGGCCGCCACCACCGGAAACGCGCCCAAGCTGCCCACGTCGAAGGCCGCCATATGCATCGACCCGCCGCGCCCGCGATTGTACCCGGTCGCTTTGCCGAGCAACTCGGCCATGAGCCGGTTCAAGTCGGCGCCTTTGGCGATGTGGTGACCGTGCCCCCGGTGCGTCGAAGTTATCAGGTCGCCGGGGCGAAGCGCGAAACATACGCCCGTTGCAACTGCCTCTTGCCCAATGCTGGCATGAATACCGCCCTTTACACGCCCGGCTTGGTAGAAAGCGCCCGCCGCCTCCTCGAAGCGCCGGATGCGCCACATGATCTCGTACATTTGCTCAAGCGTTTCTGTGGAGATTGATCTTGTCACGCCGCTATGCTCCTACCAAGCCGGCAGGATTCTCGGCGCCCATGCGCCGGACCTGCGCCGAGGTGAAGCCGTCCGCCAGGCAAGCCGCCGCAAATGCGCGCAGCCCTTCCACCGGCGAGAGATTATCGGCCTGACCGTAGTCGGTGGCGAGCACCGTAGTTTCCCAGCCCACCTGCCGGATATTGTTCAAAATGCGCGCCGGGTCGATCTGTTTGTTCATGTGCCTGACGACCGGCGTCGTGAACACCCAGCAGCGCTCAAAGAGACAGCCCAACCGCACGAGCCTATGCTGCTGGTCGAGCGAAAAATCGGTGCCCGGCGCGTCCGGGTGCGTGATGAGAATGCGTTTCACCCCGGCCTCGCGCGCCGCCGGTATCAGCGCCATGGTCTCTGCCGGGCTGATGTGACCGGTCCCTAAAATAAGGTCGGCCTCCGCAATGAGGCGCAGAACCTCGTGCGCTGCGCTGCATACCGCGCCGTGTTCGTCCAAAACGGTCAACCCCACATCGCCTTTACCGGCGCGCCGGTTTTCATTCCGCGTGTTGCGCGTCGGCATCCAGATTTCACGCGCGCCAAACGCGATGGCGCACTGGACGGCGGCGGGGTTCAAGCCGCCCACCGGATCGTTGAGCGCCAGCCCGCCCCATACTTCGACGGCGGCGCCGGCGTGCTTTTGCGCCAGCGCCGCACGGTCGGCGGTCAAGGTGCTGTGGCTTTTGATGAGCACGCCGCGCATCCCGGCGGCGGCGGCCTCGCGCGCCGCGTCGAAGTCGTCCAAGAGGCGCGGTGTGCTGTCCGGGGCGGTGTGAATATGCAGGTCGATAAAGCCGGTAAGATCGGGCGGCGCGTGCATCACTGACCTCTACAACCACACGACGGCGTTTCGTTCCGCCGATTCGTAAGCGGCGAACATCACCGCGAGAGTCTTCATATTGTCCGCTGCGACCGTCTCCGGGGCGGCGCCGGCGCGCAAGCAGTCGATGAAATGTCCCTGCGCAGCATCGTAGCTGGCCTGGTAAGCGGCGGCGTGATCGCCGTCGTGCGCCGGATAGACCATGACCCGGTAGGGCGAGCCAATCGGCTTCTCACCGGGGCGCAGCAGAGTCGATCCCTGCCAATCGGTGATCGAGATCAAGTCGCCCTGACCTTGATTAGGAACCAGTGCAATCGTGCCTTCGTCGCCCTCGATGACCATGTTGTCCAGCACGGAGGGCAGGCCGGGCTGTTTGATGCTGGCCCAACTGATATCGATGTTCGCCATGACTTCACCGTAGCCCAGCGTCAGAAAGGCGCGGTCTTCCCCGGCGCACAGCGGACTGACACGTTTCATGTAGCCGTGTACCCAGTCCACCTCGCCGAACAACATGCGCATCGTGTCGATCAAGTGGATGCCCCATTCAAAAAGAATGAGTTTGGGCATGGCTTGCGTGTACGCCTGGGTGATAAACAGCACGGGCGTCTCGCCGTCCGGGCGCGGCAGAGTCGCGTTGTAGTGGGCGGTGATGCGCGCATAGCGCACCTTGCCGATGCGCCCGGCGTCTAGCAGGCGCTTGACCTCGCGGTACCAACTACGCCAGCGCCAGTTTTCGTTGACGCTGAGCCGCACCCCGGCGCGGTCGCACACGTCGATCATCGCCTGCGCGTCCTCAAGCGAAGACGCAAGCGGCTTCTGGCAGATAATCGGGATGCCGCGCGCGGCGGCGGCCTCGACCTGCACCCGGTGGAGAGCCGGCGCGGTCGCAATATCGACAAAATCCAAGGATTCGTTGTCGAGCAGCTTTTCGTAATCATCGTAAACATGCGCCCGGTCAATGCCGAATTGATCGGCGCGCCGGTAAGCTTTTTCGACGGTCCGGTTGTATAGGGCGACGATCTTCACGCGCGGCGTCCGCTGCCAGGCGACCAGGTGATGGTAAGAAATCGTGCCGGTGCCCAGCATGGCGCCCCGTAAAACCCCTGTGTCCATACCGTGTATTTTCCCTTAGCTTTAATAACGACCGGAGTTCATCGACCACACACCAATACGGCGAAATATCAAAAAAACGATTACGTAATCGTTTTCCTGTAAGCTAACATGGCTTTTAGCGAATGTCAAGCGATTGGCGCCCGTGGGAAGGGCTGATTCATTCTGATGTTTCTCTAAGAGAACCTCACCCCCTCGGTCCCCCTCTCCACGGCGTGGAGAGGGGGAAGCGCGCGCAGCGCGCGGGGGTGAGGTAAAACAACGTCAGAACGATTCAACCCTGCTTGAATACGAGGGCTGATTCATTCTAAGATTTTTCTATTACCACGGAGAGGAAAAGATTAGGGAAAACTCCGTGGACTCCTGCTCTCCGTGGTGAATTTCTCAGAATCTTGTCAGAACGATTCAACCCTGCTTGA
>JAFGMM010000122.1 GCA_016927535.1 Anaerolineae bacterium
GCCGCCGGTTTTCCCCTCACCCCCTGGCCCCCTCTCCCACAAGGGGAGAGGGGGAATCAGAGCCGCTGCACGGCGCTTCTGGCCCCCCTTCCCCCTTGTGGGGCGCTACGCAGAGGGGTGGGGATAGGGGGGAAGTGTTACCACAGGTATATTTACGCCGACGTGCACTAGCGCTTCGCCCACCTCCAAGTAACACCTGTTAGAGTGCCTATCCGGTGTGGTAAAATAGCTTCCCGCGAACGCAAAGACACGATACGATCACAAGGAGCGCGCAATCTTGAAACTGCTAACAGCCCAATTCGCCGACCTCATCCGGCGCGCCATCGAAGCCGCGCAGACGGCGGGTGCGCTGCCGGCCTTCGATATTCCCGAAGATATCCCGGTCGATCTCAAAGACGGCGGCGCGCAGGGCGATTACGCCGTGCCGGTCGCTTTGCAGTTGGCGAAGCCCGCCCGGCGCGCTCCACGCCAGGTCGCCGAAGCGATTATGCAGCACCTCCCGACCGCCGACTTCATCGGGCGGGCGGAGATCGCCGGCCCCGGCTTTTTGAACTTCTGGCTTAGCCCGGCCTGGCTCGCCGCGCAGGTAGACGCCATTCTTGCCGAAGGCGCAGCCGCCGGTGCGTTCGATATCAACGCGGGCAAGCGGGCGCAGGTCGAGTTTGTCAGCGCCAACCCCAGCGGGCCGATCACCATTGCGCACACACGCGGCGCGGTCATGGGCGACACGCTGGCGAACCTGCTCGCGGCGACCGGCTACACGGTCGAGCGCGAATATTACTTCAACAATGCCGGACGGCAGATGGAAATCGTCGGGCGCAGCCTCCGGGCGCGCTACTTAGAGATGCTCGGCGAGCCGTTCGATTTCCCCGAAGACGGCTACCGGGGCCAGTACTTCCGCTGGATCGCCGCCGGCCTGGTCTACGAACACGGCGACGCTCTCAAAGACAAAGACTGGCCCGTGTTCAAAGACCTGGCCGAGAACATCATCTTTGGACACATCCGAAACTCGCTGCGCCGCATCGGGATCGAGTTCGACAACTGGTTTAACGAGAATTCGCTGTACGAAAGCGGCGCGGTCGATAGATTGCTTGAGGCGCTGCGCGAAAAGGACTACGCCTACGACGCCGACGGCGCGGTCTGGTTCCGCATGACCGCGTTCGGCGGCGAGAAAGACCGCGTGCTGGTCAAGAGCACCGGCGAACCGACCTACGTCACGCCCGACATCATGTACCACATCGACAAGCTGGAGCGCGGTTTTGATCTGGCGGTCAACATCCTCGGCGCGGACCACATGGACCAGTACCCGGCGGTGGCGGCGGGCGTGCGCGCGATGGGCTACGACCCGTCGCCGATTCACGTGATTATTCACCAGGCGGTGACGTTGGTGGAGGGCGGCGCGACGCAGCGCATGAGCAAGCGCAAGGGCCAGTTCGTCACGCTCGACGAACTGGTTGACGAGGTGGGCCGCGACGCGGTGCGCTACTACATCCTGGCCTACAAGCCCGACGCGCACATCAACTTTGATCTCGAACTGGCAAAGGCGCAGTCCGAGGAGAACCCGGTATACACCATCCAGTACGCGCACGTGCGCTGCATGGGTGTGTTCCGGCAGGCCGCCGAGGCCGGCGTCACCGACGCGGGCGCGGACGTGAGCCGGCTCACCGGCGAGCGCGAGCAAAGCTTTCTCCGTAAAGCGCTGGAACTGCCGCAGATCATCGACTTCACCATCCGGCAGATGGAGCCGCACCACCTGACGACCTACGCGCTCGACCTGGCGCGGCTGTTCCATTCGACTTACGAGACGGTGCGCGTGCTGCACGGCGACACACCGCCCGACCTGGCAAAGGCGCGCCTGCGCTTCTACAAGGCGGCGCAGGTGATCCTGGCGCGCGTCCTGACCCTGATGGGCATGACCACGCCCGACCGGATGTAAGGGTTAACCCGCCGGCTCCGCCCGCTCAGTCTCCGAAAGTCACAACCCGCGTCGGGGTGATTTTGCAGACGACGCGCGTCTCCTTGCCTTTAAGCTCGGCCGGCGCGACGCCGCCGTAGTATTTATCCACGCCTGCGTACAACTTCGCCAGTTGGTTGATGTGGTCAAGCCCGCCTTCTTCGGTCATCTCGACCGTGCCGCGAACTTCGATCCAGCGGAAAGGTTGGTTGGTGTCAATCGCCAGGAGCGACACTTTAGGATTATTTTGAAGATTCTTGTCTTTCTGACGCCCGCGCGCCGTGTTGAATAGAACATACTCGCCGTCGTAGCTGGCCCAGACAACGCTAGACTGCGGCTGGCCGTCGGGCATGATGGTCGTGACGACGGCGTAGACCGGCCCTTCCAGCAAATCTTGGTGGGAATCGGGTATCTTTGCAGACATGCTCGTAAACTCTCCTTATGCGACAAAAACGGTATACAATCTGATTATAACAGTAATACCCCATATTTTGGTCGATTCTGATAAACATTTAACGAGTGAAGGTCGTGAGCACCGGCATCCAAGAGCCGCGTTTCACAATTTCCCTCTTTTATGGTAAAAGTTACCCGAATCCAAAACCCAGTTATATCCGATTTCAGGAGCACCATGAAAATATCCGTTCTCGACAAAGGCTGGGTCGAACTGCAAGACCTGCTCGGCGATGACCTGGCAATCGTAAACGCGGCGCGCGTCTCCTACTTGGGCGCGAGCAAAGGCGCGGCGCGCGACCGTAAGCTGCTGCGCTACCTGTACGAGCACGACCACGGCACGCCGTTCGAGATGGTCGTGTTCAAGTTTCGTGTGAAGGCGCCGGAAGTGGTGTTCCGGCAGTGGGTACGGCACCGCATCGGCAGCTTCAACGTGCAGTCGCGGCGCTACACCGAAGTCGAAGACGACGACCTGTACACGCCGGACGGGTGGCGCTTGCAGGACACAGAAAATAAACAGGGCAGTAAAGACACCCTGGACGCCGAATCGAGTACACTGCTGGCGCGTGAGCTTGCGCGCATCTATGCCGAGTGCGCCGCACAGTACCGGCGCGCGCTCGCCCTGGGCGTCGCCCGCGAGCAGGCGCGTTTGTTTCTGCCGGGCTTTGCGGTGTACTCGACCTTCATCTGGGCCGTGAACGCGCGCAGCCTGATGAACTTCCTGCGGCTGCGGCTCGACCAGCGTGCGCAGTGGGAAATACGGCAGTACGCCCAGGCGGTATGGACGATTTTCAGGGAGAAGCTGCCCTGGACCGCCGAGATTTTTGCCGAGAAGGAGCAAATTGCATGGGATTGAAACCGGACCGATGGATTAAGCAGATGGCGAAAACGCACGGCATGATCGATCCGTTCGTCGAGGAGCAGGTACGCCAGGTCTTCACGGGCAACGGAACGTACCGCCCGGTGATTTCGTTCGGGGTGTCGTCGTATGGATACGATATCCGGGTCGCCGACGAATTTAAGATTTTTACCAATGTACACTCGGCAATCGTGGACCCTAAGAAAATGGTCGTAGAGAGCTATGTAGACTTCAAAGGCGAGATCTGCGTCATCCCGCCGAACAGCTTTGCGCTGGCGCGCACGATTGAGTATTTTCGCATCCCTCGAAATGTATTAACAATCTGTCTCGGCAAAAGTACTTATGCGCGCTGCGGGCTTATCGTAAACGTTACGCCCTTCGAGCCGGAATGGGAGGGCTACGTCACGCTCGAAATCAGCAACACGACGCCGCTCCCGGCGCGCATCTACGCCAACGAGGGCATCGCGCAGGTGTTGTTCTTCGAGGCGGACGAGGAGTGTGAAATCTCCTACGCCGACCGCAAGGGCAAATACCAGGCGCAAAAAGAAATCATCTTGCCGAAGGTCTAACAAATTTTGACGCACACCCGCCCGCGCCGTATAATCACGCCAATTCGGGCGGTTAGCTCAGTTGGTTAGAGCGCATCCCTTACAAGGATGAGGCCACAGGTTCGAGTCCTGTACCGCCCACTGAGCTTTGACAGCCGGGGGCGATTCCCGGCTGTTTGCGTCGTGGACATTACATCTAAACTTAGCCTCGCTGATATAATACCCACAACTTATCGCTCGTTGCGCACATGAAGGATGGCCCGCCCATGATAAACTTCCAAGACCGGCTTGGCCCGGCCTGGCCCGTCATACTGATCGGCTTTCTGCTCTTTATCAGCATCATTTCGATCATCCTCGTCGCGTCGCTCACCAACAACCAGGTCGCCGCGCAGTTCGTCCGCGATAACTACGTGCCGATTTCTTTGTTCTTCGGCGTCGCGACCATGCTGGTGCTCTTCAGCATCGAATACATTCTCGCCCAGCGTTCGAGCGCGACCTCGGTGCTCGCCAGCGCCGACGGCAAGATGAGCATCTCCAAAACCCAAACCTGGTGGTGGACGCTGGCGGTGGTCGGCGGCTACGTGGCGGTGTTCGTCGCCGGGTATATCCAGCTTGCCAGCCGGGGCGAGCCGACCGCGCCACCCTCGTTAAACTCCGATCTGTGGCTGGTGCTGGGGATTAGCGCCGCCAACGTCGTCGCGGCGCGCGCGATTGTGGTGCAGCAGATTCAGGCCGGACAGCGCCGCGATACCGAATCCGACCCCAAAACCAAACAGCGCCTCCGCTTCCAGGATTTAGTCATGGGCGCCGGCGACCGCATCGATATCTATAAGCTGCAACTGGTCACCTGGACGCTCGTCGCCATCTGCATTTTCAGCTTGCAAGTAGTGCGCCGCGTCGTCGAGATGGACGCGCTCATCACCGCCGCCGTGAACCAGCGCGCCGCCTCCGATCTCAGCGCGCTGGGCGCGACCTCCCCGGTCGAGAAGAGCAAAGATGCGCAAGCCCAGGAAGCCGGCGCCCCCATCGCCGCCGCCGTGAGCCTGCCCAGCATCGGCGCGGAACTGCTGCTGCTGATGGGCATCAGCCAGGCGACCTATCTCGGCGGCAAACTGGTCACCGAGCCGGCCAAGTTTATGGTCGTGCTGGCCTACGCCGGCTGGCCCACTGCCGAGACCGACCCCGCGCGCATGAGAGAGATCTTGATCGTCAACGCCAACCGCGCCGACGACTCCGAACAGGGTAAGCAGGTGCTCTCCGGGTGGAAGCTCGCGCTGCTGCCCGGCGGAAACCGCGAGGCCATGCCCAAAGCCGTTTTCCCGCTGCCGGTGCCGCCCGACAAAGAGACTTTAACGCTCCGGGGCGGCCAGCAGCTTATCGTCAAGTGGACGACCGATGTCGTCTCGACGAGCGACCCGTTGGTCTGGCAGGTCGCGGCCAACCCGCCGGAGCCGGGCGATGCGCTGGTCTTGCGCGACGTGACCGACGTGGAAATTGACGGGGTCGCGCTCACCCCGCCGCTCGAACCTGCCGTCGTCGGATAAGTCCAGGTTTTGCGGAGACCCTACAGATCAACCACGAAGGGCACTATAGTTTGTCAGATAATGTTCTGGAATTTACCTCACCCCCTAACCCCCTCTCCATGTTATGGAGAGGGGGAATCGGAGCCAACA
>JAFGMM010000123.1 GCA_016927535.1 Anaerolineae bacterium
CCTCGCCCCTCGTGGGAGAGGGGTTTGGGGAGAGGGGGAACAGGCGCACAAACGGTCAAAATTCTTAAGTTGATGTGCATGGGCGGGGGCACGCCGCGCCCCCTACGACTTTCACCAGGAGCAACCGTTCATCGCTCATCTCGTGTCGTGGGTTCCCACGGCTGAACCTGAACCCGCGCCGTTTCACGCTTCAAATGACGTCGAATTCTACCCGGAACTGCACGCGCCCCACGCCGATGATATCCCCGGCGGCGACTACGGTCGCCTCCTCGACCGGGCGGTCGTTGAGCGTGGTCCCGTTGGCGCTGCGCCGGTCTTCCAGCCACCAGCGCCCGTCGCGCAGCGTCAGCGCGGCGTGTTCGCTGCTCGCAAAGACATCGGGCAAGACGATAGCGTTGGTCGGCGCGCGCCCGATGGTCGTCAGCGGTAAGAGCGGGTAGTCATTGCGCGTCAGCACCACATCGCCCGCCTGGACGACCACCAGCCGCCCGCGCAGCGCCGGCTGCGCCGCCGGGGGATGCACCGCCGCGCGGTAATCGCGCCAGACGAAGTACAACAGCGCACCCATAAACGCATAGAGCGCCCCGCCTACGAGCAGCCGCAGCAGTAAAAGCGTCTCGTCACTCATAGCGTTGGGTATCCTGGCGCGCCGGCGCGCCGGGCGCGTGGTCGATGTAGAGCGCCGGCACGCCGCCGAAAGCAATCCGGTCGCCCGACCGGAGCACGCACTCCTGGACCCTCTGGTCGTTGACCGTCACGCCCCGGCGCGAACCCAGATCAAAGAGCACGTAGCGCCCCTGCCGCAGCCGCAACTGCGCGTGCCGGCGCGAGACGCGCGGGTCGTCGATGACGATGTGATTGTCCAGTTGGCGACCGATGTTAGTCACCGGTCGGTTCAGCGGGATCTCGCGCGTGACCTCGACGAGCAGGCGCGCGCCGGGCGGCGGCTGGATATCGGGCGATCCGGCGTCCGGGAAGACGGCGGTCGGCGGCATCTCCTCCGCATGCTCGGCAACCACGCGGACCTGTCGCTGCGCCACGCCCAGGCTAGGCGTGAAGGTGACCGTGGGGAAGCGGCTCATACGCAAGTTCAGCCGGCTCGCCAGATCGACCAAGTGGGCGCCCAGCGCTTTCGCCAGGTCGGGCTGTGCGGCGAGCAGCGCGGCGTGATCCTGCCGGTTCAGATACACGGTGTAAGTGTCGGGCGCGGTGGGCAGCCGGCCGGGGTTGGGGCGCGCGTGGTCTTCCATCGCGCGGGCAAGCTGTACGGCGACCTGGCGCGGGTGCAGGCGCCCGGCGAAAAGGCGCGCAAAGCTGCCCTCGACCAGGCGCTCGATCTGTTCTTCCAGGCGGCTCAGACGATTCTTGCTCATGCGCCATGCATTATATAGCGAAGAGCGCGCGGCGGTCAAAGGGCCGCGCGGGGCGGCGACGCGCCCCGGCTGCGAACGTCACACCACCGTCATCATCGCCCACGCCGCGCGCCGCCCGATCTCGACCGCGTAGTTCGTGCCCCGGTCCCACGGGTAGACCTGGCTCATGCTGGCCCAAAACAGGCCGGCGATGGGCGTCTTGACCAGCGGGATGTGCTGCGAGTGGTTCACCAGCGGCACCGGCTGCGCGTAGGGTGCGCGGAACAACCAGCGCCGGCGAATCCAGGCGGGCGTGAAATCCGGGTTGACCTTCGCCAGCGCGGGGAGGAAAAGGTCGGCGAGTTCGGCCTCGCTCATCCTGAAATACTCGTGCTCCTGCGGCACGTAATCGCCCAGGTAGACGATGTGCTCGCCGCCGAAGTGTTCGGCAGCGACGTAGTTGGTATGCTCCACCAGCGCCAGGAACGGGAAAGGATTCTGACGCCGGTCGGGACTCTGCGCCGGCAGGTTGAGCCAGTACGTCCCGTCGGTCATGAGCTGCCGGTCGAGCGCGAGGACCAGCGCCACCGCGCCCAGGCTCTTGAGCGCGCGCATCTGCGCCGCGTATTCCCCGGACAGCTCAGGCGCCAGCCGCAGCATCAGCCCCGGCCCCACCGTCGAAAGCACCCGGTCGAAACGCCGGGACAGCGCCGGGCGCGTCTCCACGTTCACGCCGCCCGCTACCGGCGTTAGCCGGTGGATGGGCGTCTCCAGGTGAATGGTCGCGCCCTTCGCGCACACCGCCTCCGCGATGTCTTCGAGCGCCGCCTGGAAGCCGCCCGCGTAGGTGCCGAGTGCCGCCGTGCGCTTGTACAGCCGCGCCCACATCCACGCCATGTTAACCCGGTCGTACCACTCGCCGAACTTGCCGATGAGCAAGGGCCGCCAGACCAGGTTATACGCGCGCTCGCCGACCCAGCGCCGGAGCCATGCCTCGGCGGTGTATTTCTCCAGCTCGACGCCGTTCTTGTACTTGGTGAGCAGGAAGCCCGCCGCGCCGAAGCGCAGCTTATCCCACAGCGAAAGACCGGGGATGCCCAGCACATTGACCACGCGCGCCAGCAGCGCGACGGGCAGCACCGGCTTGTCAATCGGGACGTTGCCCTCGGCGCGCCAGATGCTCGTTACCGGTTGGTGAAACTGCACCTTGCCGCGCGTGCCGACCGCTTCGAGCAGGCTCAAGATATCGGTATCGGTCGCAAACCAGTGATGGTAGAACTTCTCAAGCGCCCAGTCCCACGCCGGGTCTTTGAAGCCCGCCGCCAGCCCGCCGACCTCTTTACCCGCCTCGTAGATCGTCACTTCGTGGCCGGCGCTCGCCAGCTCCCAGGCGGCGGCCAGCCCGGTCGCGCCGCAGCCGACGATTGCTGCTTTCATTTATACATTACCGTCCTTTTTTAAGATTTCACCACGGAGCACACGGAGATTTACTCCTCTCCCTCTCCACTCTGTGCCCTCTGTGTCTCTGTGGTGAGAAAACATTACAGCTTACACGCGATAATCATATACCGCTTCGAGTTGGTCTTGATGCCTTTCCCGGTTGTATGTTCATCGATGAAGCGCGCCAGCGCCTCGAAGTCGTGCGCGTCTCTGCCGAAGTCCGGGATGATGGGCGTGTTGTGCAGCAGGAAGATCAGGTCGTCGGGCGTCGCGTAATACTCGGTCGCGTCGTATTCGAACGCCTGCACGTCAAAGCCCAACGCACCGAACGCCTCGATATACGCCTCCTGCGATGGCCCGTCCGTATGCCCGCCGTATCCCTGCCCGCGCCCGAACGCCTGCTTGATGTTGAGCTTGTCGCCGCCGGCTACCTGCTGCGTGAGAAAGACGCCGCCGGGCCGCAGCACGCGCGCTACCTCCGGCACATCGAAAGCACCCTGCCGGCACGATACCACGTCGAAGAAACCGTCGGGGAATTGCAGCGCGGCGGCGTCCATGCGCAAGAACCGCACATTACCGGCCCCGGCAGCCTCCCGGTTGCGCCGCGCCGTCTCTAGCATCGCGCACGCGACATCGACCCCGACCAACAGCCGCGCCGCGCCTGCGATCTTCAGCAGCTTCTCGCCGCCGCCCGTGCCCAGGTCGAGCAGCAGCGTGTCTGCATCACAGCGCCCGGCCACCTGCTCGTAGAAATCCCACGCGCGCCCTTCCACGATCACCGAAAGGCGGCTAAAGTCCCAGCCGGTGACCGCGCCGACACGCTCATATAGTGCCCGGTAATCCATGCTTTCTCCCTGAAAACAAGATTCTAACTGCGAATAACGCTAATCGCGCGAATAAGAATATTCGCGTTATTGGCGTTATTCGCGGTTAACTCCCAACCTCCCGCATCCCGGCGACCGCCTCCTGCGCACGGCTGAAATCGCTCCAGGTCATGCCCTTACGGATGAAGTAATAAACGCCCAGCACCGTAATCGGCAGCCAGAGCGCCGCGTGCAGCACCAGCGTATACCCACCCGCCACCGCCTCGTTAACGCCGAACGCGACCAGCGTCGCAATGCCGGGGCCGTCGAACGTGCCCACGTAGCCCGGCGCGGAGGGGATCGTCGTCGCCAGGTTGACCACCGCCGTCATGAGCATCAGCACGAAGAAGCTGGTCTCGAAGGGGAAGGCATGCATCACGAACCAGTATTTCAGCGTCTCGGTGAGCCAGATGAGCACCGAAGTAAACAAGATCATCAACATATCGCGCGGGCTGCGCAGCGCCACCAGCCCATCCATGAAGCGGTCGGCGATGCCGCGCACCGGTTCGCGCGCCGCCGCCGGCAGAAAGCGGTCGATGAACCAGCCGTACACCCGCTTGGCGAGTTCCGGGCGCATCGCCAGGTAAAGGAAGACGGCCAGCGCGCCGAAGAAGAGCACGGTGGCGATGGCGGCGATCTGGATCAGCCACGCCGACTCGCCGGCCAGGCTCGAAAGCGCAAACGGCAGGCCCACGAAGACGAAGATCAGCATGGTCAAACCGTCGAAGATGCGTTCGATGATAATCGTCGCCAGGCTCGCCGGGATGCTGATCTGCTCGTCGCGCCAGAGCACATACGCGCGCAGCACCTCGCCGGCCCGGAACGGATAGACGTTGTTGCCCATGTACGAAATAACGACCGTGGGGAACAGGCGGCGCACCGGCACCGGCTTAATCAGGCGCAGTTGGTAATGCCAGCGCCAGGTTCGCAGCCCGACCGCGACAAAATAAACGCCCACACCCGGTACCAACCAAATAAAGTTCGCCCCCCGGATGTGCTCCCAAACCTTGCCCAGTTCCAGTCCTTCGAGCGCCCAGTACAGAAACACCGCGCTGATGACGATACCCAGCGCCAACCCAATCCAGCGGCGCGAGATGCCCGTGTGTCTTTTCGCTTCAGTTGCCATCATTACATCTACCTGTCTCACTTACACGCCAACATACATTATATACACGCTCAACTTTAAGAACACTTTGCAGATCAAGTGCAACACGCGATGGGCACGCTCCCTACAATGCGACAAAATATCCGCAAAACTGCACTCGCGTTTATAGATTAAGGGAGAATTATCAAGATTTCCCTACACCGACCGTCACACTTTCCTGACAGTCCCAAACGCCAAAGCATGGTAGGGTATTAGCAGCGGCCCACGGTAACCACCTATTGGTCCCCACTCCTGGCAAAGGGACACATTTATTACCGTGGGCGCGCACTATTTTTGTCACCGTCACCAGTCGGCTACCGAGCCGTCCTTGTGCCACAGACGCGGCGTCTCCCACGAGCCATCGTAAAGCTTGTCTTGCAGCGCATCCTCGTCGAGTTCGACGCCCAGCCCCGGCTTGGCCGGCAGCTCAATGTAGCCGTCCGCGATCTTCAGCGGCTCCTTCAGATAGCCCGCGCCGGTCGTGACGTGCTCCTGCACCAGGAAGTTCGGGATACACGCATCCAGTTGAACGCACGCCGCCAGCGCTATCGGCCCCAGCGGGCAGTGTGGCGCGACCGCGCCGTAATAGCATTCCGCCATCGCCGCGATCTTCTTGCACTCCAGGATGCCCCCGGCGTGCGAGAGGTCCGGCTGCATGATGACCGCCGCCTGCTTCTCCAGCACCTCGCGGAAGCCCCACTTGGTGAACAGGCGCTCGCCGGTAGCGATGGGGATCGTGGTGCTGCGCGCCACCGTCGCCATCGCATCGACGTTCTCCGGCAGCACCGGCTCCTCGATGAACATGGGATAGTGCGGCTCCAATTCCTTCGCCAGGCGCACCGCCATCGCCGGGCTGACGCGCCCGTGAAAGTCGATCCCGATATCGACCTCCGGGCCGACCGCCGCGCGCAGGTCGGCGAAGCGGCGCACGTTCTCATCAACGACCGCCCGCGTATCAACGATGTTCACCGGCCCGACGATGCCGACTTTCAGCGCGGTGAAGCCCATCTGGGCGCTGACCTTCGCGCTCTCGATGTAATCGCCGTAGGTCTCGCCGTGCACCCAGCCATACACGCGAATCCGGTCGCGCGTAGCGCCGCCCAACAGATTATAGACCGGCTGGCCCAGCCACTTGCCGGTGATATCCCAGAGCGCCTGCTCGATGCCGGAGAGCGCGCTGCACAGCACCGGCCCGCCCCGGTAGAACTGCCCGCGATAGATCGCCTGCCAG
>JAFGMM010000124.1 GCA_016927535.1 Anaerolineae bacterium
CACGTTGCCGTAGATATCTTTCTCGCCCGGCCCGCCGCCCCACTTGATACCCTCGTTCAGCACACCGCGAATCGCGCCGTGCAGCCGCTCGATATCGGCTACGTCCAGCGCGCCGGCCTTGCGCATAGGATGCAGCCGCGCACGCCACAGAATATCTTGTATATATACGTTGCCGATCCCGGCAATGAACTTCTGGTCTAGTAGATAATTCTTGAGCCGCCCGCGCTTGCCGGCCAGCATTTCGCCCAGCTTTGCGGCGGTGAAATCGTCGGCCAGCGGCTCCGGGCCGGTTTCGCCGGCCGGGTGCTCACCCAGCTTACCGGGTTCGATCAGATGCACATGCCCGAACCACCAATGATGGATCCACAACTGCGTCGCGTCGGTGAAACGGAAGACCACCCGCTCGCGCGTCGGGTCGGGCGTCTCGCCGGGTTTGTGCAAGATCATCTCGCCGCCCATGCCCAGGTTGAGCGCCAGGGTCGCGCCGTTGTCTAATTCACCCAATACCCACTTGCCGCGCTGCCGGAACCCCTCCAGCCGGCACCCGGCGACCTGTTCGGCGAAAGCTTCCGGCGCTATGTTGAGGCATTTCGGCTGGTTCACCTCCACGCCGGCGACGATCTTTCCGCGCAGCGCCTCGTCCATACTGCGCGCCAGTACGACGATATCGGGCAGTTCGGGCATGATCTTCTCCTCAGGGGTAATTTACTCGGCGTCGTAGGCGGCCAGCGCCGCCGGCAAAGCCTGTGTCACGCCGTGGCCGGCCGGCGCCAACCCGACCAGGATAGCGCTGACGACCTCTTCACGTGATGCGCCGGCCTGTTTAGCCGCCTGGACGTGAAACGGAACGCCGCTTTCAAGGCGCAGCGCGGCCAGCACGGCCAGATATGCCAGCGCGTGCGTCTTCCGGTCCAGGGCGCTGGCTTCGGCAAGACCGCTGACGAGCTGCGCCCAGGCCTGCGCGTGCGCAGGCGCTTCGGTCATGAAGGCCCGGAATGCGTCGCTAATACCTTTCGACTCCATTACTAAATCTCCTTATAGCATTTTAATTAAAATCCATCGGCGCCGCCGGGACGCGCTTACTCCCACATCGACAACTGCTGCGGCGGGCGGCGCCCACTCAGCAAAATGTACGGCGCGGCGAGGCTCGCGGTGCGTATCCCGATGGCGCGCAGGTGCGCGAGATCGGTCAGGCTGCCGCGCTGCCGCGCCTTGATGATCGCATCCGCGCCCACCGGCCCGATGCCCGGCACCCGCATCAGCGCCTCGCGCGCGGCGTGCATCACCTCGACCGGCGCGTGCAGCAGGTGCACGTCGGCCCAGGCGCGCTTCGGGTCGATATCCTGACGCAGGTTGCCGTCGTTGAGAAACGGCAGGTCTTCCACATCCCAGCGATAGTCGCGCAGCAAGAAGCTGGCCTGGTACAGGCGGCGCTCGCGGAGGAACGGCGTCGGCGGGGTGTCTTCGAGCGGCGTATCGGCGACCGGGCTAAAGCCGGAGTAGTACGCGCGCGTCAATCCCAACTGCCCGTAGAGCCGCGCGCTGAGGCTGAGCAGTTCCAGGTCGGTGTCGCCCACCGCGCCCACCACGAACTGCGTCACGGTGCTGGCGCGCACCCGGTGCGGCGTTTGCTGCCGGACCTGCTGCGTCCACTGCAAGCGCTGGAAAAGCTCGGCATAAAAGTCTTTCTTCGGCGCCAGCGCATACAGACGCTCCGCCGTGGGCGCTTCCAGGTTCACCGACACGCGGTCGGCGATTTGCATGGCGCGGGCAATCTGGTCGTACTCGGCGCCGGGCATGATCTTGAGGTGAATGTAGTCCTGGTAATGGTACTTCGTCCGCAGGATCTCGCCGGTGTCGATAATCTTATCCTGTACGCTCGCCCCACCGTTGAGCACACCCGACGACAAAAAGAGGCCGTCCACGATGCCGGAGCGCTGTAATCTATCGAACGCGCTCGCCAGTTCGTCGGGCGTGAAGGCGACGCGGCGCATCTCGCCGCGCCCGGAGCGGAACGGGCAGTAATAGCAGTCGTTTTCGCACGCGGTCGTCACCATCGCCTTGAGCACGGGCTTGACGCCCTTCGGCGTGTTGACATGCGAAATGCACGAAAGCATCTGCTCGTCGTCCGGCGAGCGGCGTCTGCGCCGTTCGGCAAGCGGCGAATCGCCGGCCGGCTCGAAGCGGGTCGCCTCGTCGCCAAGCTGCGCGAGCTTCTCTATCGGGGTGAGCGAAGTCTTGACGTACATACCTCTATTATATCGAACATCTGTTCAAAAAGCCAGATTCTCGAAAACGATTCCGTGGAACCCGGCGCAATTTATCGTATACTCTTAGCCATGCGAATTGCCACCGACACCAAAAGGAAGAAACACGATATGCCTAAACTAACCTACCCCCAAACCGCCGCCGTTGACCAGGTGGACGACTACCACGGCGTCAAAGTCGCCGACCCGTACCGCTGGCTGGAAGACCCCGACTCGCCGGAGATGGCGGCCTGGGGCAAGGCGCAGAACAAGGTCACCTTCGGCTACCTGGAAGGCATCGCAACGCGCGCCAAGATCAAGGAACGCCTGACCGAACTATGGGACTTTCCCAAAGTTAACGGCGTCTTCAAGCGCGGCGGGCGATACTTCCAACTGCGCAACACCGGTTTACAAAATCAAGACGTGCTCTACGTAATGGACGCGCTGGATGCAAACAGCCGTGTGCTCATCGACCCGAACACGCTCAGCGAGGACGGCACGGTCGCGCTGGTAAACTGGTCGGTCGGCAAGGACGGCGGCAAGATTGCCTACGCGACGACCAGCAGCGGCTCGGACTGGCTGACGTGGCGCGTCCGCGACGTGGATACCGGCGAAGACCTGCCGGATCGAGTCGAGTGGAGCAAGTTTTCCGATGCGAGCTGGCCGGACGACGGTTCGGGCTTCTTCTACTCGGCGTATGATCCGCCCGAAGCCGGCGCGGAGTATACCGGCGCGCACTACTATCACAAGGTTTACTTTCACAAGCTGGGCGCACCGCAAGCCGAAGACGACTTGATCTATGAGCGGCCCGACCAAAAGGAATGGGGCTTCGATGCGGGCGTAACTGATGACGGGCGCTACCTGGTGATCTTTGTTTTCCAGGGCACCGACACGCGCAACGGCATTTTCTACAAGGACCTGGAAACCGGCGGCGATTTCGTCGAACTGCTCCAGCCGCTCGAAGCGGCGTTCAACCCGGTGGGCAACGACGGACCGGTCTTTTACTTCGTCACCGACCTGGACGCGCCGCGCGGTCGCCTGGTCGCCATCGACACCAGGAACCCCGGACCTGACCACTGGCGGACGCTCGTTCCCGAAGGCGAAGACAAACTCGAAAGCGTGACGATTGTGCATGACCAATTCGTCGCGCTCTACCTGCACGACGCGCACAGCCAGATCAGGCGCTTCGATAAAGCGGGCGACCTGCTGGGCGAGGTTGAACTGCCGGCGTTGGGGTCGGTGCAGGCGCTCAGCGGGCGGCCCGACCACGACGAGATGTTTTATATTTTCACATCGTTTGTCTATCCGGGGACCGCGTACCGCTACGATTTCAAGACCGGCGGCAGCGAAGCGATCGCCGCGCCGCCGCGCAAATTCGACCCGGACGAGTACATCACCGAGCAGCTTTTCGCCGCCGGCAAGGACGGCGCGCGTGTGCCGATGTTCGTCACGCACAAGAAGGGCCTGGCAAAGAACGGCGATAACCCCGCCCTGCTCTACGGCTACGGCGGCTTCAACATTTCGATCACGCCGTCGTTCTCGGCGATGTGGCTCGCGTGGCTGGAGATGGGCGGCGTGCTGGCGGTGGCGAATCTGCGCGGCGGCGGCGAATACGGCGAGGAATGGCACCAGGCCGGCATGATTCACAACAAGCAGAACGTCTTCGACGACTTCATCGCGTGCGCCGAGCACTTGATCGCGGCGAAGTACACCGCGCCAAGCCGGCTCGCCATCCAGGGCGGCTCGAACGGCGGGCTGTTGGTGGGCGCGTGCATCACCCAGCGCCCGGATTTGTTCGGCGCGGCGCTGCCCTCGCGCGGGGTGATGGATATGCTGCGCTTCCACAAATTCACCATCGGCTGGGCGTGGGTGAGCGATTACGGCTCGTCGGACGACCCGCGCCAGTTCGAGAGCCTGTACGCTTATTCGCCGCTGCACAACATCAAGCCGGGCGTGCATTACCCGGCGACGCTCGTCACCACCGCCGACCATGATGACCGCGTGGTGCCGGGGCATTCGTTCAAGTTCGCCGCCGCGCTGCAAGCCGCCCAAGCCGGCGATGCGCCGGTGCTGATTCGCATCGAGATGAAGGCAGGGCACGGCATGGGCACGCCTACGTCGAAGCGCATCGAGGAGGCAAGCGATAACCTGGCGTTCCTGGCGGCAGCGCTGAAGATGTTGTAGCGTTGTAACATATTGAGGCGTCCCGGCGGGACGCCTCTACCGGGCGTTTGCGCCGGTCAGACTAACGACCGGCGTAATAGTCTTCGACGATCAGATGCGCATCCCGGGGCGGGCGGGCATAGTGTACATCGTCCGGCGGGCGCGGCGGCAGTTCCAGCGGCGGCGGCGTGACATCCTCGTAGGGAATCTGGCCCAGCAGGTGCCGGATGCAGTTGAGGCGGGCGCGGCGCTTGTCGTCCGATTCGATCTGGTACCAGCGCGCCTCCGGGATGTCGGTGTGCTCGAACATGATATCTTTGGCTTTGGAATACTCCACCCACTTCTCGCGCGATTTGAGGTCCATTGGGCTGAGTTTCCAGCGCCGGGTTGGGTCTTTAGAGCGTTCCTGGAAACGGCGCTCCTGCTCTTCGTCGCTGACCGATAGCCAGTATTTGATCAGAATAATCCCGGAGCGCGTCAGCATGCGCTCGAACTCCGGGCAGGAGCGCAGAAACTCCCAGTACTGCGGGTCGGTGCAGAAGCCCATCACGCGCTCGACGTTCGCCCGGTTGTACCAACTCCGGTCGAAGATCACGACTTCGCCGGCCGCCGGGAGGTGCGCCGCGTAGCGCTGGAAGTACCATTGAGTCTTCTCCACATCGGAGGGCACGCCCAGCGCCACCAGCCGGACACCGCGCGGGTTCAACGGCTCGGTGATGCGTTTGATGATGCCGCCCTTGCCGGCGGCATCGCGCCCCTCGAAGACTAGGACGACGCGCTTTCCCTCTTCTCTGATCCAGTACTGCATTTTGACCAGTTCGAGTTGGAGGCGCGCCAGTTCTTTTTCGTAGAACTTCTTGTCAAGCCACTGCCGCCTGGAGCGCGGCTCCCCGGCTTTTTTCTTTTTTCTCCTCTTTTCCTTTCCCTCCTCTTGGAGCCTGCCATCCTCAGATTGCAGTTCCGAAGCGACCCGTTTTTTGGCGTTTTCTCCTTTTGCCATGTGACGATCCTTTCTCTGGCGCGCCGAAGCGAAGCGATTCGTTGTGTAAGGCCCCTGTTTCTAATATACAATAGGTTATCCGTCTTGTGAACTCTGGAGAGAAGGCCGTGCCAGACCTCAGCGGGCAATCGCTTGGCCCTTACCAATCGTTGGAGCGCATCGGCCAAGGCGGCATGGCGACGGTTTACCGCGCCTATCACCCGCCCACCGACCGCTATGTAGCAATCAAGGTGCTGCCCGACGACCTGGCGGAAGACCCGTCTTTCCACGCGCGTTTCGAGCGCGAGGCGCGCGTGGTGGCCGGGCTGCAACACGTCCACATCCTCCCCCTATTCGACTACGGGCAGGAGGGCGATGTCACTTACCTGGTGATGCCTTACGCCGCCGCCGGCACGTTGAAAGACTACCTGACCGGCCGGCCGCCGCTCCCGGATGCAGTCCGGCTCTTTTGCCAGCTTGCCGAGGCGGTCGATTACGCGCACCGCCGGGGCGTGATTCACCGCGACCTGAAGCCCA
>JAFGMM010000125.1 GCA_016927535.1 Anaerolineae bacterium
CCCCCCTAAATCCCCCTCTCCATGCATGGAGAGGGGGACTTTCGGACCATCACGCGCGATCTGGCTCCCCTCTCCACACGTGGAGAGGGGCCGGGGGTGAGGTGGCTGGGATCTTTTCCAACAGTCGAAGCCGCTAGAGCGGGATGTTAATTTTGAACACGTACTAAGTAAGCAAAGCTGCCTGCGGAGACTGATTTCGGTCAGCCCGGTTCTGCTGTCATTTGTCGGCGAACGGTAGGGGCCGGTTTCAAACCGGCCCTGGGGAGGGCGGGTCTCAGACCCGCCCCTACAGCCCGACTCGGCGCTGTGTGTCGGCTAGAACCGGAACCGGCCTCCGCAGGTTTTTCCCGGAGACATAAAGATGCTGTCTACCTGGCGCAAGATGGGACCGCAGGCAAGGCGCGAGGCATTGGAAGGCTACTTGTGCTTGCTGCCGTGGGTTATCGGATTTCTGGTCTTTACCGCGCTGCCGCTCTTGGTTTCGATCTACCTGGGCTTTACCGGATGGACGATCACCACGCCGCCGGTGTGGAAAGGGTTAGATAACTACGTCCGCATGTTCACCGCCGACCCGCTCTTCTGGCAGGCGTTGAAGGTCACCGTTTATTATGTGCTGCTTTCGCTGCCGCTCAAGTTGGTGTTCGGGCTGATGCTGGCGCTGCTGCTCAACCTCAAAGTGGCGGGCATGAATTTCTACCGCACCGTCTTCTACATCCCGGCGGTGATTTCGGGTGTGGCGGTGTCGCTGATGTGGATGTGGCTGCTGCAACCCGATACCGGCGTGATTAACACACTGTTGGAGTATGCCGGGGTCGAAGGCCCAAATTGGTTTTGGGATAAGGATTGGGCGCTGCCCTCGGTCGCGCTGATGAGTGTGTGGAAGGTGGGCGGCGGCGCGATCATCTACCTGGCCGGGCTTCAGAACATCCCGCCGCACCTGTACGAGGCTGCGCAGATCGACGGCGCGAACCGGTGGCAGCGCTTCTGGCAGGTCACGCTGCCGCTGCTGACGCCGACCATCTTCTTCCAGTTGGTGATCGAGTTGATCGATTCGTTCAAGGTGTTCACCGAAGCCTTCGTCATCACGCAGGGCGGCCCGTTGAAGGCCACTTACTTCTACCTGCTGTATTTCTACGAGGAAGCCTTCCGCAACTTCAACATGGGCTACGCCTCGGCGCTGGCGTTGGTGCTTACCCTGGTGATCCTGGTGACGACAGTCTTTCTCTACAATACCTCGGACCGCTGGGTCTATTACGAGTCTTAGCCTATGATGAACGTAAAAACCTCCGCGGTTCTGCGTAAAATTTCCGGCCAGGCGGCGGCCTACGCCGTGATGACCCTTCTCGCCGTGATCTTCATGATCCCGCTGCTGTGGATGCTTTCGACTTCGCTTAAGGCCCGGTGGGAGATTTTCGCCTGGCCGCCGCAGTGGGTCCCGGAAGCGCCGCAGTGGCAAAACTACGCCGACGCCTTCACGAAGTATCCGCTGGGGCGCTTCATGCTCAACAGCGCGTTCCTGGTGGTCATGAACAGCCTCGGGGTGCTGGTGTCGGTGCCGGTGGTCGCGTTCAGCTTTGCGCGTTTGCGCTTCCCGGCGAAGCGCCCCTTGTTCATCCTGATGCTGAGCACGATGATGATCCCCGGCCAGATCAAGTTGATCCCGCTGTTTACGATGTACAACCGGCTGAAGTTGATCGACACCTACTGGCCGCTGATCCTGCCGTCGTTCTTCGGTGAGCCGTTTTTCATCTTCTTGATGGTGCAGTACATGCGCACCATCCCGCGCGACCTCGACGAGGCGGCGCGCATCGACGGCGCGAGCACATGGACGGTCCTGTATCGCGTCGTCCTGCCGCTGTGCAAGCCGCCCGTCACAGTTATGCTGGTCTTCTCTTTCTTGTGGACCTGGAATGACTTTCTGCATCCCCTCATCTACCTGAACGACTTCAACTCTTACCCAATCTCGGTAGGGCTGGCGTTCTTCCGGGGGCGCTACAGCGTGGAATGGAACCTCTTCATGGCGGCGACCCTGGTCTCTATCGCGCCGATCTTGGTGTTATACTTCTTCGCACAGCGCCACCTCATCGGCGGGCTTTCGACGACGGGCTTGAAAGGATGAGCCGGACATGGACATAGACGATTTGAAACGGCGGGCGCGCGGTAGTCTGCTGGGCGCAGCAATCGGCGACGCGATGGGCGCGCCCTGCGAGGGCCTGTCGGCGCCGGCCATCCGCGCGCAGTACGGCACCCTCACCGGTTTCGTGAGCGAAGAGACCGTCGGCACCGACGACACCGACTTTACCCTGTTCAACGCGCACATCTTGCTGACTTACGGCGCCGAAGTGACGCCGGAACAGGTCGAGGCGGAATGGCGCGACAAGCTGCTGAGCGGCGCATACGACTACCGGCCCGGCGGTTTTAGTGATGTGGTCTCTACGCGCAACCTGCAAGCCGGACTCGGCGCGCCGCAGTCGGGCGCGTTCAACCACCAGATGTGGAGCGACGGCGTGGCGATGGCGATCAGCGCCGCCGGGATCAGCGCCGCCGGCGCGCCCGCCGAGGCCGCGCGGCTCGCGGCGGTGCTGGGCAGCGTCTCGAACGCGCGCGATGGCATCTACGCGGCGCAGGCGGTCGCCGCCGCCGTCAGCCTGGCGATGGTCGGGGCGGCGCCGGGCGCGATGCTCGATGGAGCGATTGAAGCGACGCCGCCCGATTCGTGGACGCGCCGCGCGTTGCAGCGGGTGCGCGCGCTCGATGTGCCGCGATGCGGCCTGGAGCGCGCCCTGGAGGTAATCGAGGAAGCGCTGGTCGTCGCCTATTGGCCGTGGGCCGACCTGGCGACCGAGGCCGTCCCGGCGGCGCTGGCCGTCTTCCTGGCGGCCGGCGGCGACTTTGCGGCGGCGGTGCCGGCCGGCGTGCGCCTGGGCCGCGATGCGGACACCATCGGCGCGATTGTGGGAAGCCTGGCCGGCGCTTACGGGGGTGAGAACGCCATCCCTGCCGCCTGGAAGGCGCGCGTGTCGGCGTCTACCGGGCGCTGCATCGGGTTCGTCGCCGACCGTAAAATTGTCGATATCGCGGACCGGCTGGCCGATCGTGCGCTACGGCGGGGGTAGCCATGTCCCGGCGGGATGCCGCAAGAGGATGAGAGTTAACCGCAAGTGATTTGCGGCTTAAAGAGGGTGACGCTATGACCACACAGCAAGAGCGATTCTTGGGCGCGATGTTTGGGCTTGCCTACGGCGATGCGATTGGCTTCCCGGCGCTGTTTCACCGCTTTCGCCCCACCCCTAAAAAGCGCCATGATTTCCTGTGGCGTACCAATATGGAAACTTACCGGCAGAACATCAGCCGCTTGATGCTGCCCTTTACGCACCGCCTGCCGTCGGAGATGCTGGAGCCTTCGCCTACCGACGACACCGAGTTCGCCATGCTCACCCTGCGCGCCATCCTCAACGACCCGGACGAACCCACCCGGCAAACCTTTCTCGCTGTCTGGCAAGATGAGGTCGTGCCGGCTGCGGATGAGGTGTTCAGCAGTTTCTCGGAACGCGCCGCCATCGAGAACCTGAAGCGCGGCCTGCTCCCGCCGGTGACGGGCAACGATAATCCGCTGCATTATGAAGATAGCGCGGCGCCGCGCGCCGTGCCGGTCGGCCTGTACTGCGCGGGCGACCCCGACCGCGCCGCCGAAGTTGCGCAGTTCGACGCCGAGATCACGCAGGCCGAAGACGGCATTTACGCGGCGCGTGCGATGGCGGCGGCAATTGCCGTGCTCGCGGGCGGCGGCGCGCTGCCCGGTGCGCTCGCCCGCGCCCGGCAGGAGTTCCCCGCCGGCTCCTGGATCGCCCACGTGGACAGCGCGGCGCAGACCTGCCTCCAGGATGCCCAGACGGTAGAAGACCTCGTTTTATCCCTATCCACCACGGTCATTAACACCGTTTACTCTTACGGCTCCCTGGCGCCCGAAACGCTGCCGGCGGCGCTGGCAGTCGTCGAGAAGTGCGGCGGCGACCTGCGCACGGCCTGCCTCCAGGCGAACACCATCGCCAAGTCCGCCGACTCGCTGCCCGCGCTGGTCGGCGCGCTGTGTGGCTGTTACCAGGGCGCCGGTGTGCTCGGCGCCGGGTGGCGCGCTGCGCTCGCGGTATGCCGGGGGCTGTGCTTGCCGTTTTTGAAAGACGCCGGCATCGAGGCATATACCTTGCAGTTGTTTCGGCGGGTGCAGGCGCATCCATGACGCGCCCCTGGTGGGCTGTCCTCACTTTCGGCGCCGGCCGGGGCTTCTCGCCCCTTTCCCGGACATGTGTGTTCGTCAAGCCCGCTTAGAGATAAATTAATATAACACGGTTTGTTACAGATATGCATAGAGGTGACTTTTTTGCAAAAGTACAATATTGGGGTATTGTATTTTAAACTCCGCATTTGAGTTTTCCTGTTCCAGGAGGGGGATATGACCACTGCCAGCCAGAGCGTCGTGAGCGAATACGGACTCGAAAATCACGGCTTCAAGAATGTCGGAGCTGTGCATTGGAATCTGTCGGTGCCGGCGCTGTACGAGCACGTCATCCGGCGCGGCGAGGGGTTCATGGCGAATCACGGGCCGCTGATCGTTTACAACGGTAAGCACACCGGGCGCTCGCCCAACGATAAATTCACGGTTAAGGAACCTTCGAGCGAGGGCGATATCTGGTGGGGCAAGATCAACCGCCCGATGTCGCCGGAGAACTTCGCGGCGCTGAAGCAGCGTATGCTCGATTACTGCCAGGGGCGCACGCTGTACGTGCAGGATGTCTACGTAGGCCGGGACCCGCGCTACCGGATGCCGATCCGTGTCGTTAATGAACTCGCCTGGCAGAACATTTTTGTGCGTAATATGTTCGTCCGCCCCGACCACGATGCGCTGGCCGGCCATGTTCCAGAGTTTACCCTTATCGCCATGCCCAGCTTTCAGGCTGACGCCGAACTCGACAAGATCAACTCGGAGACGGCTATCGTCATCAACTTCGCCACGCGCGAGGTGCTGATTGCCGCCAGCATGTACGGCGGTGAGATCAAAAAATCAATTTTTACCGTGATGAATTATTTGCTTACCACGAAAAACGTGCTGCCGATGCACTGCTCGGCCAATTACGGCCCGGACGGTGATGTGGCGATTTTCTTTGGGCTTTCCGGCACCGGCAAGACCACGCTCTCCGCCGACTCGACGCGCACGCTGATCGGCGATGACGAGCACGGCTGGAGCGATCACGGCATCTTTAATTTCGAGGGCGGCTGCTATGCGAAGGTGATTAAGCTCTCGCCCACCGGCGAGCCGGAAATCTACGCCTGTACGCGCCGCTGGGGGACGGTTTTGGAGAACGTGGTCTACGATCCTGACACCCGTGAGATCGACCTGGACGACGGCTCGGTGACGCTGAATACGCGCGCCTCGTATCCGATTCACTTCATCCCGAACGCCGACGCGACCGGCATGATCGACAAGCACCCGCGGAACGTCGTCATGCTCACCGCCGACGCTTTCGGCGTGATGCCGCCTATCTCTAAGTTGACGCCGGAGGAAGCGAAATATCACTTCTTGCTCGGCTACACGGCGAAGGTCGCCGGCACCGAAACCGGCATCGACGAGCCGGTCGCCACGTTTAGCCCGTGCTTTGGCGCGCCCTTCCTGCCGATGCCGCCGAAAGTCTACGGTGATATGCTGGCGGAGCGCATCGCCCGGCACAAGGTCGATGTCTGGTTGGTCAACACCGGCTGGACCGGCGGGCCTTACGGTGTGGGGCACCGCATGGAGCTTCACTATACCCGCGCGATGGTGCATGCCGCGCTTAACGGCGTGCTCGCCGGCGCCGAAACCCGCACCGACCCGATCTTCGGTGTGCAGGTGCCGCTGAGCTGCCCGGACGTCCCGGCGGACGTGCTCAACCCGCGCTCGACCTGGGCCGACCCTGACGCTTACGATACGCAGGCGAAAAAGCTGGCCGCCATGTTCGACGAAAACTACGCCAAGCTCGACGTATAGATTAACCTGTTGGGTTCATGTGACAGGGACACGCCGGGCGTGCAGCCCGTGCCGTGTCCCTGGGTTGTATTCGTATTCGTTTCGTGTCGTTATCCGCCCGTGCTCCAGGTTGACTTCACTTCGCCCGCAGCGTCGCGCAGGATGATCGTACTATTCGGCGCCCACGCCGCTTCGTCGCGTCCCCAGTACAGCGCCGCCGGCGAGTCCTCACCGCTGCGGGTGCGCACCGCGACCATCATGCGCGGGAACAGCACGACGCGCGGGAAGGTATAACACGTGCCGGTGTTACTGCACAGAGTCCAATCTTTCAGGTTCACCGCGCCGTCGCCGTTTATCAGGCGCACCTCCTCGGTTTGCAGGTCGCCGACGCCGTCGGCGCCCACGATGATCACCCTGCGCGGGAGAACCGTCGGCGTGAGCGTAAACGTCGGCCAGGGCATGGTCGGTGTAACGGAAGGCCAGGCCGCGGTTTGAGTCGCAGCCAGGAGGGTGCTCCAACTCACCCACGCCGTCCCGGTCATTTGCAATTCTGCCTCGGTGAACGCCGGGTTAGTCAAGACCAACTGCGCGATTGCCGTGCTGGTCATCGAGTTCGGCCCCGGCGTCGGCGTCCAGGTGAACGGCGGCGCGGCGGAAGGCGTCGGGTACAGGGTCGGCGTGACGCTGTACATGGGCCAGGGTGTCCAGGTGAGGAGGGGAGTCGGCGTGTACAGCGCCGGGTAAGTCGGCGTGATGCTGTACGTGGGCCAGGGTGTCCAGGTAGGGATGGGAGGCGGCGTAGGCGGCAGGTAAGTGGGGGGAGACGGCGCGGCGGTAAGGATCACGCCGGGCGGCACCTCGTAGCTGATGATGTATTCGATGGTGGGGAAAAGCGGGTAATAGTGCATGGCGCCCTGTTGGGTCTTGAGTCCGGCAATCTCGGTGCTCTGCGCCCAGGCGGTCAGCGCGAGCGGCGTGCCGAGCGCGCCGATGCGCCGATTCAGCGCGTATTCTTGTGTAACCTGTGCCTCTAGCGTGAGGATGCGGTCGATTAGCGGCGCGACGGTCATCATGGCGCCGGCGCGCTGGGTCATCAGCATCGCGGCGGATTGCGTCATGAGCGCGGGCGGCGTTCCCATGAATCCCTCCCGCCACGTTTCCAGGTTATGCGCATCCCAGGTGCTTCGCTGCGCCATCGTTGCAATGCTCGTGTATACAGCATTAACGGTGACCTGCACACCCCTGGCGTAAGCGGTCTGGGTAGCGAGCAGTTTCGCCGTATCGGTCGCGCGCATGTAGGCGTCAGCGGTGGCCTGGGCGTGCATCGCATCGGCGGCAGCCGTCGCCTGCGCGTCGATGCCGGCGGCAATTTCGGTGTGCGCCGCCGCCAGGGTTGCGGCGTCTGCGCCGGCCTCCTCAAGCTTCGCGGCGTCCCGTGTGGCGGCCGAACCCAGCGTCGCGCATGTCTCCGGGCAGCGGGTTGCGACCGCCTCAACCGTCAGCCGCTGCTCGGCGGTCGCATGGGCGTCGGCGGTGGCGGTCACGTCCGCGCGGACGCTGCCGCACGCCGCCGAGAGCAGCATGGCAGCCGTCAAGATGATTAACAGTCCTACCGGTTTTTGCATTGTTACCTCCTTGATTAATCGCTCGACCGGAACAGGCGCTCGGCGTGTTCCAGGAGGACGCGCCGGCGCGCTTCTGGCGTTTCTTGCGTGATGAGGTAATTCTCCAGCAGCTGCATTGGACTCAGCGATTCCGGTGAGGCGTCGCCTTGCCAAGCGGTGCGCTGGGGGCGTTCGATCTGTTTCTGGATGGCGGCGATGTGATGCGCCGCCGCACGCAGGGCTGCGCGGATCTCGCGCATGTGCAAGAGCGGGTCGTTGGCCGGCGTGATCTGGATAATCAGCCGCACCACCTTACCCTTGAGGTCGGCGGCTTCGACCCGGCTGATTACCTCCGCCGTGGGGTTGATGCTCTCGCGCACGTCTACGCGCACGGTCTGGAAGGGGCGCGCGTCCACCGTGACGAAGTTCCAGGTCGTCGCGCCGCGCGCCAGTTCCACCCAGCAAAAGCCTTTCTTGTCGTGTTCCTCGCCGAAGTCGATGCGCTCTATCGACCCAGAATAGACGACCGGCGGCTTGCCGGCCTGACCCTGGGTCAAGTTCTGGTGCATGTGGATGTGGCCCAGCGCCACGTAATCCCAGGCCGGGTCGGTAAGCGTGCTGGGCAGCACGACCGCGTCGCGCCCCAGCATGATCTTGCGCTCGCTGCCCAGCAGCGCGCCGCTGACCGAGAAGTGGCCGGCCAGCACGCGCGGTGCCTCGTCTTGGTTGACCTCTTTCGCCATGGCGCCGATGATGAGACTCACCTGCTGCTGCAACAGCGCGTCGATTTCGCCGATGCTCATCCCCCTGGTCGATTCGTCTTCCAGCAGGCGCGCCTTGTGCGGGTAGGGCGCGGTCGCGACCTGCACCGGGCCGCGCCGGGTCTCGACCCGGTGGACTTCGTAGGCGTTGCCGACCGTGACATTTGCCACTTCCAGCGTGTCGAAGATTTCGATGCTGGTGGCCTTCTTGAGCATGGTCGGCATGTCGTGGTTGCCCTCCAACAGAATCACCGGGCACAGCCGCGCCATGTCGAGCAGACGCCAGGCAAATTCGCGCTGGTAGGTAGGGGTAGGGATGCGTGAGTGGAAGATGTCGCCGGCGCAGATGATGAGATCCACGTCGTGCGCGGCGGCATACGCGACCAGTTCGTCGAGGCGGTGGATGAAGTCGAGTGCGCGGCTGCTGATGCCGGTCGTTGGGTCGGTGCTGCCGTAGCTCTCGACGCCGATGTGCAGGTCGGCGAAGTGCAAGAGTCGAATGGGTTCGGTCATTGCTTCTCCTATCGCCGTGTAACGACCGTTATTATATCTTATCTTCGGTAACCTTGAACCGACGGGAATCCTACGCTTTCACAACGCCGCCGTTTGTTTCGTGTAGTCACTCGCGCACCCGCGAGACGAAGCGCCGGCGCTACAGGCGCTTTTTGCCCTTCGGCGCCAGTCGTTCGGCGCCCCGGCGCGCCGCCGCGCCGAGCGCGTCGCCAGCCAGGTAGCCCACCGTCTCGTAAAAGTCGGGTCCCCATTCGCGCGTGTGTACCACAACCGGCATCGGCACGGCGTGCCCCAGGATGATGGCTTGCTGCTTGGTGTCGAGCCGGGCCAGCACCTCGCGCAGGCCGCCCGCGCCGCTCACCCCCATCAGCACCGCGTTGATATCGCGCTCATTGTCCAGCAGCGCGGTGACGCGCGTCCCGACCTGGCTCATGACCTCCTCGTCGATGGCGCTGGGGCGCTGGTCCACGACGAGCAGGGTCACATTGTACTTGCGCATCTCGCGCGCGATGGTGCCGAAGATGGTCTGCCGCGCGATGGCCGGCTCCAGGAATTTGTGCGCCTCCTCGACGGTGATGAGAAGCTGGCGCGGTTTCTGCGCGCCCGCGCCGAGCGCCTCCTCCATGCGCTGGACATAGAGGGTGTGGATGCGCCGCGTCAGGTAGTTGGCGACCAGGATGTACGCCTCTAAATAATTGCCGTAGCGCCCGAACTCCAGCACCACGCTGACGCCCTGGTCGATGGCGTTGATGATGCGCCGCACCGAGTCGCCGTCTGTCTCGGACTTTTGGGGCTTAAGAAAGCCGAAGCGCTCGAAGCGCTGCACGCGGCGGGTAAGCGCGGCCAGGCTGGATGCGTTGACGGCGCTCTCGGCGATCAGGATCTCGATGTCCTCGGCGCCGGCATTCAGCAGCCATTGAATCCACTCTTTGCCGATGCGCTTGCGCAGCACATACGCCGCGTCGATCATCGAGTCGGAGAGGTCCATTGTGGCGCGCAGCATCGCCAGGTCTTCCGGCTCGATTTCGTCGTAGCTCATGGTGACGATGTGGTCATAGGGGGCGTCGCGCCGCCGTGACGATTCGGGGTCGAGCGTGAAGATCGACACTTTGCCGCCGTAAAGCTGCTTCAGCCCTTTGACGTCGGCGCCGCGCTCGTCCTGCACCGCCCAGCCGTAGTCGTTATGCATGTCGAAGATCAGGTTCACCGCCGCCTGCTTTTCGATGACGCCGGCCAGCAGGATGCGGGTGAGAAAGCTCTTGCCGGTGCCGCTCTTGCCGAACACGCCCAC
>JAFGMM010000126.1 GCA_016927535.1 Anaerolineae bacterium
AGCCCCTCGCCCCTCGTGGGAGAGGGGCTTGGGGAGAGGGGGAACAGGTGCACAAACGGTCAAAATCCTTAAGTTGATGCATATGGGGTGGGTTTCAAACCCGCCCCTACGCAAGCCGGTGACCACGCGATTTTGCGGTGCTATCGCGGCTTGCTCCATTCGTGATTATTTGTGTGTATTCGTGGTTAACCCTTGCTCCGGCGGTTCAATCGCCGCCGTCGCGCAGCACGGCCAGCGGGCGCACGTGCGCCGGCTGCCAGGCGACCAGCACGGTCACCGCCAGCACGATCAGCACCGACGCCAGCGCCACCACCAAACCCGGCAGAGGATAGAATACCAGGTTGGCGCGCGGCTCCAGCGCGTTGAGCACCGCGACCGCCACCACGACCGCCGCCGTCCCCGCCGCGCCGCTCAGCACGCCCAGCAAGCTGTGTTCCAGCAAGATCGTGCGCAGCACCGCCCGGCTGCTGTAACCGATTGCCTTGAGGATGCCGATCTCGCGCCGCCGCTCCACGATCACCAAGCCGACCGCATTGGCAATGAGCACCGCGCCCGCCACCAGCGCCAACCCGGCGATTGCCACCGCGAAGTTAAACAGATTTTGCAGCATTCCGTTGAACATATTGCTGATGTCGGCGGCGTTTATCATGATGACATCCGGCAGCGCCAAGCCCAGGCGTGCGGCTGCCGCCTCGAGCTGCGCGGCGGGCAGCGACGCGATAACCATCACCGCCGTCTCGGTCGCATCCAACGCTTCAAGCGGGACCAGCAGCCCGCTTGAGGACGGCGCGACCATCGCCTCGGTGTACGTCGCCGGCGTGTAGAACCCGGCGACGGTAAACTGCCGTGCTTCGCCCTGCGCCGTGCGCACCATCACCGCCGCACCGATATCGACCGGCCCGCCCTGGAAACGCGCCGGCAGGTAAACACCGTCCGGCACCGTCCCCCACGGCTCCCCGGTGAATGACAGGTCCCAGCCGATATCCGCCGCCGCGCGCCCTTCGATCTCCATCGCCCACAGCTGGAGCGCCTCACCGCCTACCTGCACCTCTTCAATCGGCAGTTGGTAGCGCGTGTGGATTTCGGCGGTGCCTTCGCGCTCCAGCGCAGCCGTGATGTCGCTCTGCTGGGCATAAGCGCCGAGCGCCACCAGGTTGTAGCCTGCGAGCGAGCCGACCTCGTCTGCCAGGATATCGCGCCCGCTGAGGATGGTCACGACCGCAAAGCCGACCGCAAACACGCCGGTAGAGAGCGCAATGAGCGCGAAGACCATGCGCCAAACCTGCCGTTTCATGTTACGGCGTGCCAGCCGCAGCAGCGGGCCGCCCGGCAGCGGCAGCCGCACGGTCACCCACAGCAAGCCACCCAGCAGGCCGCCCAGCACGACCAGCCCGGCCAGCGCGAAACCGATCACCGCCGCGCCGTGCAGCGCCGACCCCATCACCATGCTGGTAAGCAGACCAAAGGGCAGCGCCAGCAGCGCGTAGACCCCCAACATGCCCAGGCGCCGCCGCCACGTCTTCAGCGCCGGCAGATTGCGCAGCAGCACCGATGGCCGCACCGCCGCGGCACGCAGCACCGCCGCCACCCCGAAGATTACGGTCGTAGCGACGCCGGCGGCGACGCTCCCGGCCATCCTGGCCGGGTCAACCGACAGGCTCAGCAGCACCGAAACGATCTGCGCCAGGGTTTGCAGCAGCAGCGCCGCCAGGCCCAGCGCGCCCACTGCGCCGATGGCGCTGCCGGCGACACCCAACAGCGCGGTCTCCAGGCCAAAGAGCAGCACCAGGTCGTGCCGCCGGTAGCCCAACACCTTGAGCACGGCGATTTCCTCGGTGCGCCGCGCCAGGATGACCTGCATCGTGGAGGCGACGCCGATCCCGCCGACCAGCAGTCCCAGAATGCCGGACCCCTTGAGCATCAGGTCGAACACCTCGCGCATCGACTTGTTTTGCTCGGCCAAGTCCGCCGGGAGCGTGATGCTCAGCCCTGCCGCGTAGAGCGCGTCCAGGGCGTGGCTGCCGGGCGAGAGCCGCAGCGATGCGACGGTCCGGGGTTCGCTGCGCCCGGCGACCGCCCGCGCCGTCTCAAGATCGTACATCACCATGCTGCCCAGGCGGTCGGGCGTGGCGTGGATGATCGCGCTCACCTGAAGCTGCACCGGCATACTGCCGCGCTCGCAGATCAACGTGAACCTGTCGCCCACCTGCATATCGAGCTTATGTGCCAGGTCGCGCGTGATGGCGGCGGCGTCCGGCGCGGCGAGCGCGTCGGCCAGGCTGCCGGCGCCGCTCAACACGATCTCGCCCACCGGCGGGTAAGTCGCCGGATCGACGCCCACTGCGCGCGTCACCGAATGCACCTCCCCCGACCCCACCTGCCTGAGCAGCATCCAGGACAGCGCGGAGTAGGCAGTGTAGCTTTCGATCTCGCCGGCCTGCCGCAATTGGTCCAGCCGGGCGATATCCGCGCCGGTGAGATAGCCCCCGGAGCGCCCGATCTGTGCGTCGCCGCCCAGTATCTCGGCGGAGCGAACGAACAAGGTATCGGCGACCGTCGCCGCGAGTATCTGCATCGACGCCAGCGCCATCACTCCGAAGGCGACGCACAGGACCGCGATTACGGTGCGCTGGCCGCCGCGCCGCAGCGCGCGCAGCGCGTAGCTTATGTAGAACGCGCCTTTCACGATGCACCTCCCTCTAGCGCCGGTTGGCGCAGGCGCACCTCCGGCGGCGCGGGGGCAAGCCGGCCGTCTACCAGGTGCAGCACCCGCCCGGCGCACCCGGCGACCTGCGGGTCGTGCGTGGCGACAATGATCGTGACGCCAAGCTCTTGTTGCAGCCGCGCAAACAGCGCCATGATCTGCGCGCCGGTCTGTTGGTCGAGATTGCCGGTCGGCTCGTCGGCCAGGAGGACGGCGGGCTGCGTCACCAACGCGCGCGCGATGGCGACGCGCTGCTGCTGACCGCCGGAAAGCTGGTGGGGCCGGTGGCGCAGCCGGTCGGCCAGGCCGACCCGCACCAACATCTTCCGGGCGCGCCCGGCGGCGTCGCGGTGATCGACGCTGACGTACAGCGGCGCTTCGACGTTTTCTTGCGCGGTGAGCGTGGGGATCAGGTTGAAGGATTGAAAGACAATGCCGATTTGGGCATTTCGGATGCGCGCCAGTTGGCGCTCGCGCATGTCGGTGATCGGCACGCCGTCGAGGATCACCTGCCCGCTGTCGGGTGTGTCGATGCCGGCCATGATGCCCAGCAGGGTCGATTTGCCCGACCCGCTCGGCCCGGTCAGCGCCAGCCACTCGCCGCGCGGCACCTGGAGCGAGATGCCCCGGAGGATGTGAATCGGCTCGCCGCCGAGCGGCAGGCTGCGGGTGATGTTCTTCACTTCGAGCGCAAAGGGTGTTTTACCGTTTGATTTCATGACTTTGCGACACTCCTGTACATACAAATGGAAACCATCTGCCAGGATAGCGAGCCGTTTTCGCAGCTTTATGGTGAAAGTGTCGCAAAAGTGTCGCAGCTAAGCGCGCGGCAGGCCGACGGTGAAACAACTTCCTTCGCCCGGCGTGCTCGCCACGCAGACCGTGCCGCCCATCGCCTCGGCCAACTCCTTGACCAGCGCCAGCCCCAACCCGGCACCGTCGTTGCCCTCGGCGCGCACTTTCTCGGTGCGGTAGAAGCGCTGCCAGATGCGCGGCAGATCCTCCGGGGGGATGCCCTCGCCGGTGTCTTTGACTTCGATGACGACCTGCGCTGCGTCGGCGCGCGCCTCCACCGCGACGATGCCGCCGGGCGGGGTGTGGCGGGCGGCGTTGCGCAGCAGGTTATGCAGGATTTGCTCCAGCCGGGTCGGGTCGGCGATGACCGGCGGCAGCGCGTCCGGCGCGTGGGCGATTAGCTCTACCTTGCCGGTGCGCCACATCACCGGCGCGAAGGCTTCCACGCTGCGCCGGACCACCACCGCCGGGTCGATGGCTTCGCGGCGCAGTTCCAACTCGCCGACTTCGGCGCGCGCAAGCGTGAACAGGTCGTCAATAAGGCGTTGGAGGTGCTGCGTTGCCTGGTCCATGATTTCGATATCGCGCTTGAGGTCGGGCGGGAGACCGGCCTCGCGGCGGGCGAGCATCTGCTCGGCGTAGGAGCGCAGGATTGCGACCGGCGTGCGTAGTTCGTGCGAGACGCTGGCGACCAGTTGGCGCCGCGAGTCGAGCGCGGTCTGCACCGCGTCGCGCTCCGCTTCTAGGGCGCGGCGGCTCTGTTCGAGCGCTTCGGCCATCGCGTTGAAATCGGCCTGCAACTGCGCGACTTCATCCTCGCCCCGGATATCGACGCGCGCCGCATAATCGCCGGCGCGCAGCGTTCCGGTGGCCTGGGCAAGCGCTTCAAGGCGGCGGGTGGTGCGGCGCGCTGCGAAGTAAGACAGCACAATCGAGGGCGGCAGGATGAACGTCAGCAGCACGACGGTGAAGATGCCCAACCCCACCATTGCCGTAGTAGCGTTGATAGCAAAAGAGACGAGGCTGGAAAGTGCGCCGGAGTATTGATCCCTTGAAACGAAATATGACGCCAGGTTGAAGATGTTCATCAACGCAAATAGCGATACGGTCAGCACCACAAGCATCAGGTGCGAGTGGGTCAGCGCCCAGATGAGCCGCCGCCGGCACAAGCGCCGCCAAAACACCCATAGATGCGCCCCGGCGCGCGAGACGGTAAAGGCGATGCTGCCGCAGAGCAGCATGGTGAACCCGGTCCACGGAACCAGCGTCCCGGCGTTCTGGTGTTGGACAAATCTATCATCGAAGACCAACACCCCAGAAACAACCGCCATCAGGCCGGCTTCGTCCGGCACGGCGGCGACCGCACCGGTGGCCGCCAGCGCCAGCCCGAACAAGAGGGTTCCGATCAGCAGCGCCGCGCCAAACCCGATTGTGAGATCGAACAGGACTTTGTGCCACCAGATCACCGGTTCGCAGCGCAGACGCAGCGCGTAGAGCGTCATGCCGGTGAGCAGAGCGATGAAAGCGAGGTTCTGCTGCTGACCGGTGGTAAGGTTGCCTTGCAGCAGAATCAGCACCAGCCAGATGAGCAAACCGGCGCCGGCAGCTTCGAACCAGGCGCGCAGCGGGCGCGCACCGAACAGCATCCGCATCACGTCACTGCGCCCGCAGCCGGTAGCCCACGCCCCACACCGTCTCAATCATCTCACCCCAATCGCCCAGCTTCTTACGCAGCCGCGCCATCGCGTTATCGACCGAGCGGTCGCTGCTCATATAGGCCTCCTCCCAAACCGTCTCCATTAAGTAAGCGCGGCTGAACGCGCGCCCCGGATTGCGCAGCAGCAGGTCGAGCAGCGCGAACTCGGTGCGGCTCAGGTCGAGCGGTTCGCCGCCGAGCGTGGCCTGGTGCGATGCCGGGTCGAGCCGGAGCGCGCCGTGAGCGACCGGCTGCTCGGCGTGGTCACGGTCGGCCTGCATGGTCTGCGCGATGTACTCGACACGGCGCAGCATCGCGCGCACCCGCGCCACCAGTTCGCGCATGCTGAAAGGCTTGGTCAGGTAATCGTCGGCGCCCACCTCCAGGCCGATCACCCGGTCCACTTCGTCGCCGCGCGCGGTCAGCATCAAAACCGGCGTGACCGACGTCTCGCGCAGGGTGCGCAGCACGGCCAGACCGTCGAGCTTGGGGAGCATCCAATCCAAGATCATGATATCGGGTTGGCGGCGCGCGTGGAGGTCAAGCGCCGCTTCGCCGTCGGCGGCGTGGTATACACAGTAGCCGGCGGATTCGAACGCCCGGATGATGGCTTGGGCAAGTTCGGTCGAATCTTCGACAAGCAACAAGGTGGTCATGGTACACTGGCTTCAAAACATCGGCGGCAATCTTAACCTGTCGTTCGAGTATATCAATGTGTAGGAGGCTCTGCCCAAGATTACCCTCTAACTAATCGCCATCTTGAGCACACCGTCAGGCGTTTGCCCAAGGCCCAATCTCTCAAAATACATAGTTTTTGCCAGAAATTTTTATGAGATTTCTTGCGATCCCTATATCTTGACTTTTCCGGCGAAAGAATATAGTCTAGGTTGGGTTTCGGTTAGACGGCGTTACCTGACCATGGGAGGACTGCGCAACTATGACTCAGGCATTCGATGAAGCGAAGAAAAAGCTCGAAGCGCAAGGTATGCTCAGTGATGCGGAAGTCCAAGCTATCGTCGGGCAGTTCGGCGATATGACCGAAGAAGAACATATAGCGCTGTCCGTCGAGATTTACGAGCGCGTCCACTCAGGACGGGCCACCGTAACGCTTGAGCAGTACCTCGAGGCGACCAAAGTGCTTGACACGGCGGCGCCGGGCAGCCCGGAATACAAAAAAGCCGAAGCCATCGCAACCGCTTTCGAGTCGAGCGCGTAACCCTGCCCTGCTTCCTTATCCCAACCAACCACACACGCGCAGCTTCGCTGGTGTGGTTTTTCTTTAACAACCCCAGTTGCAACTTTTGACCGGTCCGTGCGTAAAGTTTATAGTCTGTTACAAGACCGCAGGACGGATAAAATGAACCAACAACAGCCGTCAAACTCAGCGGGAGCCGCCGCCATTAAGTGGATCGGATGGCTGGTCGTGGCCGTGTTCGCCCTTGTCGGCGTGTTAGGTCTTTGCATCATTGCCGCCGTCGCTTTCAACGTCGGCGGCGTACAAGACCGCGTGGTCACCCTCCTGGCGCGGCTCGAACCTACCGTTACCCCTACTCCTTCGTCTACACTGTTCCTGACCGCAACCTCGACCGCCACGCCTACCCCGTTCCCAACCGCCACCATTACCCTGACGCCGACGGCCACGTTCACGCCCACGCCTTCGCCCACACCCACCATCCCGCCCTATCTCACCGTGCTGACCCTCATCCAGCGCAACGCCAGCCTAGAGACCGTGCGCTACCACTTCGAGAAAGTCGTCCCGGTCGAAGACGCCCAACACATGTTCGGCATCGCCGGCGAGAAGATGCTGTACGTGGGCGTGGGGTACGTCAGCGCGGGAGTGCCGCTTGAGGGACTGAACGCCGACTCGATCCTGGTAGACCCGAATCACAACATCACCATCATCCTGCCGCCCGCCTACCTTACCAACTGCGTGCTTGACCCGCAGAAGTCGTATATCTACGAACATAACACGGGCGCGGTCCGCTTCTTGTGGAACGCGCTCTACGAGGAGCGCAACCTTTTAGAAGAAGCCGAGCGCGTCGCCATTATCGCCTTCCGCGACGCGGCGCTGGAGGCCGGCATCTTAGAGGAAGCCCGCGCCGACGCCGAATGGTATTTGAGAATCATTTTGATGTCCGCCGGTTTCGACTCCGTGAACTTCGTGACGCCGGCCGGCGCCGTCCCGCGCCATGACATCGGCTGTGTACCCGACGCGCCGGAGACGGCCCGATAATATAAATAGACCCGCGAGGTTTGACCGATGAACGAACAACTGCCCCCACGTGCGCCAGATAACGATCTCGAAATCGAATCCCCGCCTCGCGTCGTCGAGGGGCAGACAACACCTCCCGACCAGCGCGCTCCCATTATCGTACAGTCGCGCAGTCCCGGCTGTACCGGTCTTATCTGGCGGATCATCTTGGCGCTGTTGGTTACCGTCGGGTGCCTATTAACGGTCGTGGTCGTCGCCGGCTTGCTCGGCGTCGGCGCTATCGGAAATCTGTTTAACAACCTGCTCGGCGGGCCGCCCGTGCCGATCATCCACCCGACCGTTACCGTGCTGACCCTGGTGCAGCGTGAGGCGGTCTTAGAGACGGCGCGCTACAACTTCGAGAAGGTTGTGCCGGTGGAGTTCGCGCAGCACATGGGCGGCATCTCCGGCGAGCGGCTGCTGTACATCGGCGTGGGCTACGTCGAGGCCGGCGTGGATCTCACCGGGCTGACCGAGGACAATATTACGGTGGACGGGGAGCAAAACGTCACAATCGCCCTGCCGCCCGCCCACCTGACCAGTTGCGTGCTAAACGCTCAGAAGTCGTACATCTACCAGCACGATACCGGGGTCATCAACTTCCTGTACCAGATTCTCTATCAAGAGCCGGATCTGCTGGAACTGGCGGAGGCATACGCCATCATCGCGTTCAGGGAAAGCGCGCTGGAGAGCGGTATCCTGGAACTGGCGCAGGAGGACGCCGAACACCAGCTTCGCTCGATCCTGTTGGCGGCGGGCATGAGATCGGTCACGTTCGTGCCGCAAGTGGGCGTAGAGCCGCAGCACGACGAAACCTGCATCATCCCCACGCCCACGCCTACGCCCTGACTCGCGTATGGTTTTGTGACTTTAACCAGGAGAAGAGTCTATGAAAGACCGGCTGCTGTTGGGATACGGGCGCTTTATGATCCCGGTCCCGCGCATCATCTGGCAGCGCATTGTCTACGGACGGGCGCAAAAAGACGAGGCAAGCATCGCTTCGAAGATGTCTAGGGAGCACCACCTGATCCGCGATTTCGTGGTGCGCGAAATCCCCCGCGTCAACGAGCCGCTGTCGCCGGAGCACGTCGCGCAGAGCGTGAACCTGCCGCTCGAACAGGTGGCCGGGCTGATGGGCGAACTGGAACGAGGCAAGGTCTTCTTGTGGCGCAACGAACAGGGCGCGGCTATCTGGGCGTACCCCGTAACGGTCGATGCGACGCCCCACCGGGTCAGCTTCAGCACAGGCGAGCAGGGACACGCCGCCTGAGCCATCGACGCAGTAGCGACGCCCTTCGTGCAAGGGCAACTGCGCAGCGAACCCCTATCGGTTTTGGTTAGCACCCGGTGCGTGCAAACCGGCGAGCCTATGCATATCGAAATCGACAGCGAGTTGCGGTTCCATGTCGAAGAAGCAGCCGCCGACCCGCATGTCTTCGTCCCGCTGGTGAACTTCGACAAGCTGAAAGCGCCTAACATCATCGACGTATTCTGACGGAAAAGCGTTTTCTTCTGGTCAGAAGAACAGGCAAGAGAACATCGTAAGCACACTACAGACTCGACCGGCATCTACATGACACTGGCCCAGAGCGCTTATCTGACGCGCCTGACCCAAAGCGCGATCTTTACGTTTGCGCGGCGCGAGATCGAGGGAAGTTAGCCGCCCACGGGCGCGCAAAATAACAGCACGGAGTCCCAAGCGTTTCTCCGTGGACTCCATGCTCTCCGTGGTGAAAATCTCTTACAGCCGCGCCACCGCCGCCTTGATCTGCGCCAGCGCGCGCTCGATATTCTCCACCGAGTTGGCGAACACCAGCCGCAGGTAGCCTTCGCCCATACCGCCGAACGCCGTGCCCGGCAGCAGCGCCACGCCGGCCTCTTCAAGCAAATAATTCGCCATTTCGTCGGACGATTTACCCAGCGCGGTGATGTTCGGGAAGGCGTAGAACGCGCCCTGCGGCGTCTGGCAGGCGACGCCGGGGATTGCGGTCAGCCCCTTCACCATCACGTCGCGCCGCCGCGCGTATTCTGCGCGCACCGCTTCTACCTGATCCTGCGGCCCGGTCAGCGCTTCGATCCCGGCGATCTGCGTAAACGCCGCCGTGCTGCCCACCGCGTGCGTCAGCAGCAGCGCCACGCGGTCCGCCAACCCCGCCGGCATCACGCCGTAGCCCAACCGCCAGCCGGTCATTGCGTAGGTTTTGGAGAAGCCATCGACGACGATGGTGCGCTCCATCATCCCCGGCAGGCTTGCAATCGAAGGGCAGCGCTCCATGCCGTAGATAAGCCGCGTGTAAATTTCGTCCGATATCACCCACGCGCCGCGCGCCTGCGCCGCGTCCGCGATGTATTCCAGGTCGGCGGCAGGGATGACGCCGCCGGTCGGATTGGCGGGGCTGTTGAGGATGATAAGCCGGGTCTTGTCGCTGAGCAGCGCGTCGAAAGCGTCCAGGTCGAAGCTGAAGCCGCTGCTCTCGCGCAGCGGCACCGGGCGCGGTACTCCGCCCGCCATTGTAATCACGTCCCGGTAAGTTGGGAAGCCGGGATCAGGATAAAGCACTTCGTCGCCCGGTTCGATCAGCGCCAGCATCGGGAAGGTAAGCAGCGGCTTAGCGCCCGGCCCGACCACCACCTGCCGCCAATCCACTTCGACGCCCAGGCGCGCGCCCGTGTACTGCGCGACGGCCTTACGGATGGCGGGCGTGCCGGCCGGCGGCGTGTAGCGCGTGTGCCCGTCGGCGATGGCGCGTATCCCGGCAAGGCCGATGTTGGCAAACGTTTGGAAATCGGGCTGGCCGATCTCAAGATGGATGATATCGCGGCCCTGCGCTTCGAGTTCGTTGGCGCGCGCGAGAACAGCATACGCGCCCTCCGCCTTGAGGTGACGCACGCGGGTAGCGTATTGGTTCATAGCAATCTTTTAATCTCCGTGTTCTCCGTGCTCTCCGTGGTGAAGTAATCTGTTAGGCCTGGTGCGCGCGGAAGTACGTAATGTAGTTCATGGCGAACTCATCGCGACCCAGCAGCAAATCGGCGACCAGCACGGTTTCCTTTTCCTTCAGCGGGTTGCTGATCGGCGCGTTGATGCCCAGCAGAATCGCCATCGTCAGGAAGTTGGCGTTAATGACCGGGCGGTTCGGCAGCCCAAACGAAATATTGCTCGCGCCCATCGTCATGTTGACGCCCAGCTTCGCCTTGATGAGCCGGATCGTCTCCATTGTGAGCAGGCCGGCCTTGCTGTCGGCGCTGACGGTCAGCACCAGTGGGTCGATCAAGATATCCTCCGGGCCGATGCCCAGCTTGCCGGCGCGCTCGACGATCTTTTCCGCGACGCGCAACCGCCCCTCGGCGGTGCCGGGGATGCCGTCGTCGTCCATGCACAGACCGATCACGGCGGCCTTGTGCGCCGCCGCCAGCGGCAGCACGGCATCCAATGACTTCTCCTCGCCGTTCACCGAGTTAATCAACGCCTTGCCGCCGTAGACCGCCAGCCCCGCTCCGAGCGCTTTAGGGTTGGGCGAATCGAAGCACAGCGGCACATCGACCGCCGCCATGATGAGCTTCGCCGCCTCCGGCATCAGCGCCGCCTCATCGGCGCCCGCCGCGCCCACGTTCACGTCGAGGATGTCCGCGCCCGCTTCGACCTGCGCGATAGCCTCGTCGCGCACCACTTCGAGCTTGCCCTCCAGGATGGCGGCGGCGAACTTCTTGCGCCCGGTGGGGTTGATGCGCTCGCCGATGATGCGCGTCGGGTGGTCGGGGCCGATGACGACCGTTTGCTTTGCGCTGGAGATTATGGTTTCCATGATGATTTCTTCCCTTACTGGTGCTTCGGTACAGGACACAACAGCGCCCGATTATAGCGCCATTCTATGCGATTTGGCCGTCGCGCAGGTGTAAAATCTGATCGACGTACTCATCGACCCGCGCATCGTGTGAGGTCATCAACAGCGTCACGCCCTCCTGCTCGACGATGCGCCGGAACAGTTCCAGGATATCCCCGGCGGTCACGCTGTCCAGTTCGCCGGTCGGCTCATCGGCCAGGATCAGCTCCGGGCGGTTGGCGAGCGCGCGCGCAATCCCGACGCGCTGCTGCTGCCCGCCCGAAAGCTCATACGGGCGGTGGTGCATCCACTTACCCAGCCCGACCAAATCCAGGCAGTAGAGCGTGCGCGCGTGGCGCTCCCGGTTGCGCGCACCGGCCAAGCGCAGCGCCAGCGCCACGTTTTCGTATACCGAGAGCGTGGGCAGCAGCCCGAACGACTGGAAGACAAAACCCACCCGCTCGCGCCGCCAGCGCGTAAGCTGCGCGTCGCCCAGCGTGGATAGGTCCTGCCCGAACACGCGCACCGTCCCGGCGTCGGGCCGGTCCAGCCCGCCCAGGCAGTTGAGCAGCGTCGTCTTGCCGCTGCCCGACCGCCCCTTCAGCGCGACGAAGCGCCCGGCTTCTAGTTTCAGGTTGACGCCGCGCAGCGCGTGGACTTCCTGCGCGCCGCGCCGGTACGTGCGCGCCAGGTTCTCGGTTTCGACGGCAATCACGTCTCGCGTCTCCACCGGTTCACCCCCTCCGCAGCCAGCGCCGCCACCCATGCAGCCGCAGCTTTTGCTGCTCGGCCAGGCCGACGGCGAGCGCTTCGGCGTCTTCGGCGTGGTCGTTCACCGCCGGGCGGATGAGAATCCCCTCGTCGGCCAACTCCAACCGCACGCGCCCCCGGATGTTGAAATGCTCAAGATATTCCTTCGGCACCTGGAGCCGCCCTGCCGCGTCGAGTACCGTCAGTTCCTCGAATACTTCGCGCGCCTCGTGCCCGGCATCCTCCGCTTCGGCGCGGCGTGCGCGCGCCTGGCGGACCGTCTCGGCGGCGAGCCGCCCGTCGCGGATCGCTACCACGCGGTCCACGTGCCGGGCAATGCCGGGGTCGTGGCTCACGATGAGCGTCGTCAGGTCGAACGCGCGGTTAAGCCGGCGGAACGTCTCGTAGATGGTCAGCGCGGTATCCGAATCTACCTCGCCGGTCGGCTCGTCGGCGAGCAGCAGCGCCGGACGGTTTGCCAGCGCTACCGCAATCGCCACGCGCTGCTGCTCGCCGCCCGAAAGCTCCGCCAGGCGGTGGCGCCGGCGGTCCGCCAACCCCACCGCGTCGAGCAGTTCCAATGCACGCGCGCGCTTGGCGCCGCCGGTCACGCCGGCCAGCGTCATCGGCAGGGCGACGTTTTCTTCCGCGTTGAGATAAGGGATCAGGTTGCGCGCGCCCTGCTGCCAGACAAACCCCACGCACGCCCGGCGATACCGGGCGAGCGCAGCGTCGGAGAGCTTGAGCAGGTCGGCGCCGCCCACCCACACCCGCCCGGCAGAGGGCCGGTCCAGCCCGCCGAGGATGTTCATCAGTGTAGACTTGCCGCTGCCGCTCGCCCCGACGACGCCCAGCAGTTCGCCGGGCGCGACCACCAGGTCAAGGCCCTGGAGCGCGACCGTCTCCAGGTCGGCGACTTTATAGATTTTGACCAGGTTGTCACAAACAATGAACGGCTCTTGTGCCATCGTGCCTCTATGCCCTTAAACCTATGCCACCGGTATCCTCGCCGGGATCGACCGGGTTAGCTCGTGAATACAGGCAGATGGCCCAGC
>JAFGMM010000019.1 GCA_016927535.1 Anaerolineae bacterium
GCACGGGCCGGGCGATATCGCGCCCATGACCCACGCCGCAAACGTTCACCTGGATATCGCCATCCCAAACTTCGGCGTGCAGGAGATGGTTTTCTTCCCGGAGGCGGCGCAGGAAGTGATGCCGGGCGGCCCGGTGTTCAAAGACGGCTACCTGCACGTGAGCGACGCGCCGGGCCTGGGCACCGATGTCAACGAGGCCGCCGCCGCGCGCTACCCGTACCGGCGCGCCTATCTGCCCACGGTGCGCCGCACCGACGGCAGCGTGCACGATTGGTAACCGGACAACAGCCAGTCTGAGACCGGACTCACCACAGAGACACAGAGCACACAGAGTCTTTCTAATCTCTCCGTGTCCTCTGCGTCTCTGTGGTGAATATCTTTATTTTCAACTCACGCCGGCAATCTCCAGGCGGCCCGGCGCGCCGGCCTTCCCGCTCAGCGCGACGCCGGCGGCGACGAACTGCTGCACGACGTGGATATTGGTCGTCAGGTGCAGAGTCACCTCCGGCGTGGTGATGACCGACCGCCCCGCCGCCAGCGCGCACGGCAAGACCAACTGGTCGGCGAGATGCTTATCGACGGCGGCGGCGCTGCGGTGGTGCGCCAGCAGCGCATTACAAGCCTCCTCCGCTACCGCCTCCGACGCCTTGCCCTTCTTCCCCAGCGCCGAGAACCCCGCGCACCCGTTCGCGTAGCGCGCCGTGAGGAAGATGCCCGCGCCGGGCGCCGGGCCGCGCGCCCGCAGCGGCGTGATATCCTGCGGTGCGTCCAGGCCGCGCAGCGCGCCGCGCGCCCGGTTCACCATGCGCTGCGGGATGTGCGCGGGCAGGTTGGTCACCGCCGCCACGCCCTCGATGCGCGCCAGCGGGCCGCGCGCCTCCAGGTCCAGCGCGGACAGCGCCGCCGGCCCGTCGATCTCGACGCGCACCGCACCGCCGCCGCGCGGATACCAGCCCCAATCCAACACCTCGATTTCGACCGGCAGCCCCAAGGCCGGCAGGAAGACGGTCTGCAAGTAGTGCATCGGCGGGCTGAAAGGGACGTGCGTGCCGCCCTTGATCGTCAGAGTCGAGCGGCCCGCCGCCAGCGCCAGCGGCAGCAGCACGGTCTGGATGACCAGGCTCGTCGCGCCGGCGCTGCCGCGCCCCGCCACCGCGGAGACATCCCAGGTGTAGTCGCCCGGCGCGACCGGGCCGCCCGGCGTGAAGCGCACCCACTGCGAGCCGAGCTTGTCGCCGTGCACCTCGGCGCGGCAGATATCGGCGGCGGCGCGCACGCAGGTGAGATGCTGCGCCGCGAGGCCGGGCGTCTTGCGACCGGCGCGCAGGTTGGCGATCTCGACCGGCGTCTGAGTGATGCAGGCCAGCGCCAGCGCCGTCCGCAAGACCTGCCCGCCGCCCTCGCCGTATGAGCCGTCGATGGCTACCGGGTCGCTCATTTCACTGCTCTTTGTCCCCGTCTGCGATGTAAATCTGGCGCAGGAACAAATGGTCGCCGCGCGGCTGCTCGTTGTCGAGCACCGACAGCCGCTCGCCGTCCGGGACGGTGTACAGTCCGATTGAGATGTCGTAATCGCCTTCGAGCATCGGCCTGGGCAGGTAGACCAGGCTGTACTGCACGAAAATATCGTCCGGCAAGAGGGTATCGACAATCGGGCTGAGTTGGTCGTTTTGCGCGATGGGCGCCGTGCCCTGTGGGTCGGAGAGTACATGCACGAACAGGCGCAGCCCTGAAGGCGCCTGGCCGTCCACGCGCCAGTAAGTAATGACCGGGATCGTGTCGCCGGGGTGGTAGACTTCTTCTTCCGACCCAATCTGGTAACCCACGAATGTCACGTTGCCGCCGAAGCGCACCGGGAGCTGCACCGGGCCGGGGCCGCCCGGTGATTCCGGCGCGAAGCCGGCCGGCGCAGTCGTGATGAAGCTCCCCAGCAGGTCATGCAGCGGCGTCTCAACACCGACCTCGAACACCGAGCGCGGCGGCAGGCCGGGGAAGTCCAGCGGCTTCGCATCGCCCAGCCACACGCCTAGCTCTGCCGGGAGCAGAGCCGGGCCGTCCGTATAGGTGAAAGCGATGCGCTGCGACTTTCCCCCGTCGGCGAGCACCAGGCTGTTACGGCAGTCGGCGTAGCGCAGCGGCAGGTCGTCCTGGTGCAGCATGAAGCGCAGAATCTCCCGGTCGGAGAGCACTTTGGGATCGTACACGGTCAGCGAAGGCGAGCATATCGTGGTGGGGATGGTCCTGGCGGTGGCGTCGAGCGACGGCGCGAGGCGGCCCAGATTGGCGCGGTAGGCGACGAACACATCTTCCCGGCCGGCCCAGATGACCTGCATCTTGTGCCAGGTCAGGCCGGCGCCGGCGATAAACAGCGCGGCGACGATGGCAAACACGCCGGCCGCCGTCAGGTTGGTGCGCGCGCCGCTCCAGCGGTCGCTTCGTGTCAAAAATTGGATCACGTAATCCATACCCAGCCCGGCGACCAGGTAAAGCGCCGGCAGCGCAATCGTAAGCCGGGTAAAATCCGGGCCGCCCGGCGCTATCGCGTGCGGCAGCAGCGCGACGAACACCATGATCGCTGCCAGCGCGTACCTGGGCTTGCGCACGTAGCGCACGGCCACGGCCAGCCCGACCAGGAAGGCGAACGCGCCGACCAGCCCGAAGATAGGGCTTCCCGGCAGATTGTGCGCGGGGTTCATATCGCCCTGCCAGAACAGGCCGCCGAGAGTGGCAGCGATGGAGTCGGGTAGAGCGCCGGGCAGCCGCGAGACGTAGTAGACGAGCGCGCTGGCGTCGCGCGCGCGCAGCGCCGAGACGCTAAACGGGACCGCGATGATAAACGTCGTCAGCAACGCAAACCCCACTGCGCCGCTCTGCCGGTACGCGATGCGCGGGTAGCGCAGGCCCAGGTAGACGCCGAAGAGCAGAAAGCCGGTCAGGATGGCGATGCCGGTCCAGTGCACGTAGAGCGCCATCCCCATGAGAATGCCCCCGGCGGTCATGCGGATGGCCGGCATCTGGTCGCCGGGACCGGTGGGGCGCAGCGTAAGGCCGCGCACCAGGTAATAGCCCGCCGCCGCCGCGAAGAGCGGCGCCAGCGTCTCCCGGCTGACCATGCGCGCCGTGTGGACCGGCCAGTAGCTTACCGCCATGCCGCCCAGCGCCAGCAGCGCCACCGACGGCCCGAACAACCGGCGCGCGAAGCCGTAGGTGAAGGCCATCGTCAGCGCGCCGGCGAAGACGCCGAGCAGCCGGTAGCCGTACAGCCCGTCGCCGATCAACCCGGTAAACACCACCAACACCGGGTAGTAGAATCCTTCGCGCGCGCCTTCCTCGTCGCCCACATCGTAGAATACGGTCACCTGGCCGGCGCGTACCCGGTTGGTGATGCGCAGTTCGGAAAGCTCGTAGTCGCTGAAGCCGGGCGGCGCGTCGAGCAGCCCGATGACGCGCAGCCCGACCGCGCACAGCATGATGAATACAAAGAGGGCTTTCTCGATTCGCGGCTTGATCGGTTTCATCTTATTTCGCCGGGGTGAGCGTGGTTACTCCTCGCCTCCCGATGATACCGCAGATTGCCGGGGTAAGCTCAGCTTTGGCATCGCCGCCAGCCGGTCATAAGCCGGCCGTACCAATGTCTCCGGGTAGCCGGGCAGCGTGATCGCCCACCACCACTCCTCGTTTTCTTCGGTCCAGAATGGGTTGGCGACATAGATCGTGCACACCGGCCCGATCCAGGGCTGCCAGTGCTCCGCCGCGTATTGGTAGGCGCGCGCCAGGTAGTCGGCCTGGGTTTGTTCGTCTACCGCCATCCAACTATAGGTTGGGTGAACCTGGTCGGTGGTCCAGCCCACCTCCAGCAGCGCGATTTGCTTGTGCGCGTCGCCGTGCTGCACCATGATGACGCGAATCTCCTCGACGTGGCGGAACGCGCGCCAGCTATGCCCATCGACGATGCTGCCGGGCGGCGTCTCCGGCGGCAGGCCGTAGCCGCCGGTATGCACGCCCAATACATCGAAGTATGACCCCGCGCCGGCATCGTACATCTGCCGGACGAACAGCGCGTCGGGGATGACCGCTTCGTTATGCGTGCCGGTGGGCGCGAGGCCCGCCGAAATCACGATGGCGTCCGGGTCGCTGCGCTTGATGCCCGTATAACAGGCGCGCAGCAGCGCGGTGTACTCGGCGGCGTTGGGCGAGTGCTCGACCTCCGGCGTATACCAGTTGTCGCCCCACTCGCGCGCCAGGTTCGGCTCGTTCCACACCTGGTAGGCTTCGATGCGGCCCCGGTAGCGCGCCGCCAGCGCCGCGCAGAAGTTCTCGAAGGTCGCCAGGTCCGCCGGGGGCGCGCTGTCGAGCGGGGTCGCACCGCCGTCGGCTTGCGTCCAGAAGGGCTGCGCGCCGATCCGCCCGATGATCTTCAACCCCAGCTTCTCAATGTCTTCAACCATCGCGTCGGTGCGCACCCAGTCGAAGACGCTGGGCGTGTAGGGGTAGGTCTCGATCTCGCGCCATGACAGCTCGGTCTTGACATGCGTAAAACCCATGTCCTTGATGAGTTTCAGGTCACGGCGGCGGATATCGTAATCCCAGTAGAAGAAGCCCTGCACCGCGTAGGTCGGCGAATCGAAGCGCTGCACGACCGGCGAAGGCAGCGGCGGCGGGTCGGCGGCGGCCAGCACCCACGCGAACAGCAGACCCACGAGCGCGATAAGCAAGGCGATGCGAGGCCAGGAAGTCGGGTTACCGGTCATGCAGTGTCAGGGTTGGTCTTTCTCGATATACTGCCGGATCAGTTGCGCTTTCTCGGTCCGGCCCAGTTCCAGATAAGCCCGGTATTCGTACTCCAGCGGGAGCACCGGGATTTGCATATCTTCCAGGACGGCGAACATTGCCAGCGCGCCCAGGTCGGCAGGCGACGTCCAGCCGCTCTTCTCCAGGCGGTGCTGGATGTCGCCCATAATCTCGACCCGGATACCGTCGATCATCACCTTGCCGAAGTGCGAGCGAATCTGCTCGGTGGACGAGTACGACACCGGCTTCTCGACGAACGGGGCCAGGCGCTTTTCGATCTCGTAAGCGCCCGCCGCGTCGGTCTGGATGTCGATGTCGCCCGGCGTCAGCGGGAGACCGCGCAGCGCAAGCCCCATGCTCCCGGTGAGCACCCACTTAACGCCGCCGCCTTGCAGCGCTTCATAGACCCGGCGCAAGACCTGCCGGTGCTTCGGTGGAATCGGCATGTAAACGTCAATCCTTCGGCATCTGCGCCAGCGCGTCGAACGCCGGGCGCGGCATCCCTTGCAGGTCTAGCACGCTGTACGGCGCGTTGTCGTTGGTGGGGTCGCCGGACTGTGGGCCATAGTTCAGGTTCCACAGGAAAGCGATCCACGCGCCGTCCCAATCGGCGAGCCACTGGAACGCCTGCACGATCCACCCGGCCTGCTCCTCCAGCGTATTATCGCGCGTGAACTCGAAGCCCTGCGGGAAGTCGTCCATATCCTCGACCGTGGGCCAGCCAAACTCGGTGATGCAGAGCTTCTGCGCGCCGCCGGCGTTGACGATGGCGCTGTAGTAGTATTCGAGCGTCGAGCGGAAGCTCCACGAGTGGTTAAGGTTGGTCCACGGGCCGGTGAAATACTGGGCCTGCGGTCCCATCGTCGAAGGGTCATCCCACACCGCATCGGGCGGGATGTTATAGCCGTTGTGGTGCGCGCCCACGCAGTCGGCATAGCTGAGCAGACCGGCGTCGATCAATTGGTCGAAATAAACAAAGTCGTCGCGCGCAGTCTCATCGTTCCAGCCGGTCGGCGAGAGCGCGCCGCTGATGACGATCACGCCGGGATCGACCGCGTGGATGGCGCGCTCGGCGACGCCGAGAAGCTCCACATAGCGCGCCGCGCTGAGGCCCTGCGGGTCGCTCCATTCGCGGTCGATGTTCTGTTCGTTCCACACCTCAACCGCGTGCACCTGGCCGGGGTAGCGCTCCAGGATGGCGACGATAAAGTCGGCGTAGTCCTGGAAGTCGGCCGGCGGACCGTGCTTGCTCAGGTCAGCGCCGGCGGGCCGCGCCCATTCCGGCGCGGTGACCACGCTCAGCATCAGCTTGATGCCGTGTTTGCTCGCGGCCGGCACCACCAAATCCAGCACCGAAAAGTCGATCTTATCTTGTTCCGGCTGCAAGACCTCCCAGCGAATCTGCTGCTTGACCCACTTCAAGCCCAGCTTGCTAGACACCATCTCGTACCAGTAGTCTTGCAGGTCGTAGTTCTCCTGCACCTGGATACCGTAGCCAAAGCTTTTGTCTTGCACCGGCAGTAGAGTCGGCGCGGCGGTGGGCGGTTCGGAGACGGCCTCCTGAGTGGGCGCTTGGGTGACGATGGGCGGCCCACCTTGCGCCGATGGCAGGGTAGGGAGCAGAGTCGCGGTGGCCGGGACCGGGGTCGCGCTGGGCGCGGCGGCCACCATTGCCGCCAGCCGGGGGTCGCCGCTGGCAAAGTAAATGGCGACGAAGGCGCAAGCACCTACCAGCAGGGTGAGGCCCATCCAGACGACGATGAAAACGCTGACTTGGCGGCGCGCTCGGTGCTTGGGGGGGTGTGACAAGGTTTGTGTGTTCATTTTGGCTGTGTTCACTCCTCTTGCTTCGTTGTCTATCAGTTATCAGCGCGCTGCGGCCAGGGTATCGCAGGCCGGGCACGAGCCGTCGGGCCGGATGATCGCATAGCCGGCCATCGGGTCGGCGCCGTAGTTCGAGAAATTGACGTTCCAGACGATCATCAGGCGCACGCCGTGCTGCGAAGCGTACACTGCCGCGCCGGCCAGCCACGCCGCCTGTTCTGCAACCGTGTTATCGGCGGCCCAGGCGAACCATTCCGAGAGCGGGCCGTAGCCCTCCGGCGTGAGATAGCCCAACTCGGTGAAGCAGATCGGCTTACCCAACCGGCTGTAGACCTGGATCATGGTGGGCAGGTAGCGCGAATAGTGGTTGTCGCTGGGGTGCCCGGAGGTCGCCGTGGGCGGGACGATACCCTCGTTGTAGTGCGCACCCGTGCAGTCCATGTAAGCCGCCGCACCCGCTGCTACCATACCGTCCAGGTAGTGGTCATCGTTCCAGGCTTTCTCCAGTCCCAAGAAGCTCTCCGCGCCGTTGGGCGAAAGCGCCCCGCTGATGACCATCACGCCGCCGTTGACGCCCTTGATGGTGTTGTAGCCGGCGGCGAGCATGCGCGTGTAGCCGGCCGGGTCGATCTGGCCCTGCGGCCACTCGCGGTCGATGTTCTGTTCGTTCCAGACTTCGATGGCGTCCGGCCCCAGCGCCGCGACCTGCCCCAGGTAGGCGGCGAACTGCGGGATGTAGGCGTCAAGCCCGACGGCGGCGATTTGGTTGGGGTCGCCCACGATGCCGAGCAGAATCTTGAAGCCCGCGCCGTGCGCCGTCTGGATGGGGCCGGCGGCATTGCCCGGCCCGTCGCCCAGGTTGTAGCGCACCTGCACTTTTGCCCAGGTCATGCCGGCGCGCTGCATATATCCCACATGGCCGAAGTGCGCCACGTGTCCGCCGTATTCGAAGCCGCCGGCCATGCTGCCGGACGGCACGACCGGCGCCGGGTTCGAGCCGCCGCCCGTGTCACCGCCGGTATTCGCCGGGGGCACGTACTGCGCGACCGGGGCCGGCGTGGGTGTGGGGGTCGGCGTGGGGGTCGGCGTCGGCTCGAAGACCGGCACCATCACCTCGCCGCGCCCGCCGCTGAGGTCGCCTTGCAGCGCGGCAACGATGCGGAAGTCGCCCTCTTGCTCGGTGGTCCACACGAAGGGCGTCGCCAGGCCCGCCACCGATTCGGCGACGACCTCGCCGCTGCCCTTGCGCACGGTCCAGCGCACCGCCAGCGGGTTAGCGCCCGCCTCCGGGGCGACCCTTGCCTGGTACTGCACCAGCACGTTAGTCACATCGCCCAGGTTACCCGCGCTCAGCAGGTCCAGCACCGCCGCGCCGCCCAGTTTGAACGAAAGCGTGTTTTCCAGCCGGTCGTGCAGCACGCGCGGCGTGGTAAGCCAGGTGCGCACGCCGCCGCTCTCGATGTAAGCGACGCCGGCCTCCTCGCCGCTGCCGCCGGGCGCAGGGTTAAGCGCGGCTTCGATGGTCGTGCCGGGCAGGAAATAGCTCTCGTCGCCCGGATCGGAAAGCAGACTAACCGTACCGATGGTGTCTACCGCGCTTTCGTAAGAAACCGGGGTGAACTGGTCGCCGACTTGCTGCACGCTCAGGGAAGTCAACGCGGTGAGAATCTTGTAGCGGTCGATTTGGTCCACGGCCCAGCGCAGCATCGTTTCAACCGCGCCGCCGGATGCGTAGCCAGCGGGATTGTCGGGCAGCACGATCACGACCATATCGGCGGCCCGCCCCAGCTTGGGCCAGTCGCAGACGCCGGTCTGCCAGGTCGGGCCGTCCTGCTGCGCCGCCGGCATAAATACCGCCAGCCGCCGCCCCTCGGCGTTGAGCTGCTGCCCCAACTGGGTAATAAAGAGGCTGAAGATATCTTTGTAGTCCTCCGGCAGCCCGCGATAGTCAATCGCCACGCCGTCGTAATTGCCGCTGGCGGCGAACGTGCACAGTTCTTCGATGTGCTTTTCGCGCGTCGCGTCCTGGCTGAGGATTTCGGCTACCGTGCGCGAGTCGATGATGTCGGGGTCGGCGAAGTTGCGCACGACCGGGATCACCAGGTAGGCGGCGTCGGTCTGGAAGCCGGACGGCAGTTCGCCGGCCAACCCGCCGCCGCTCAAGGGCTGCACGCCGGCCGGGAAGATCACGTTAAGCGCAAGCGCCGCCTCCGGCGTAACCTGCTGGCCGGGTTCGACCACGGTCGCGGTGAGCGGGGGCAGCGGGCGCGTCTTGAACACCGCCAGGCTTTGCGGCACGTAGTCCAGTTGGGCGCTTAGCCTGTCGCCCTCCTGCTGCGAAGGGACGAAGGTCCACGCTGCCTTGTCCACGTCCCAGGCGTAGAGGTCGGCGGCGTCGGCGTCGATGCCGGCCGGTGCGGGCACGTCGAGCGTGACGCGGGCCGGTGTGCTGCCGCGTGTGTCGATGACATAGAGCGGCCCCTCCAGGCCCAGGTAGCTGGGGATCGCGCCGTAAGCGCGCTGCCACTCGGCGCCGGCCTCGTGGATTTGGCCGGCGTCGTAGGCGCTGAGACTCACATCGAAGGTCTGGTCGGATGTGCTGATATCCGCCGAGAGGGTCAGGCCGCTGTCATGGGTGAGGGAGGGTGTGGCCGCGTCGAGCGACTGGTACTTCGCCCCGCTCGTCAGCCGCTCGATCAGCGAGAAAGGCGGCAGGAAAAGCACCGTCCCGCCCACGATGAGCGCGACCACGGCCAGGAAGACCACCGTGCTCAGGCAGCCGCCGCTTCGCCGTTTTTCGGGGCGCGGCTGCGACGGCAGCGCGCCGGTTTGGTAGGGTGCCTGCGAGGCCGGCGGCAGCAACGTGAGATGGCTCGTATCGAGCCGGGACGCCGGCGGCTGTGACGGCGGCGCCGGGGTCGGTCGGGACTTGAAAGCGCCAGAGTCCGTCGGCGCCGGGCTGGCGCCGGAGTCGTCGATGCTGTAGCGGGCCGCCGGAAACTCGTCGAAGCTTTCGTTGTTTTCATCGCGCGGTGGTTGGCTCATAAGGAATTGTTCCTCAGATATTTCTGGTTTCCATTCTACACTGATGTGCGCGTCGTTCGTCTTGTCAAAGATAGCACATCGTAAGCGCTTGTGCCTTGCGCGTGCCCGACGGACACCCGCCTCCCCTCGGACAAACAATCACCCCAGAAGGCTCAGAAAACCTTTCTGCCTTCTCTTCTCGGTGTTCTCTGCGCCTCTGCGGTGAAATCTTTCTCCTATCTCTCCTATTGTCCCATCGCCTGACCGAGCGTGATACACGCCGGGCAGCCGCCGCCGGGCCGCACAATCGCATAGCCGGCCATCGGGTCGACGCCGAAGTTCGTAAAGTTTACGTTCCACACGATCATCAGGCGCACGTGGCTGCGCGATGCGATCACAGCGGCCTCGGCGAGCCAGGCGGCCTGCTGCGCCACCGTCACCTGCTGCGCCCATGCGAACCCTGACGAGAGTTGGCCGTAGCCCTCCGGCGAGAGATAACCCAGTTCGGTGAAACAGACCGGGCGCGCCCCGCCGAAAGGCGCGCTGGCCCGCTGGATCATGCCCGGCAGGAAGCGGGTCGGGTAGTTGTCGCGCGGGTCGCCGCTGCTCCACGAGGGCGGCACGATGCCCTCGTTGTAGTGTGCGCCGATACAATCCATGTAATTAACCGCGCCCGCCGCCGCCATGCCCGCGTAGTAACGGTCGTCGTTCCACGCCCGGTCGGTGCCAAAGGCGCCCTCCGCGCCGGTGGGCGAGGGCGCGCCGCTGATGACCATCACGCCGGGGTTGGCGCCCTTGATGGCGTTGTAAGCGGCGGCCAGCATGCGCGTGTACGCGGCGGGGTCGATCTGGCCGGTCGGCCATTCGCGGTCGAGGTTCATCTCGTTCCAGACCTCGATTGCGTCCGGGCCGAGCGACGCCACGCCGCCCAGGTAGGCGGCGAACTGCTGGATGTAGCTGTCAAGGCCGGCCGCCGCGATTTGGTTCGGGTCGCCCACGATGCCGAGTAATATCTTAAGGCCGCTGCCGTGCGCCTCCCCGATGGGGCCGGCGGCATTGCCGGGACCGTCGCCCAGGTTGTAGCGCACCTGCACTTTCGCCCAGGTCATGCCGGCGGTCTTCATATGGCCGACCGCACCGAAGTTCGCCACGTGACCGCCCAACTCAAAGCCGCCGGAGGCCGTACCGCCGCTGAAAACCGGGGCGCTTTCCGGGACGACGACATCGGGCGGGAGTTCGGGCGCGTCTTCCTGCGCAATCAGCGGGACGCCGGCGATATCCCCCTGCACGTCGGTGAGCCAGCCGGCGATCCAGGCTTCTTCTGCGCCCTGGAAATTGATCTTGTACCACGGGCCGCTTTCGGTGCGCGCCAGAATCTCTACAGCGTCGCCGCTGCCCAGATAGCCGATCTGGTCGAAGTACTGGCTGGGGCCGGAGCGCACGTTCAGCCGCCCGCCCTCGGTGCGCACGATGGCGACGACCGCGCCGGCCGGCAGCGGCAGCGGCGTCCGGGTGAGGCCGGCGGCTGCGCCGGGCTGCGCCGCTGCGTCCTCGACCACAATCGGCGTGGAGGTCTCCAGCGGCGCGGCGAAGGGCGGCGTGAGGGTCAGGTCCTCGAAGCTGGGCGCAGGAACGATGCCCAGCGCGTTGATATCGGTATCCAGTTCAACCAGCCACGACGCAATCCATGCCGGGATGCCGTCTACTTCGATCAGCAGCCAGGGGCGCTCGTTAGGGTCCGGGGCCAGCGTGCGGCCCTTGACCGGTACGATATCGCCCGGTTCGACGAAACCCACAACCGGGTACTCGGTGCCGGGACCAGCGCGCAGATTCAAATTTTGGTCGCCCATAATCCGCGCCAGCGCGTCGGGCACTGGGGTAAGGGAGGGCTTGGGGTCGGGTAGTCGTTCGCTGGTGGCCGGGAGAATGGTCGGCGACGGCGTGAAGCTCACCGTCGGGGTCGGCGTCAGCGTCGGCGAGGGCAGCGGCGTCGGCGTGCCGGTGGGCGTTGCGGTCGATGGGGGCGTGTCGGTGGGCAGCGGCGTGAATGTGGCGGTCGCGGTCGGCGGCTCGGTCGGCAGGAGCGTCTCGGTGGGCGCAAGGGTCGGCGTCGGCGTAAGCGATGGGGTCGGCGTGTCGGTCCAGGTATCGGCGGTGGCGGTGAGCGCCGCACTGGTGGCGACGCGCGCCGTCTCCAGCGCGGCGGCGGTTAGCTGCCTGGGGTCGGGCGTGGCGGTCGGCGGTTCGGCGACGGTGATGGTTGCCGTGGCGAGCGGTAAAAGCCCTGCGCCGTGCTGCACGCCGACGGCGGCGTAATACGCGCCGGGCGCATCGATGCGGGCCGTGAGCGGCGCGCCGGTGTAAGGCTCAGCCAGCAGCGGGGCTGCAAAATCGGGCGACGCCGCGAGATACCAGTAGAGCGCCGGCAACGGGACCTCCCCAACCGGCGCGCCGGCCCGGTACGCCGCCAAGACATCGACGAGGCCCGGCGTCGGGTCTTCGTGAAAAAGCCCGTCGATCAGCGCGGCGGCAAAACCGTAAGCGCCGGCCTGTTCGAGCATAGCCGCCAGGCTGCCGGCGCCGGCGATGTAGACGGTGTGCTCACCGCCTTCGGGGCCGGGATAGGTATAGCTGGCGGTGCTCGCATCGAACGCGGGCGCGTCCGCGATCTCAAGCGTGAAGGGTTCGCCGGGCGGGATGGATTCGGGGGCCGTGATGCCGGCGAAGGGCGCTAAAGCCTGCCGGTAGCCGACCGGGATATCGCCCGCGTCGCTGGCATCGATGCTGCGGGTATCGATCATCAGGCCGGCTTTGCGCGGGTCGATAGCGTCGAGGATATCGTCCGGCTCATCTGAGGGGCGCAGCCCTTGCAGGAAAATCAAATCGGCGGCGTTCAGCGCGGCGAGGTCGTAATCGCCGAACCGGTCAATGTGGATCACTACGCCCAGCGGGAAGCCCGCTTCGTCGAACGCGGCGGCGACCTGTGCGACGATATCGGTAAAGCCGGCGCTGCCGCCCTCCGCAAAGTCCAGGTCGAGCAGCGCGCCCTCGAAGCCGGCGTCGCGCACTTGGGCCGCCAGCGCCGCCGCGATTTGCGCGTTGCGGCCGGCGTCGCCAAGCGAGGTGATATCGCCGAACGGGCTGACGTTGGTCACCAGCGGGACGACCTGGTAGCCCCAGTCGTTGGGGTTGATGCCCTTGGCGTGCGCGCCGCCGATAGCGCCGTCCGGCTGGATGTACCAACCGGACGGGACGAGTACATCAATCTGGTTGAGGATGGTATTGTCAAGGATTTCGTTGGGGTGGATGACGCCGAACAACCGGGCGGCGGAGGCGAGGCCTCGCTGCCCGGCGGCAGAAAGGCCGGTGAGAGTTACCAGGATGAGCGTTAAAGTCAACCCAAGTAGACTGATGCTGTGTTTCGACCTTTTCACCTTGCAATCACTCCCGCTAAACCGGACCGGCGTAATAATGGCGCGCGGTCACCTGTGGCCGTGCGCCCCCTTCCCACGTGACAAACCATAGTACCCAGGTGTGGCACCTGGTGCGAGTCGGCGGGGATTCTAGCAAGGTGCGGGGGGTTTGGCAACCTTTGACGCGCGCCGTACAATGGATGCGCCTCGTGATGCAGCGTAGCGCAGTGCAAAACATGAAACGTGAAGGACGAAGAATATGTCTGGATCGATGAATGCTCGACATGCCCATGTCCGGGTTGTTGTCGTCATCTCGGCCACTGCCGAATGGCGCGTCGTGTGCGCGCAGTTCCCCGGTGTGGCGCCGCAGCCGTCACCGTTGGGCGAGTGGTTCGTCGCCGAGATGGAAATTGCCGGCCGGCGCGAGCCGCTGTGCTTCTTCCATGGCGGCTGGGGTAAGATCGCGGCGGCGGCGTCCGCGCAGTACGTGATCGACCGGTGGCGGCCGGCGATAGTAGTGAACCTGGGCACATGCGGCGGCTTCGCCGGGGAGATCGAACGCGGCACGGTGGTGCTGGCCGAGCGCACGGTGGTATACGACATCATTAATTTGATGGGCGACTATTCTCTAGCGATTGACGCCTACATGACCGACCTCGATCTCGGCTGGCTGCCCGACGAATATCCCCATGATGTCTGGCAGGGGACGCTGGTCTCGGCGGACCGCGACCTGCTGCCGGACGACCTCCCGGCGCTCAAAGAGACGTTCGGCGCGGCGGCGGGCGACTGGGAGTCCGGGGCGATTGCGTGGACGGCGGCGCGCAACGGCGTGCGCTGTTTGATTCTGCGCGCCGTCACCGACCTGGTGAGCACAGAGGGCGGCGAGGCTTACGGTGATATGGCGGTGTTCGAGGCGCAGACACAGAAGGTCATGCCGGAACTGCTGGCGCACTTACCCGCCTGGCTGGCAGAGGCGCTGTAAAGCAAGAGTCAGATTTCACCACGGAGAGCACGGAGAACACGGAGGAGATACCGAGATGAAATACTTTGTTACCGGGGCGACCGGTTTTATCGGCGGGCATGTGGCCCGGCAGCTTGTCGAAGCCGGACATCGGGTGACTGCGCTGGCGCGCGACCCGGCGAAGGCGACCGATCTGGCCGCGCTGGGCGTCACGGTCTGGCAGGGCGATATCCTCGACAAGGAGAGCATGCGCGCGCCGATGACCGGCGTGGACGGCGTGTTTCACATCGCGGCGTGGTACAAGGTCGGCGCGAAGGACGCGAGTATGGCGTATCGCATCAACGTCGAGGGTACGCGCAGCGTCCTTGAGTTGATGCACGAGCTTGAAATCCCGAAGGGGGTTTACACCAGCACGCTTGCGGTGTTCTCGGATACGGGCGGGCGCGTGGTCGATGAAAACTATTACATGACCGGCGAATTCCTCAGCGAGTACGACCGCACCAAGTGGGTCGCCCATTACCAGGTTGCGCTGCCGATGATCGAAAAGGGGCTGCCGCTGGTGGTCGTACTGCCGGGCCTGGTCTACGGGCCGGGCGATCACAGCAGCGTGCGTACCGCCGTCGTCCAGTATTTACAGGGCCGCCTGCCGGTTTCGCCGCAGAAGACCGCTTTTTGTTGGGCGCACGTCGAGGATACGGCGCGCGGGCACCTCCTGGCGATGGAGAAGGGCAAGCCGGGCGCGAGTTACATCATCGCCGGGCCGGTCTACACGTTCATCGAAGCGCTGGCGATGGCCGAGCAAATCACCGGCGTACCGGCGCCGCGTTTGCACCCCGGCCCCGGCACGATGCGGGCGCTGTCGAAGTTGATGCGCTTCGTCGAGCGGTTCATGCCGGTGCCGGAGGTTTACGCTTCAGAGATGCTGCGCATACTCGCCGGGGTGACTTACCTGGGCAGTCATGCAAAAGCCCGGCGCGAGCTGGGTTATACGCTGCGCCCCTTCGAGGAGGGGTGGCGCGAGACGCTGTATCACGAGATGGAACTGCTCGGTATGCGGTAGCGTGGGGGGCGGTGTCTTTCCGGTCAGGACTGCTCCGGCGCATAAGCCGGCAGCACCACCGTGAACGTGCTGCCTTCGCCTACTGTGCTGTCAACCCAGACGCGCCCGTCGTGCTGATCGACGATGGTCTTGACGATGGAGAGACCCAGACCCGTGCCGCTTGCGATGCCGCCGGCGTTGTCGGCGCGGTAGAACTTCTCGAAGATGCGCGTATGCTGCGCGGGCGGGATGCCGATGCCGGTGTCCGACACTTCGAGAATCACCAGGTCGCCGTCGCCGCGTGCGCGAATTTTGACCTGGCCCGCTTCGGGCGTGTACTTAATTGCGTTATCCAGCAGATTGGTGACCATCTGCTTCAGACGCAGCGGGTTGCCCAGCACGTCGGGCAGCGTGTCCGGTACATCGACCTCCAGGGCCTGCCGGCGCGATTCGAGGTGTTGGCGCTGCGCCTCGACCGCGTAGCGGATGATGAAGCGCAGCGGGGTAGGCTTGCGGTCCACGTCGAAGCCGGCCTCGATGCGCCCCAGTTCCAGCAGGTCCGAGATCAGCGCGGTGATCGACTGCACACTGAAAACGATGCGGTTGATAAACTCGCCCTGGGCTTCGTTGATCTGGCCCACGCGCCCAAGCAGCTCGACGTAGCCCAGGATCGCGGTGAGCGGCGAGCGCAGGTCGTGCGACACGGTGGTAACGAAATCGCTTTTGATGCGGTCCAGTTCCTTGAGGTGAGAAATGTCTTGCATGACCACGGCGCGCCCCACCCCCTCAATAACCGTCAGGTGGGCGTAAAGCGTCTTGCCGTTTTCTAGCTGGATTTCGCTGGTGCAGTCCCGGCCCTGTACGCAGTCTTTCTCGAAAAGCGCCAATACGTCTTGGTGGGTGATGACCTTCGACAGCGGCTTGCCCACCGAGCCGTTGTTGCTGATCCCGAACGCACGCCGCGCCGCCGGGTTGCACAACAAAATTTCATACTCGGTATCGACCAGGATAACCACGTCCTCGGCGTTGCGCAGCACCGCGTCCAGGGTATCGCGCTCGTGCTGGGTTTTCTCGTAGAGGCTGGCATTGCGAATCGCAACCACCGCGCAGTCGGCCAGTGCGGTGAGCAGGCGCACGTGATCCCGGTCAAACGAGCGATTGACAAAGCGGTTATCCACGCCCAACACCCCGACGGCTTCGCCGTTGAGAATCAAAGGGACATAAATCAAATCTTTCACCAGGTAAGCGGTGGCAATTTTGAGGGCGTTGGCGCTGCTGAGTGTGATCGGGGTGCGGCTGCGCATTGCCTCGCCGGCCAGGCTGTCTGAAACCTTGAGCCGTAAATGGCGCGCCATCTCCTCGTCGAAGTTCTGCGCCGCGCGCATGTAAAGCTCGCCGGTCTTCTCGTCTAACAGCAGCAGCGAGCCTTCCTCGGCCTCGGTGAGGATCACCGCCGCATCCACGACCTGCTTAAGCACCTGTTCCAGGTCGAGCTGCGCGGCCAGTGATTTCCCAAGCTTGTTCAGGGTGCGCAGCTCGCGGACGCGCCGTTCCAGCACATCCGCCGGCGAAAGCGCCGGCCGGAGCGCTTCGTCTTTCTCCGGCCAGGCGCGCTTCACCGCTTCGAGCAAGTCCTCCGGCTCGAACGGCTTGCGCAAAAAATCACGCACCCCGATGCGCATGGCCTTGATGACCAAATCTTCCGAACTGTCGCTTGTGATCAAAATCGCGGGGGTCTCGATGCCATCCTTCTTGAGGGTCTTTACCAGTTCCAACCCGGTCAATCCGGGCATCTCGTAGTCGAGGACCATCAACTGCGGGGCGAAGCGCCGCGCGGCCTCCAACCCCTTTGCGCCGTCTTCGGCGGTCAAGACCTCGTAGCCGGCCGGTCCCAGCACATAATCGGCCAACAAGCTGCGTATATCCGTCGCATCATCGACGACCAAAACCCGTTTATTGTTCACAACGCAGTTCCTCGGTTTTCCCACCCAATTCCGGCTAAAAGCTCAACTAAGCGATTAAGTGACCACAAACTACACCTTAACATTATAACATGCGTCGAAGATGCCTCGTCATAGGGCGTATGTCCTAAATCGACATAAGAGGTCGAGCCTGGAGGCGTTCGGTAGCCGGTTAGAGCAGTTCCACCGGGTCGATATCGACGGTCCATTCCGGCTTGAGCGGCAGACCCTCCAAGACATACAGGGGGTCCGGGCTGCGGATGACGACGTGCCAGCGATACTGGCCGGCCAGCCGCGTGAAGAAGCACGGCACCGGCCCGATGAGGTGGGTCGTGCGGAGGTCGTGGGCGTGTATCTGCTCTCGAATCAGGGCGGCGGCTTCGGTCGCCATCTGCTCGGCGCGGGCCGCCTGCGGGTGGCGGAACAGCAGCCGCGCCAGCCGCATAAACGGCGGGTAGCCCAGGTCGCGCCGGGCGACGATCTCCTGCGCATAGAAGGCGTGGTAATCGTGATGCGCGGCGGCGGCGACGGCGATGTGCTCCGGGTTGTAGGTCTGCAAGATCACGCGCCCGCCCAGCAGCCCCCGGCCGGCGCGCCCGGCCACCTGCGCCAGCACTTGAAAAGTTCGCTCGGCGGCGCGGTAATCGGGGAGATTCAGCCCCACGTCGGCCAGCACCACCCCGACCAGCGTCACCAGCGGCAGGTCCAGTCCCTTTGCAATCATCTGGGTGCCGACCAGGATATCGGCGTTGCCGTCGATGAAATGCTGCAAGATGGCTTCGTGGGCATTCTGGCGCGCGCCGGTCGTATCGCGGTCCCAGCGCAGCACGCGCGCGCCCGGCAGAGTCGCCGTGACCGCCTGCTCGATCAACTCGGTGCCGACGCCCAGGTACTTGATGCGCTTGCTCCCGCACGCCGGGCAGGTGTGCGGTTGGGCTTCGTGGTGCCCGCAGTGATGGCAGGTCAGCGCGCGGTCCGGGCCGTGATAGACCAGCGGCGTATCGCACTGCGGGCAGACGTGCACATACCCGCAGTCGCGGCACATAACCGACGTGGAGGTGCCGCGCCGGTTCATAAACAGAATCGCCTGCTGGCCGGCGCTCAGCACCGCCTCCAACGCTTGGCGCAGCGCCCGGCTGAACATGCTGCGGTTGCCGGCGCGAAGCTCCTGCCGCATGTCTACGATCTGCACCGGCGGCATTTTCGCATAAACCGCGTCCGGCGCGCCTTCCGCTTCGTCAGGCCGGTACGCCTGTACTTCGGCCGCGACGCCGAAGCGCCCGGCCTGCCGGCGCACCCGCTCGCGGTGGCCCAGCACGCGCTGCGGCAGAGTCAGCAGCCGGTACTCGCCGCGCTGCGCCCGGTAGAAATCCACCACATCGGGCGTCGCCGTGCCGAGAATCACCGCCGCGCCGCACAGCCGCCCTAGCTCGACGGCGGCGTCGCGCGCGTGATAGAAAGGCGGGAGCACCGGCGGCGACTGCTTGTAGCTGTCGTCGTGCGCTTCGTCGAGCACGATCAGGCCCAATCGAGGCAGCGGCACAAACAGCGCCGACCGCGCGCCCACGATGACATCGAGCCGGCCGGCGCGCGCCTGCCGCCAGGTATCGTAGCGCACGCCGGCGCCGAGGTGGCTGTGAACCACGCCCACACGGCGCGGGAAACGCGCCAGGAACCGGCGCACGGTCTGCGGCGTCAGCGATATCTCCGGCACCAGGACGACCGCCTGCCGGCCCTGCCGGACGACCGCCTCGACCGCGCGCAGGTAAATCTCGGTCTTGCCGGAGCCGGTGACGCCGTGGAGCAGGATAGGCCGGGGCGCGCCCGCGCCCCCCGCGCGCAGGGAATCGAGCGCTGCGCGCACCTCCGCCCAAATGCCCTGCTGGTCGGGCGTCAGGACGGGCGCTTCGGCGGGCGCGTAGTCGTAGTCGGCGAGCGGGTCGCGGATGATCTCGTCTTCGCCCAGCACGATCAATCCGTCCTCCGCCAGCGCTTTGAGGTCGCCGAGTTTCGCGCCGGTCTGCTCGTAAATCCACGAGACGTTTACCGCGTCGCCCGCCTCCGCCAGCAGTTGCAGCACCGCATACTGCCGCGCGCCGCCGCGCAGTTCGATGATCGCCGGGACGACCGCATCGGGCGGCAGAGCCAGGCTCACACGCGCCGGCTTCGTCTCCCGGAGAAGGTTCACCATGCCCAGGTTGTGCAGCGCCTTGACCACGCCCTCGGCGCACTCGGCGGCGTCGCACACGTCGGCCAGCGCGGGCGCGGGGTCGCGCGAAGCCACCAACACTTCGAGCACGTTGGCGCGCTTGCTCTCGCGGCCCAGCATACGCGCCACGCCCGGCGCGCGCGCCGGCGTGATGGCGAGGCGCGCGGTCCGCACCGTGCGCGGCTTGACCGAGGGCGCATCGAGCACCGGCTCGCTGGCGACGACCTGGCGCCGGGCAAGCTGGCCCACCGCGCGCTGCCAGTCGATATGGGGCAGCGCCCGCGCGATCTGCCGGCCGCGCAGCGCCGGGCCGCGCCGCTCCAGCAGCGCTATCACGCGCTTTTGCGCGGTGGTATTGGCGGGCGCTTCAGGGAGTGGGTAGCACAGCGTGACTTCGATATCGCCGCGCTTGGAAAGGCCCGGCGGCAGGAACAGGCGCAGACAGTCGGCGAGGCTGCTGAGCGTGGCCTGGCTCATCCACTCGGCCAGCGCGATATGCACCGGCTGCACCACCGGCTCGGCATCCAGGAGCTTGTGAATCGGCTTGGTTTGAAGAACCGGCGAGTTGGGGTCCAGGCGCAACACTACGGCCTGCTGGCGCGTTTTGCCGAACGGTACTTCGACCAGATGGCCGGGCCGGATGCGCCCCGCTAGCTTGTCCGGGATGTGGTAGTGAAACGTGCCGTCAACCGGCGCGTTGACGACGACTTCGGCGTACATGGCTAAAACATCCGCCGCAGGATGCTGACGACCAAGCCCATGATCCCCAACACGGCGAGCACGATAATCGGGACGGCCGGCGGCAGCCCGCCCAATCCATTGTCGCTGCCGGTGCGTGCGGCCAGGCTTTGGTAGGAGGGTAGTTGGGTCGGGCCGAGCGGCGGCGGCGTGAAGGTCGGCGGGCGGGTGGGCGTGGGCTGGTCGGCCGGCGCGGTCGAGACGCCGCCGGGGAACAGGCCGGCCATTGCGGTCGCGGTGCCCAACGCGCCGGGCGTGAGCGTGAGCACCTGGAGGGTTTCCTGCATCGCCATGAGCAGCGGGTTTTGCGTCGGCAGCGCCTCCGGCTCGATGACCGGGATATCGGCCACGTTGCCGGTCAGCTCAACTAAGTCGCGGTAAACCCAGGCCGTCTTGCTCGACGAGTCTTCAAACTGGATTTGCACCCAGGGATAATCGCGGTGCACGCCGAGGACGACGTATTTGCCGCCGCTGTAGATCGTCCCGACCTTACCAAAATCCACGCCGGGGCCGGAGCGCACGTTTGCCTCGTCGATGGCTTCGGCGTAGGCCAGGCCGGGCGGGCTGGGCGTGTAGGTCGGCGTGGCGGTGACGCCGCCTTCGGGCGTGAGGGTATAGGTCGGCAGATCGAGCGGCGCGGCGGTGGGCGCATCCTGCGCGCGGGCCGGCAGCCGCGCGGGAAGCACACCGCCCAGGCCGGTCACGGCCAGGATCGTCAAAAACAGCAAGGTTACGTTTCGTCGCATCATCCCGTCCAACTATGGTATCTTACGGTTCTCATACTCAATATTAGGGGATTGTCGGGCTGCCGGCAATGGGCGGGTGTATCCCATGTTGTTGGCGAGATTTTTAATGGGACACGGATTTCCAGAACGAATCAGCTCTACCCGCGCCCGGCCAGGCCGAAATAACCGTACAGCAGCATACCGCTCCCCACCGCGACGAGCGCGCGCGCCGTCGGGGGCGCATCCGACGGCGAGACAAACCCCTCGATAAGACCGGCGACGATCAACAGCAGCACCGACGCCACCACCAGCGGCAGCACGTGCCGCGCCGCAATCCCCAGCGCATCGCGCCGCGAGTACAGGCCGGGGTTGAGCAGCGCCCAGCCCAGTTGCAGCCCCGCGCCCCCGGCGATGAAAATCACGCTTAGCTCGATGACGCCGTGCGGGATGATGAAGTTAAACAAGGGCCACCCCATGCCGTAGTGAGCCGCCAAGCCGAGGACCGCGCCGATGTGCAGACCGTTCATCGCCAGGATGTACAGGCTGAACAGGCCGAAGGTCACGCCGCCGCCGAACGCCAGGATCGCAATGCGAATGTTGTTGCTCATGATGAACGCCGACGCATACGGGCGCTGGTTGACCGGGATATCGGTCCAGATATCCTGTTCGGCGAGCGTTTCCTGCACCTCGACTAACCCCAGCGGCTCGGCAATATCCGGGTTGGCGAAGGCGATCTGGTAGCCGGCCAGTCCCGGCGCCACGAACAGCAAAAACGCCGCCAGCGTGAACAGCCCGGTCTGCCGGAAGGTCTGCGGGATGGTGTGCGTGAAATACCGGACGAGCTGCCGGAAGTCGCTCACGTCCTGCTGGTAAATAAAGCTGTGCGCGCGGGTGAGCAGTTGGTTGAGGAACAGCGTCACGCGCTGATTCGGGTAGTCGCGGCGGGCAAGCGCCAGATCGGATGTGACGGCGCGATACAACATGCCCAGTTCGCGCGCTTCCGCTGCGCTCAGCGTGTTGCGCCCTTTGTGTTTATCCATCAAAAACTGTAAACGTTCCCAATCTTTCTGCCGAAGTCTGATAAAATCATTAACGATCATGGTCTAATCCGTCGTAGAAGTAGAAGTAAAGGAACAACCGCAGTGTCCGATGATATCAACAGCCTGTTCATCGATACGCCCGAAAACGTCATGCTCGAAGCCGAGATCGCCGGCTTCGGCAGCCGGTGTATGGCCGCAGTCATCGACTATTTTATCCTGTTCGTCCTGATGATTGCATTTTCCATCTTTTTTTCGCGGGCGGCGATCAACAGCCCACTCAGCGGCGATGTACTGGTGGCAATCTTCGTGCTGCTCCAGTTCCTCCTTGTCACCTTCTACCACCTGTTCTTCGAGTTTGTCTGGAACGGCCAGACGCCCGGCAAGCGCCGCCTGGGGATTCGCGTGGTGCAGGCGAACGGGATGCCGCTGAACACCGGCGGCGCGCTCATCCGTAACCTGGTGCGCCTGTTCGATTTCCTGCCGCTGTTCTACGGCATCGGGTTGGTCGCGCTGTTCGTCACCAAGCGGACGCAGCGCCTCGGCGACCTGGCGGCGCGCACCATCGTCATCCGCGAGCGCAAACAGCTTACCCTGCAAACGGTGCAGGAGGACTACACGGTCGTGTACTGGTACCTCTCGCGCTATGACCCGCTGCCGCCGTACATCGATATCAGCGCGCTGACCGGAGACGACCGCCGTAAGGTAGTAGACTTCTTGCAGCGCCGCGCCGAACTGGACCGCAACCGCGACCAGATCGCCCGGATGCTCGCCGAGCAGATCGCGGCGCGGATGCAGCTTGACCGCAGCGCGATTCGCCTGACGCTGCGCGCCGAACTATTCCTTGAGCAGGTCGCCCATGCTTTTGAGTTGGCCGACCGCGACCGCGCCGCGCCGCGCTGAGTCTGAAGGCTACGCGCCGGCGTCGGGGTTGTCCGGCGGCTCCGGCTTGCGCGCGCGCGCGGCGCGGGCCTTGCTTTGCAGACCGGCGAGGAAGTCGTCGCCGGCGCCTTCGGCTTGGTCGGCGGCCGGGGCCGGTTCGGGTTTCGCCTCCGCCTCGCCCGGTTCGCGCGTCTCGCGCTCGCGTTTGGCTTTGCTCTGTAGATCGCGGAAAAAGTCGGTGTCGGTGATTTCTTTCACCGACTTCTCTTTCTTCACCATGTCGATCTCGATCTTTAGTTCCTGCACCTGCTGTTTGAGCTTTTCTTCGCGCGCCTGCACCTCCACCGCCATGTGGCTGAAGATGCGCGCAAGCTGCCCCAATTCGTCGCCGCGCCCGGCGATATCTTCGAGCAGGTCGGGCGTGAACTTGTCGCCCTTCTCGACGACTTCGCTGGCGTTGGTGAGCTTGCGCAGCGGGTGGGCGATGGTGAGCGCCACGACGACCACCACGACGATCAGCACGGGATAGACCACAACCGCCGTGCTGGCGCCGGCATTGACGATGTGGCGCGGCACGTCGGCGATGTTGAGCGGGCCGGCGTCGATCCAGGCAATGCCGATCATCGTGCCATCGACCAGGGTAATCGGTGTGTATGCGGTGGCCCAAAGACCCTTATCGTCAACGTGGATATCTTCAATCACCGGCTCGACATCTACATCGTAGAAGCTCTGGTCCTCCGGGGCCTTGACGGTGATCTTCGATTCGAGTCCTTTAAACAGTTCGGCGTAGCGCGCCGGGTCTTCGTAAGGGGCGCGCAAGGGGCGGGAGACTTCGGCGTCGGCGTCATACCGGTAAGGCATGTTGACGTCGTCGAGTACTTCGAAAGCGTGTTCGGTCGAGACGGCATAGACCGGCGTCCCGCCTTCGGCGTTGAGGATGGTATGGATGCGAACGTTTTCGTCGGCGCCCCGCGCCAGTCTCAAATACGACCAGATGACGTAATGCATGTAGTCGCCGGCTTCGCCGGCGGCCAGGAAGTTGCCGTAGTCCTCGCCGACAAAATATTCGCCCGGCACCAGGAAGGGGAGCAGTTCCCTGGCGATGTACTCGATATTGTCGCGGTTCTGCGCGACGGCTACTTCGGTGACTCCGTTGTAAGCGGTGGAGAGGGCCAGGACCGCAAAGACCCCCAGCGCAATCGTGAAGACTGCTACGAAGGTCAGCAACAGTTTCACGCGCAGACTCAACCTGGAAGCAAGACTCGACATGATCTTCCTCGTTTACTTATAAAACTAGTACTCCGGTGAATTATACTCGTTATTGCATTGCCCCGCGCCACACCGCGTCGAGCGCCATGAGCGCGGTCAGGTTGTGGACCGCGTGCCCGGCGTTCAGCGCGTCGGGTGTGGTGTAATCCAGCGGCGCCCACAGCAGATGCACCCCATCGGCCCGCAGCCCGTTGTTGGGCAGCGTCTCGGCGACTGCGCCGAAATCCCAGAGCGGCACACCGTATTCTGCCGCAATCTGCCGGATGATCGCGTTATTGCCCTGCGCCGCGCCGCCCGGCGCGTCGGCTTTCGTCGCCAGGATGGGGATGACGCCCTTTTCGACGGCGAAATCGATAATTGCGCGCAGGTCATCGGCAAAGGTGCGCGTCCCGGCCTCATTGACGCCGACTTCGATCAAAAACACGGCGGGCCGGTTGACGCGGTATTCGCACTCGATGGGCGCTTCGCCCGGCTTGCAAAGGTCGGGCTTGGCGTAGGTGGAATCGAAGACCATCCAGGCGTGGTTGCCGCTCCAGGTCGTCACGCTCCGGCGCGCGAACGAGCCGCCGAAGTGGTCGATCACCGGTTGCAGGTATTGGTAATCAGGCCCCAGAGTGTACTGTCCCCAGGCGAAAAAGCCCAAATACACGCCGATATCGCTGTTGCAATCGCCGATGGTAGAAATCGCCCCAGGGTTGTTGCCCAATGTCTGGCCGTGCAAGAAGATTTCACGGGCGCGCCCGCTCACCGTGATGATTGGGCGGTTCTGCCAGCCCGGCGCCCCGCTGTCTGCCGGAGCGCTGGCAGGCGCGGCAGCGACAATCTCGTCGGCGACAGGGAGGTCGCCAATCTGCACGCCTGCGTCGAAGCGCAGGTATGCCGCCGCGACCCAGCCGCGCACGCCGGCCCCGGTATGCACCAGCGCCCAGCCGTTCGTCGCGTTGCGCGCCTCAAGGACGACTGGCGTCTGCGGCGGCAGCAGCGCCAGCTTTTCGTAGGCCAGGCTCGGTCCCTGCCGGACGTTTAGCTCTGCGGCAGTCCGGGCATTCCACCCGGCGCCGGGCGGCGGTGCGGCGGGCGGAGTGGTCGCCCCGGCCGGCGCGAGGCAGCAAGTCGAGACCCAGCCTTCGACGCCGCCGGCGGTGCGCACATGCGCCCAGTAGCCATCTAAAGACCTTTCCAGGATTGCGACCGTCGCACCGGCTTTCAGGATCATCACGATGGCGTCTTCTTCGCTTGGCCCTTCGCGCATGCGCAGCGCCGTAGTGACGGCTGCCGTGCTGCCGCCGGGCGTGGGCGGCGCATCCTGTGTGGGTGGGTCGTCTGCGTCCGGCGACGCCCCCTCCGCGTATGTCGCGCCGCGCTCCGGGCTGAGCGGCAGGGTTTCTAAGTCGATAGCCGCGTCGAAGACGATGCAGCAGGTCGAAACCCAGCCGCGCTTGCCGTCGGTCGTGACCAGCACCCAGCCGGTGGTCGGGTCGCGGCCTTCGACGCGGACGCGCGTACCGGCGGACAGCGACGCAATCACCACATATTCCGGCCCCGGCCCGGTGCGTAGGTTAAGGTCGGCGGTAGTCTGGGCCGCCAGGCCATCTTGCGCGCACGCGCTCGGCGCGAACACCGAAATAAGGCCGGCCAGGATGATGAAAAAGAAAAAACGGACCGAGCGTCGAGTCATGATGGCTCCTTGCCTCCAGGATGACATAAGTGTAGCCATGTTACCCCTCTCCCGTTCAGTGCGCCATACGGCGCCGTTCCGGCTGGTTGGGATGCGTTGTTGAGACGAATCGATCTCGCCTGGAATCTGCTGTAACATTCTGTAGTCTGCCGTGTCTTCTCCTTACGGAGGCTACCGGCAAGCCGATGCCATCGAATCGAGGCAGCAAACGTATGATGCGAGAACAGCAAACCCGATCTTTTATCCATCCATCCGCCGATGAAGCGCCGGACGAGGCCGAGATCATGCGGTTGGCGCGCGCCGATCCTGCGCGCTTTGCTCCGATCTACGAGCGCTACTTCCGGCGCATCTATGCCTACTGTTGGCGCCGGGTTGACAGTGAGGTGGAGGCGGAGGATTTGACCAGCCAGGTCTTCACCCGTGCGCTGGGCGCGCTCCCCGGCTACCGGGGCGGGCGCGTGGTGGCGTGGCTCTTTCGGATCGCGCACAACGTAGTCGCCAACCACTACCGCGCGCGCAGCCGCCGCTCCCAGGTCTCGCTTGAGGCGATCAGTTTTGATCCGACCGACGACCGGCCAGGGCCGGGGCAGCAGGTGGTTGAAGCGGAAGAATGGCAGGCGCTCCGCGCGCTCGTCGCGGGGCTGCCCGACGACCGGCGCGAACTGCTCGCGCTCAAGGTGACTGGCGGGCTGACCGCGAAGGAAATCGGCGAGATAGTGGATAGATCGCCCGGCGCGGTGCGCGTAGAGCTGCACCGTATTATCAAGGAGCTGCGCGCGCAGCACTGCGCGGTATACGACCGCCCGGAGGGGGAAAGATGAGCACGCCCAAATCCGAACCCGAACCCGAACTCGAACACGATTACGCACATGGATACGAGGCCGGACTGATCGACCGCTTTATGGACGCTCTGCGCAGCGACCCTCATGCGCCCACCCCGGCCGGCTTGGCTTCGGAGACCGCCGCCTTCGTGCGCCTGCTGGTGCAGGCCGAAAGCGCTGTACCGCCGTGCGTCCCAGACGTGCCGGCGCGCATCTGGATGCGTGCGCTCGCAGCGGCGCGGCTGGAGAACGCCTCGAATGGGCACGGCTCACAAGTCGTGCCGGATCGACAGACTATATCCATGGAGGAAGATATGTACATTGCAGACACAACCATAACCAGGAAGACAAGCGCCCGCCGCCCGGTGCGGGCATACTCGATTACGCTGCTGGCCGCCGTGGCGGGGGTTGTATTGTTCGGCGCGCTGCTCCTCTTGACGGGGCGCGGCGTGGTCGGCAGCCTGCCGAACCCCAGCACCGGCGGCGCGGCAGCGCCGGTCACTGCTACACCCACAGCGGTCCCGACACCGACGCCAACCCCTGTCTTAGAGCCGGGATACCAGGCGCCGATGTCGGTCTTCGAGTTGGGGCCTCTGGAGGATATCCAGCCTATCGAGATCCGCCAGGTAGTCCAGGGGACGATTACCGACGAAGCGCCGGTGGCGTCCTATCGCTTCGTCGCCGAGACGGACATCGTGCTGCGGGTTGACGCGACCTCGACGACTTTCTTGCCGATCAACTACGCGACGACGTACTCGGAAGCCGGTCCGAGCAGCGGCGGCAGTTTCTTGATGGAGCCGGCCGGTTTCATCGTCGCTTTGGGCGCCGGCGAGGAACTGTATCTGTGGGTATCGAAGGCGGTAGATGGGCCGTCCGGCGACTTTGCCCTGCGTCTCGATGCGCTGCCCGAACCGGTGCATCTCGCTTACGGCGAGACGGTCGAGGGCGCCATTACCGGGGATGCGCGGTTCGCGCTGTTCGCCTTCACCGGCGCAGCCGGCGACCGGATTGATATCGTCGTAGACAGCGGCGGTGTCGTAGATACTCAGATGAGTCTCTTCGCTTCTGTGACGGGGGGACCGCTCACGGTGGACGAGGACAGCGGCGCCGGCTTCGACCCAGAGATTTTGGATATGCCGCTCTATGCCAGCATGGGATATTACCTCGTGGTCGGCGCGACCAATCCCGGCGAGGCGGGTGCTTTCACCCTGGCGCTCGACGGCGAGGTGAACGCCTTTGTGGTGCCGACGCCGGTCTTCCCGCCGACGGGCGATATCGACGCCGTGCCGGTGGAAATCGGCAAAACGGTCAAGGGGAGTCTGACCGCCGACGACCCCGAGGCAACTTACACCTTGACCCTTGAGGAGGCCGGTACGCTGGTTGTGTTCGTTGCCTCGCCCGACTTCATGCCCGGTTTCAGCCACATGCAGTATGTCGAAGATGCCGGAGGTGGTGGTGGCGGTGGTGGCGGTGGTGGGAGCAGCGACACGGGCGGAGGCGCGCTTGCTCATGGGAGCACCCTCCGGTTTCTCCCTATTGCCGACGGCGCGCGGGTGTGGCTGACGGTTTCGAGCGACTACAGTGCGCCATCTGAAGGCAGCTTTACGCTCAGTGTACGGCTGCTCGATGACGCCGTCCCGGCGGCGCACGGCGAGACGGTCCAGAGCGCGCTTACCGAGATGATGCCGTTCCAGTTGTTCCGGCTCGAGGCCGCCGCCGGCGAAATCGTCACCGTCGGCGTGGACGGCGGCGACATGCTGGACAGCCGTATCCAACTGCTGGACGCGAATGGTGTGCGGCTGGTCGAAGATGATGACGGCGGTCCCGGCGCCAACCCGGAGATCAACAAGTTCGTGCTCGCGCAGGATGGCCCGTATTACGTCGTGGTCGAACCACAGCAGGAGGGTGAGTCGGGCGCTTTCGAGATCACCGTCTCGGTGGTGAGCGGCGAGTAAAACCACCCGGCGGTCGATCCCAACTCCATAAAACGGCGCTTCCCGGAAGGACTGTTCTTCCGGGAAGCGCTTACTACGACGCTGTGCTCAAACCGACTTTACAATAAGTCACTTCCAACTTATGCTACTCCTTGCTTTGTTTTTCCAACCACCGGTCGAATACACTGCCTAGGCTGCGCCACGCCGAATGCCGGTAGAGCAGCCCGGCAAAACCGATCACCACGAACACCGCGCTGGCGAAGAAGGCGGCGAAGAAGATAAATTGAAGTAAATGATCGGATTTGACACCCTGCGCGCCGACGACCGTGAAGTCGAGAATTAGGAGCACCAACCCGCCGATGCCTGCCAGCAGCCACGGGAGCTGTTCGCGCAGGGTTGGCTTGCCCCGGATGAAATCGGCGACGGCGGGGAGCGCCTTCGTCGCCGCGATGTACGCTTCCGCCATCGCCAGGTAAGCGTCGGGGAACTGGCGGCGGTATTCATATGAGGCGTGCACGCTCAGGTCGAACGGGGCGGTTGTGCGCAGCCACTCGATAAAGCTGTGCCCCTGGGCGGCGCTGAAGGACAAGATATACATGGATGCGCCGCCCATCGGGATTGCCGGGATCACTGTGCCCGGCATCGAAACAAATTCGCTGCTGCGGCAGTGACCGCGCGCATGAAAGTAAAAGCTCGCCGTGCCGCGCCCCTCTTCGATGTTAAGGCACAGAATATCCTCCCAGTGGATCGTGCCGCTCTTCTGCACGCTGCCGTGGAATGTAACGCCTTGCTTATCGAGCGTGACTTTCTTGCGAACCTTCTCGCTCAAGTAGGACGGCGGCAAAACAACCTTGTGCCGCGCAGCCACCGGGTCGGCTTGGAAGAAAAAGCGATGTCTCCCGCACCGGATGAAGTCGCCGTCGCGTAGCGTATATTCTCCGGCGTGTAATCGCTCGCCGTTGACCTGAACCTCTAAATCCGCCGGAAACTCGAGGACGCAGCTTTTGCCGATGCGCCGGGCGGTCAGGCGGTCTCGGACGAGGATCACGGGTTCGCCGTCCTCGCGCAGCCAGAATGAGCGGTCGAAGGCGACGATACGCGGCGGGTAGAGGTGTGCAGACCTGGAGGCCGGCTTTAAGAACTTCTCGACCAGGTCTTGCACGGCGGCGAGGTGTTCTTTGGGCAGCGAGTCGATTTGGTCATGGAGTTGGTCCCGGTCGGTCATTCAGAGCTTCCTCAACGATTGACTGTTGGCTTCATCATACAGTATTTCTTTGTGGCTGTGCCCCCTAATATTCGGTGTGTCTTGAAGCATCGGCGGAGCCGCAATACAATCTGCGGCGATGAAACATACTGTTTTAGAGTCAGTCTTGTCTGTCCAATCTTGAATGACCTTTTGCTTATTATTAAAATTGAAATGACTATATTTTATTTTACTTGAGATTTATTTATGTTCGAGAATTTTTATGATAGAATTAGTAAAACTCTACTGAACACACTGTAGCGGTAGAGAACATGCTAGTTATTAGATAGCTGCCGAAAGCTTCCCTTATATAGAGGAATACTACTTTCGGCTTTATAGTTTGTTGAAAAAGGAGAAATAACATGAGCGCTGTAGAAGGAATCGCTGATGGCTTTGACTTTCCATGCGGAGCGCCCAGCGGCGCGAACTATTACATAGCAGCAGGGTTGGTTGACCCAGACTATTTTAAACGCTTCAATGCCTGGCACACCGGCGAGGACTGGAATGGATATGGCTACGGCGATACTGACCTGGGCGATCCGGTCTACGCTATTGCAAACGGTGTGGTTACCGCCTCTGATTTTTTTAGTTCTTGGGGAAATATTGTCTTGATCGAGCATGTTATGCCGGATGGCAATAAAGCCTGGTCACAATATGCTCATTTGCGAGAACGAATGGTTGGTCGGGGAAATAAAGTTACCAGGGGTCAACAAGTTGGCACAATTGGCAAAGGGGCTAACGACCGCTGGATTGCCCATCTTCATTTCGAGATTCGGCGTCGAGAACTGCTGCCCACTGCTTGGGGTTGGACCCGTGAGCAGGTACTCAACCAGTACTATCACCCGAGCGATTTTATCAAGAGCCATAGACCGGGGTCTATGCCGGTCATCTCTGGCGTTGAGATCACACTGGATGAGGTAGATAAGGGGTTTGTCAAATCGAGTTCGGAGTATTGGTATGAGGCTCCGGTTGGATATCGGGGCCGTTCATATTGGACTCACACGCTGGCCGGAGAAGAGGATTGTTGGGCCGAATGGCGACCTGAAATAACTCAAACCGGCCTATACGAGGTAATGGCCTTTATTCCATCTCAAAATGCGACAACAAAGCAGGCACGGTACAAGGTTACCCATCGACGCGGTACCGACACCGTTTCAGTTGATCAATCTCGCTATTTTGACCAATGGGTCTCACTTGGTCGGTACCCGCTTTCAATTCATCCCTCTATGCCTACGGTCGTTCGGTTATCAGATATGACAGGCGAACCACTCGCCAACCGAGTGCAGATTGGTTTTGATGCAATGCGATTTATCCTTCTGCAAAAAGAATAGAGCAACAAAGGGTTGTCAGTCCAGTCATTGTCGGGAGGCTTTGTACCAATGAGTGCGAGGCTCCCTTGAATCTTGAAGCATCGGCGGAGCCGCAATACAATCTGCGGCGATGAAACACGCCGCCATCCTTCTCGTCCTTGTGATAAGCTGCGTCCCGGCTACCGCCCAGGATGACGCCTGTGCGGACCTGCGCGCCGGCGGCGGGCCGGCGCTGCGCGCGATGGTCGAAATCGCCCAATACCTGCACCAGGCCGCGCAGGTTATGGCAGACGCCGCCGATGATCCGGCTGTGCTAGAGCCGGCGGCGGTGATGCTGTTCAAGGCGCGCATCGCGGCGAGCGCCGCGCAGCAGGTGATCGGCCCGGAGATGTACCGGCTGGTGCGCGGTGTGCATGAACGGGTCCGAGACTTCGACCCGGCCACGGACTCGCCGGCGAGCGCGGCGGACGCGGTGCGCGCCGTGCGCGACCGGGTGCACGAGCGCGTGATGGCTTGTTTTGGCGAGGCGGTATCCATCACGCCATACACCGCGCAGTGGGTCCGGGAGACGGCATCGCTGGCCGGCTGCGGCGACGTGATGCGCGCGGTGGCGTTCGGCGACGGCGGGCGCGTGCTGGCAGGCGGTGATACCGGCGGCTGCGTGACTCTCTGGGATACGACGACTTGGCAGGTCGTCGGGCGGCTGGAGCACCCCGGCGGCGTCGAGCGCCTCGCCTTTACGCCCGACGGGACCTTGCTGGCAAGCGGCGGCGCGGGCGGCGATATCCGGCTGTGGGAGGTGGACGGCGATCTGCGCAGCGCGTGGGCCGGGCACGCCGGGCGCGTGATCGGGCTGGGGTTCGATGCGGCGGGCGCGGCGCTCATCTCGGCGGGCGCGGACGGCCGGCTGCTCGTGTGGTCGGCGGCGGGCGGGCAGATCACCCGGAGCATCGAGATCGACGGGCTGACCGCCGCAGCGGTGCGCGGGGAGGTCGTCGCTGCCGGCGACTTTGGCGGTGCGCTCCACCTGTGGGACCTGGCGAGCGGCGCGGAACTAGCCGCGCCCGGCGCGCACGAATCGGCGATTTTCAGCTTGGCGCTCGACCCGCAGCGCGCCTTGCTCGCCGCCGGTGATTTCGACGGGGTGCGGCTGTGGCAAACCGGCGGTGACGCACCCGGCAAGCTGGACGGGCGCGCCTCGCTGGCGGTGAGCATGGCTTTCAGCCCGGCGGGGGACGTGCTGGCGGTGGGGACCGCCAGCGCGGTGATGCTGGGGTTCCCGGCTGCGCCGGCCTCAAAAGGCCAACCGGTCAACCTGTACGGGCACGGCGAGGTCGTGACCGATGTCGCGTTCAACCCGGACGGTGTGCTGTTGGCCTCGGCCGGCGGCGAGGGCCGGGCGCGGGTGTGGCGGGTGCCGCCGCTCGACCGGCTCATCACCCAGGCGGAGGTGGTCTGTATGCTCGTCGCGCCTGACTATGTGAACGCGCGCGAAGGGCCGGGCACCGACTTCGCCGTCACGCGCGTGCTCCAGCCCGGCGCGCGCATCCGGGCCGACGCGCAGACGGTGGGCGAGGACGGCCTGACGTGGTGGCGTCTGACTGAGCGCGGCTACTGGGTGCGCGCCGACGTGGTGGAGGAGGCCGGCGACTGCGACCAACTGCCGGCGGTTGAATGAGCGTGAACGCCGGCCGGAAAGCCGGCTAATCGTCGTCGGGCTGGGGGATTTGTCGGCGGCGTATGTTCTCGGCCCTGGTGCGCAGATCGAAGAAGGGGTCGTCTTCGGCGCTGTCGTCGGTGTTTTCGTCCGCCGCATCGTCGCGCACTTTGCTTTTCAACGCATCGAAAATGCTGTCCGTGTTCCCGGCGTCGCGTCTGCGGCGCGCATCTACCGCCTTTGCTTTCAAGTCGCGGAAATACTCGGTATCGACGATGCGCGCGACTTCGCGCTCCTTTTGCACTTCGTCGATCTCGATGCGCAGTTCCATGACCTGCTGCTTCAAACGTTCCTCGCGCGCTTTGACCTCCTGCGCCATGCGGATGAAGACGCGCACCAACTGGCCGATATCGCCGTGTTTGGGTGCGTGCGCTTCGAGACCCACCGCGTCGAACGAGTCGTCGTCGCGTTCCAGGGCTTGCGCTGCATGGGTGAGGGCGCGCACGGGCCGCGCGATGCTCTGCGCCAGGCTCAGCGCGATCACCGCGACCACCACGCCGACGATGACGACGCTCAACCCGCTCTGGCGGGCCAGGTTGTTGAGCGGCTCGGCGAATTCGGCCTGTGGCTCGCTGACGACCACGGTCCAGTGTAGCTGGCTCAGCGGCGCGAAACCGCCGATGTGACGGGTGCCGTCGGTGTTGATATAGCTGGTGTGGTCGGCGTGGGTCGCTTGTAGAACATCCGCCGCGAGGTCGGCCATACCGAGACTCTCGACGCGCCCGCCCGATAAGGTGAGGCGCTGGACGACGGTAGGAACCTTCTTCGGGGGCAGTGAGACCAGGCTGTGATAATAAAGTTCGGGGTTGGGGTGGCTGACGATCACGCCGTCCTGGTCGATTAAGAAAGCGATGCCCTGTTCGCCGATTTGCAGGGTTTTCATGACTTCCTCAACCGCTGCGCCGCCGATTTTAATGGCGGCGACGCCGATGGAGTCGCCGTCCGGACCATAGACCGGCGAGGAGAAATACAGCCCCAGTTGGCGCGAGGTGCGCCCGACCAGCACGTCGATGTACTGACCGCCGGCCATTGCCTGTTGGAAGTATTTGCGGTCTTTCAGGTGCAGGCCCTCGATGCTGCTCAGGTGCTCCAACTGGCGCGACATGACCGCATCGCCGGTGCGGTCCATCAGATAGACGTATTCGTAGTTGGGGTTAGAGAACAACACGTTATCCAGGGTGAGCGCGGCTGCTTCGTAGGGGACGGCGGTGGGGTTGTCGAGGAAGCCGATGACGGCCGGCTCGCCGCTGACCTGCTTGGCGACGTGCTGGGTATCGGATAAGAGCTGGTCGAGCCGGCTGGCGATGCTGGACGCCAGCAGCGCTTTGGTCTCGAATTCGGTGCCTTCGAGGCTATGAAGGCTTACCTGGTTGTTGTAGTAGGCAATCAAGCTCATCGGCACAAGCGCCGCCAACAGCAGCGCGACCGAGAGTCGGACGGTCACCGACCAGGCAGGAGGATACAATACCTGTTGCAGTTGTTTCATAACAGCCCCCAGGCTGCGCCTGGCAGTTTGTACAAGCTAGCTTTGTAGTCATTATACCTGAAAGTGTTTTCGGGATATTGTGGCTGTGTTCACAAAAAGGGCGCCTAAGATCGCTGCGCGTGGTTGTTTTCAGAAGGAAGCGAACATGGACCGGGGCGAGCCGGTCCATGCGCTGCGGCAGAAAGAACAAGCCGTCTAGGCCATCAGCCGGGCGGCGATCTGCCGGTATTTCTCGGTCATCGTGTTGTCGGGATAACGGAAGACGAAGACGCCCGAACTCGCCAGCATCATCATCTCGTCGGAATGCGGCAGTACGGCGGCGACTTCGCAAGCATATTTGTCTTCAACCGTGGCCTTGACTTGGTTGAAATCGTAGACCGTAGGGGTTTTATTGACCACAAGCATCATACGCGGCACGTCGAGCTTGCGCGCCACCTCGACCGTGACGCTGGTGCCCTGGATGTCCTGCTGGTCCGGGCGCATGATGATCGCCAGCGCATCCGAGATGGCGATGGAGAGCAGAGTTTCCTCGTTCAGGCCGGGGTGAGTATCGATCATCAAGACGTCCAGGTCCAGCGCTTCGATCAGGCTGTGGAAGCCATCGTTAAGCAACCCCACGTCGTAGCCTTCGCGCAGCACGCGCGCGATCTCGCCGGCCTTGACGCTGGAGGGGACAAGCAACAACTGCCCCGGGGGAACCGTGGGGCCGGCGCTGCTTTCGTTGATAAAGGCGGTCACATCGTGCGCCGCATCCGCGATATCGCATTTGCCCCACAAGTAATCGTTGAGTGTGGCGCCCATGGTGTCTTCGCTGATGCCAAATAGGACGTGGATGCCGGGCGATTGAATGTCGGTGTCAACCATGCCGACCTTCAACCCTTCGGCGGCCAGGACCGTGGAGACGTTCGCGGTTGTGTTCGACTTGCCGGTTCCGCCTCGGAAAGAGTGGACGGAAATAATATGGGCCATGACTTCCTCCCCCGGATGTTTTGGTAAAGTCTGGGCAGTTGGATTGGTAAACCAGGTTAACCAATACTACTTTATAATTTTAGCACTGACCAGGTATTACTTCAAAAAGTGCAAGGTTCTTTGGAAATTCGCGGGGTTTTCGGGCGAGCCGCCCAAGATATGACGTCAAACCTTCGTTCACCCCGCGAATTCCTGAAGACCCAAGTGCAAGGGGCGCGGGGCGAACGAGAATTCGCTCCCGTATTTTGGGCATTCCGGCGGCTCGCTCCGAAAACTCCGCAAGTTCTTTCTTTAAGGAACTGAGTGTAAAAGCACGGCAAACGACGGACCTTGTGTTTTAGCCGCGATAGTGCAACAATCGGAGCGCCGCGCGGAGCCGGCGCGAGCCGGGCCGCCTGGAGGAAAAACGACGCACTTTGGGGCGAACCTGCGACTTAACCTGTAAAGGTGCATGATTGATGGGGCAAAATGTCAGCGACGGCGCTCTGGTCCGGCGCGCCCAAGATGGCGACCGGGAAGCTTTCCGAGCATTGTACGACCGCTACTTTGATAAGGTGTATAACCGGGTAAAAGCCAAAGTCCCGATCCAGGAGGTCGAGGATGTCACCCAAGAGATTTTTATCGCGGTAGCGCGTTCGCTCCCGCGCTTCGAGCACCGCGCGAAGTTCAACACCTGGCTGTATACCATCGTGAGCCGGCAGATCGCAGATTTCTATCGCCGGTATTACCGGCGCGACGAAGTGAGTGTCGAAAGTGATGAAGAGGGGCCGGTCGTCAATTTCAACGATGCGCAGATTGACAACAGCGTGATTCTCCAGCGCGCGCTGCTCAGCCTGCCGGCCCATTACCAAGAAATCATCCTGCTGCGTTTCGCTGATGGACTCCCTTTTGCTGAGATCGCCAGGGTGCAGGGCAAATCGCTGGAGGCGGTTAAATCGCTTTATCGGCGTGCTATCGAGGCCATCCGAGAGAAAGTAGGGCAGTAGGATATGAATCGTCATAATGATCTAGATGACAAACTCGCGGCGATTACAGATGTGATTTTGGAGGGCAAAGCGATGTCCCTCGATTCAGATGTTTCAGATATCGAGATGCAGGGCCTTACCGAGGTTGTGCACGGCCTCTACGAACTGATTGCCCCCGACGTGCCCGCTGACCCGGCCTTCCGTGCCCGCCTGGACCGCCGCCTAGACCGGGAATGGAACGCCCTGCACCGGCGGCGTGTGCTGCGCTGGCACCAACGGCCTGTCTTCCGCCTGGCGGCGCTGGCGGCGGCGCTGGTTGTGGCGGTGGTGGGGCTGGCATTGGTCGCGGGCGGTGAAAGCGCGGGCATGACCGGCACTGCCACCGGCCCGCTCTCGCCGGATGCGCTGCTGCTCGCCGGCATCGTGGGACTGGTCGTCGCGGCGGCGGCGCTCTTCTGGTATATGCGGCGGCGGCGCTAAAATCTTAAGAATCAATGTTGCATCTAGCCCTTTATTCATTGATAATATAGGTGACGCGCGCTCACATTATGCCTCTGCCAACGCCAGGCGCGCTGCACATTCGAATGTGCTCGGGTGAAGGCTTGTATGAGTAATACCCTTACGCTGGTTGTTTCATATGTTATTGCGATAGCGATCCCGCTGAGCGCGGTCTGGCTGGTCTGGGCGCTCGATATTTTCAAGACAACCCGCATCCGCACCATTGTTATTGCTTTCCTCTGGGGCGCGACCGGCGCTATCGGCCTCGCTTACGTCGTCAACAATGCGCTGATCCGCAACGTGGGCCTGGGGTTTACCCAGCTTAGCAACTTCGTTGCGCCCATCGTCGAAGAGATCTTTAAGGCGCTGGTGCTCATCTACCTCATCCGCCATCCCAGTTTCCGCTACTTTGTCGATGGCGCCGTGTACGGCTTTGCCGCCGGGATCGGCTTCGCCATGTCGGAGAACCTTTTCCTTTATCTGCCCGGCGCCGGCAGCGCCGTGTTGATCGGTTCGATCAGCCGTGTCCTCTCGGCGTCGCTGATGCACGCCGGCGCCAGCGCCCTGGTCGGTATTGCGCTGGGGCGGCTGCGCCGCGCCGAGCGCGGCAGGGTGGGTTGGCCGGCGGCCGGCATCCTGTTCGCCATCGTCCTCCACGTCGTGTATAACAATGTGGTCAACACGCCCGGCTTGCAAGGGGTGATGCTGCTGGTCATCGCTATTGGGATGGGGCTGGGTGCGGCGATGGCGACGAGTTTTCTCATCAACCAGGGGCTTGGCGAGGAGAAACAGCGTTTCCGGGAGGCGTTGGGCGTTACGGCCGGCGTCTCGACCGGCGAGCGTAAGGCCGTGCAGCGGCTCGGTGGTTCGGGCGCCGAGGCGATTCTCGATTCGCTGCGCGAGCAGTTCGGCGACGAGACGGCTATGCTCATCCGAAAGATGCTCGCCAAGCAAGGCAACATCGGCATCTTGAAGGGCAATCTCAGTGTGCCGGTCAGCCCCCGGCTGCGCCAGGCATGGGAGCGCGAGATTGCGCAGTTGGAGCAGGAGGTCGGCGCGATTCGGAGCCGGCTGGGGCCGATTGTCAAGCAGTTCATCCAGGAGATGTTTCCGCCTGAAGATGACGCGCTCTGGGACCGGCTGGACGCCGAACTGGGCGAGCACGACAAGACCCTGGTGCACACCTTTGACCTGTTTATGCGCGTCACCGAACTGGCGCAGAGCTTCACGCCCGAACAGCTTGAGAACCTGGCCGAACGCCTCAGCAAGATTGAGATTTTCAAGCACGTCTCGCTGGCGAATCTAGAAAACCTTTCGCGTGCCATCACCATGGCCCGGTTTGCCGACGGCGCGGTTATTTTCAACAAGGGCGACGCGGGCGATGCGATGTACATGATCGAATCCGGCTACATCGACATTTATGCCCAGGATTACACCGGCGCAGAGAAGCTGCTGCGCACCTTTCGCCCTGGCGACGTGGTGGGTGAGTTTTCGCTGCTCGACGGCCAGCCGCGCTCGGCCAGCGCGCACGCCCGGCGCAGTCTCATGGTGCTGGCGCTCCACCGTCAGGCGTTTAACATGTTCATTTCCAGCCGCCCCCAAGTCATCTTTGCCATGCTCCAGTATCTCTCGGAGAAGGTGCGCTACACCACTACCGCCGTACAGACCGCCCTGGACTCGGCGCGCCGGATCGCCGAAGGTAACTACGAAGAGATGCCGGAGTTTGCGCAGGCGCTGCCGGAGCCGGAGGAAACCGAACTCCTGGAGCCGGAGGCGCTGTCTGAAGACACGCCGAAGGTGGTAGGCGGGATGTTCGCCCGCCTCACGGAGATACTCGAACAGCGCGAGCGCACACCGAAAGACCGGCTCGATTATATTGAGTAAAGCGTGTATGGCAGAAGAAAGAACCGCTGTCGCCGAACTGCTGAGTCAATCTGACGTTTCGATCTTTAAAGGCATCGATCCGCCGACTTTGCAGCCGCTCGTCGATAAGATGGAATTGCAGGTCTACCAAGACGGCGAGCTGATTTTTAACATCGGCGACGCGGGCGACGCGATGTACCTGGTGGAGACCGGGCGCGTCCGAGTCTACCTACCCGACGAACAGGGCAACGAGTTGATTACCTTTCGCCACTATAACCCGGCGCAGACCGTCGGCGAGTTGGGGCTGCTCGATACCCGGCCACGCTCGGCCACCGCCGCCGCCGAGAGCGACGCGCCCGGCGCGTCCGTCCGGGTCTACAAGCTGAAGCGTGACGATTTTATCGCTTTCCTGGAGGAAAGCCCGGCTGTCGGGCTTGCCATGATGCGCGACCTGACCAGCCGGATACGCTATACTACGCAGTTTCTCGAAAGGCTCATGGATTCGATCAACTGGCTGCTGGCCGGCGATTATGAACGCGCGCTCCAAGATGTGGCGGTGACCAGCGCCGACAGTGAGATTCAGAATCTGATCGTGGCCTGTCTTCAGATGATTCGCAGCGTCCAGGATCGCGCAATGCCTGGCCCACCGGGGCGTTAAAGATTGGAAAATAGCGCAGTTTATTAGAGCTTCAACCGGATTTTAATTTAGGTCTCGTTGTATTTTTACTATAATCATTTAACGAGGGGCCGTTAATGCACTGCTTCCGCGCACCCAGATCGTCATAGCCACACAGTCGGTCTAAGATGACAGACAACAACCCCTTTGGGCGCAAATGAGCGACCAAACTGTCGAACGACATCGCTGTCGAAAAGCAAGACAAGTTGAGTGACAAACGTTTAGTAAAGAAAGGAGTGTCTGCTGTGAATCGTAGAGAAATCTTTTGGTTGGTCGGAGGATTGGTGATTGGCCTGATCGTGGGCGTCGCCGTCACTTCGCTGGCCGGCGATGTGCCGCCGCTGGGCGGTACGGCTGCCAAAGCGCCGGCCGTAACGTATTACCTGGCAAAGATGTCCGACGTATCGTCTTGGTTGACCGAGCAGTACAGCGATTCCGCCGACCTGAGCAGCCGGCTTTCCAGCGCGGCGGTGACCGTGCAGGGTCTCGTCGATACCGAGTTCGATGTTCAGGACGATTTCAAGAACGTCCGTGGCGATATCGACGCCATGTTGGTGGGGGTATACGGCGCGCTGACCGGTGCGAAGGCCACCGAGGAAGATGTCGAGACCGTGGCCGCCGGCACGGACGAGGTGGTCGGCCCGCAGGACAACCAGGTCTCGGTTTGCCTTGCTCTCGATGACAACCCGTACAGCCTGGAAGGCCCGTCCGTCTACCTGTACGTCGCGGTGCCCGACTCCAAACGCGCCGAAGTCGAGAGCAATATCCCCGGCGGTTGGGAGGCAAGCGCCGAGCCGAAGAACGCCGACTTGTTCTGGCTGCTGCTGAGTTGCTATGCTCAGGAAGAATAGCTTTCTTTTCACCGATTGGCCCGGCGTCGCTAGGGTTGTGGCGTAGCGTAGTTTAAGGAGGTAACCGGTTGGACCTATCTGTACTCGAAACCCGTTCCTGTTTTTATTCGTCTTTACCATAATTAGGAGACCTGAATATGCTTAAGAGAGTGAATCCGCAAACCATCGCGGTTATCGTTATCGGGCTTCTCGTCCTGGTCGTCGGCGTTCTCATTCTGTCCGGCGGCTCACTGGGAAGCTTGATCGGTACTGCGGTTGACTCGGACGGCGATGGCGTCACTGACGACCAAGACGCCTGTCCGAATTATCCAAACGATGGGGTCGGTGATCCGTGCGTTGATGATTGTCCCGACGGCTCCGGCAAGGACGGTCAGGGCGATCCGTGCAACCACAGCGATTGTCCCGACGGTTCCGGCATGGATGGTCAGGGCGATCCGTGCAACCACAGCGATTGTCCCGACGGTTCCGGCATGGACGGTCA
>JAFGMM010000127.1 GCA_016927535.1 Anaerolineae bacterium
ACAGCGCGGCGGAAGTAAGCCGCCGGTTTTCCCCTCACCCCCTGGCCCCCTCTCCCACAAGGGGAGAGGGGGAATCAGAGCCGCTGCCCGGCGCTTCTGGCTCCCTTTCCCCCCTTGTGGGGGAAAGGGCTGGGGATAGGGGGGAGGCGTCACCGCAGGTGTATTTACGCCGACGTGCACTAGCCATGCCGCTGAGGGAGGTCGCACGTGAGACAACTGCTGGATCAGGCCCGTCTCCAGGAGACGCTTATCACCGTACTTGACCATGCTATGCCCGCTTGTGCTCAAGTGGAATACCGTCTGGTGGGCACCGGGGCCGCGCTGCTGCACGGAGTCCAACTGCCGGCCGGCGACGTTGACATTCTGGTGAAAGACCGGGAAGGCGTCAATGCCTTTGGCGCGGCGCTGTCGTCTTTCGAATGCCTCGAACCACCTGCTTGGCTGCCGGAGACCCGGCAGTACTACGCTAACTATAATGTCGATGGGGTTGAAGTGGGAATCAGCACCGTGGAATTGGAAACAGAGGTGGACGCCATCGAGACTTTCGGGCGCGGCCCGTGGGAGCACTTTACTGTTCTTCAGTGCGGGCAATACGCCGTGCCGGCGGTGGCGCTTGAGCTGCGTCTCATCACCGAGTTGGTTCGCAATCGCCCGGACCGATACACCCCGATCATCGATCACATGCAGGCGCAGGGTTGTGACATCGAGTTGATCCGTCGCGGAATGGACGCCGCCGGTCTGCCGCATGCGCGGCAGGAGGATGTGCTCAACCGGCTCAAATAATACTATAGAACCCCCGGCGCTCGCCGTGACTGCGACTAATCCCGCCGCATTACCACGATCCGCCGGCCGAGCAGCCGCGCGACCAGATTCGCCGGCCCGGCCTTGATCGACAGGGGGAGCGGCGCGCGCCACCACGGAATCTCTGCGAAGCCGAAGCGGGTGTAATAGTACGCCATGCGTCCGGCGCACTCTAAGTACACCGGCCCAGACTCTCCGGCCAGCAGCGCCCGCACAATCTGCGCGCCGACGCCGCGTCCGCGCCACGCTTGGTCAACGACCAGGCTGCCCAGTTCGCGGCACCAGCGGTGCGGGCGCACCTGTCCCACCCCGATGATATCGCCATCCAGAACCTCCACGACCACGAAGTGCGACCAGTGCAGCCGGGTCGGGTCGAGGCGCGCAGCATACACCATCCGGCGGATGGCGGCCTGATCTTCGGCGCGGGCGCGCCGAAGGGTAATCGGCGGGAAATCGGGTGGTAAAGGCAACATGGAGGCTATAGTACCCAATCTCTCAAAGGGTAGCATCTCATTGCAGAATGAAGCATAATCGAAATGTGCGTGGGGGAGTAGAAAAGGTGATGACAATGACGAAGACGAAACATCTCATACTGCTTCTGGCGATTGCCGCTTGGTCGATCAGCGGCGCGCTGCCGGCGCCGGTGCAGGCCCAGAATGATATCGACGCCGGCGCCGCCGCGCTGCTGCCGCCAAACGCAGACGTTTATGCCTGGCTCAACATGGCCGACCTGGAGAAGAACGTCCGGCAGGTCATCGATACCGGCCGGCAGGCCGGTGTGACGGAAACCTATACTGAGTTGGTGCTGGACGGCCTGCTGAACGCGCCGTTTGCAGGCACCGGCATCGACTACCGGCGCGACGTTGCGCCGTGGCTGGGCGATGAGGTAGCCCTGGCGGTGCGCGGCTACACGGAAACGCTCGCGACGCCCGGTCTCACAAGCCCGGAGGTCGCCGTCATTGCGGCCAGCACCGACCCATCGGCGGCGCTGGCCTTCATCCAAACCATCCTGCGCGACAGCAAGCAGTCGGGCCAACCGCTGACCGAGGGGTCTTACGATGGCGTGCCGGTTTACTACCAGAACGATATCGGCCTCACGCTGGCCGGCGATCACCTGGTGCTCGGCACGCGCGACCTGGTACACCACATCATCGGCGCCTACAACGGCGGGCCGTCGCTCGCGGGGACGGTGGGTTTCCAGAAAATAGCGGCGAACCTCCCGCCCGACTCGGCGGTGGGCGTCTATTTGAACGCCCAGGACGTCGCCTGGAGCGCGGACTACCTCCACCGCCTGATCCGGGACGCCATCATCCGCTCGTCCGGCAGCCCGGCGACCCCGGACCCGGACGGCCCGATGGCGCCGGCCACGGCGCAGTTTGGCGAGATGGTGACCGGGCTGGCTTTCTCGGCGCGCGTGGAAGCCGGCGCCATGATGCTCGATGCGACGGTAGCGGTCGATGCGGAAGCCGTGCGGCGCACGCTGGGAGCGGATGGGTTCCTGTTCCGCACCGAAGCGATGAGCGGGCGCATCTTCCAGGCCCTGCCGTCCGATACGTTCGTCATGCTCGCCGGGCGCGACCTGCCGGATATCTTCCACACCGCACAGGGAGCGTTCGCCGCGCTGGAACCGGTGGCCGAGACTCTGAATCACTACCTCGTGTACAAACAGCATTACCAGGGTCCCGCGCCGACCGGCATTCTCCAGGTCGTCGAGCGCTGGCCGGTATGGTTCGCGCGCCTCACCGGGCTGGACTTCGAGAAGGATGTCATGGCGTGGATGTCGGCGGAATATGCGGCGGCGCTGGTGCCGATGGCGCCCGGCGCGCTCGCCGGGCATACGTCGCGCTTCCCGTTCGACCTGCTCGCCGTCGCCGAAATCGGCGACCCGGCGGCGGCGCAGCGCACCGCCGAGGCGATCCCGGCGGCGCTGGTCGATCTGGGCCTGGGCGACGAGGGGAATCTGTCCTCAAGCACGGTTAACGGCGTGGAGGTCTACAGCCTGCGGCTGGCGCAGCACCACCGCGCATCGGTAAGCTGGGCAATGACAGATGGCTTTGCGGCGGCGGGCACGGGCACGTTTAACGTGGTGCGCTTCGTCGATATGATGCGTTCGGGCTATCTTCCGTCGATGCTGGACAATGCGCGCCTGCAAAAAGCGCTGGACCGGCTGGGCGGGCCGGGGCATACGCTGCTGTTCGTCGATGTCAGCCAGGGGATGTATTACTTAAATTACAGCCTGCCGGAGACGATGCGGCCCTATACGTGGGATATAGGTGTGCAGCGCATTCTGTACGCGCTGGAGAGCCTGACTCTATCCGGGCGCGCGGTCGAAAGCGATGTGTACCAACTGACGGCGATGGCCGTATTCAAGGAGTAGCCCTATGGTCAAACTCGAAAGTCTCAAAAGCATCGAAGCCGCCGATATCGTCCGCCAGCCCCAGATCGCCGACGGCTATCCCTATTACATGGTCCTGCACGAGACCACCGCGTCGGGTTCGGTAAATTACACTGTGCAGGCGATCAATCTGCTGTACGAGCGGGGCTGGCGCGTGGTCGGCACGGCGGAGCACTACGGCGTAGGCTTGAGCAAGAACAACATGGTATTCTACATCACCCTAGAGCGTAAGCCGCCGGAGCCGCCGGCTGCGCCGCCGCGCGCGGAACCCAGGCAGGCGTCGAAGCAAAAAGAAGAAGACAGTGCCACACCGCGCTTGAAGAAGATATCGTCAAGTTAAAGATTTTTCACCACGGAGACACCGAGGGCACGGAGAAGCAATGGGAAAGACTTTTGCCGAAAAGATTCTGGCGCAGAAGGCCGGCCTGGCGGAAGCCGTGGCCGGCCAGATCGTCGAAGCGACGCCGGACGTGGCGCTGAGCCACGACAACACGGCGGCGATCTACGGTATCCTCAAAAAGCTGGGCGTCGAGAAGACGGTCAACCCGGACATGCACGCGATCTTTCTCGACCACGCCGCGCCCGCGCCCACCACCGCCCACGCCGAGAACCACCGCATCACCCGCGAGTTTGTGCGGGCGCAGGGCATCCAAAACTTCTTCGACGTGGGGCGCGGGATCTGCCATCAAGTATTGGTAGAGGCGGGCCTGGCGCTGCCCGGCGAACTGGTGCTCGGCTCGGACAGCCACACGCCGCACGCCGGGGTGATGGGCGCGTTCGGCGCGGGCATCGGGCGCAGCGAGATGGCCGTGATTTGGGCGACCGGCAAGCTGTGGCTGCGCGTGCCGGAGAGCATGAAGATCACGGTGACCGGGCGGCTGCCGGCCGGCGTCACGGCGAAGGATTTGGCGCTGCGCGTCATCGGCGAACAGGGCGCAGACGGCGCGCTGTACATGTCGGTGGAGTGGCACGGCGACGGCATCGCGGCGCTGAGCGTGGCGGAGCGCTCGGTGTTGCCTAATATGATGGCGGAGATGGGCGCGAAGAACAGCTACATTCCGCCGGACGATACGACGTTCGCGTATCTCGAAGGACGCGCACGCCGCCCGTACACGCCGGTTTATCCCGACGCCGACGCCGAATATGCGGTCGAACTGACCTACGACGCGGCGGAGATCGAGCCGATGGTCGCGCTCCCGCACACGGTCGATAACGTAGCGCCGCTTTCGGCGGTAGCCGGGACGCACGTTGACCAGGCCTTCCTGGGCACCTGCACCAACGGGCGCATTGAAGACCTGGCGGCGGCGGCGGCGGTGCTCGAAGGGCGCAAACTCGCGCCCGGTACGCGCATGATCGTGATCCCGGCGAGCGCGGAGGTGTACAAGCAAGCGCTCGACGCCGGGTACATCCGCACGTTCGTCGAGGCGGGCGCGGCGGTGCAAAGTCCCGGCTGCGGGCCGTGCATGGGCAATCACATGGGAGCGCCGGCGGTCGGGGAGGTGACGATCAGCAGCGCGAATCGCAACTTTAGGGGGCGTATGGGCACCGCCGAGAGCGAGATTTACCTGGCAAGCCCGGCGGTCGTTGCGGCAAGCGCCGTCGCCGGGGCGATCATTCACCCGAAGGACCTATGACGGCAGGCGATACCGACGCCGCGCGCACGGCAGCCCCACACCTGACCTAAACACTCAAGCGCGGGAACCGGAGGCAGCCCACGGTTCCCGCGCTGTTACAGGGAAGCGCCTCGGCGGAGGTCGGAACCGAGGCTGCCGGAAGGACAACTCACCGCCGCTTGCGAATCATCAGCTCATAACCTTTGTAGCCGGCCAGCCGCGCCGCGTCGTGGGGGTCGTCGCTGCGCGCCAGGCTGCGCATGCGCGCGTACAGCGGCGGCGGGAGCGCCACACCGCCGCGCCGCGTCAGCACCAGCCCGGTAACTTCCGGCTCGTCGCGCCGCGCCCACATTTGCCAACCCTTCTCTGCGCCGCTGTGCAAACGGTAGCCCGCTCCCAGCAGCGCCGCGCGCACCGCCGGCTCAAAGTCCGCCGGGGGCCGGCCGCCGTCCGGCCAGCTAAACGCCAGGTCGTCGCAGTAGCGCGTGTACACGCCGCCGCTCTGCTGCGCGCGGCGGTGCAGCGCGGCGTCAAGTTCGGCGTTGACCAGGTTGCTCAGCGCCGGGCTGGTGGGCGCGCCCTGCGGCAGGCTGCCGCGATACGTAGTCAGCCGGGTGAGCAAATGCACTTCCGCATCATTAAAACCCTGCGCCGCCCACCATGCCGCCACCCGCCGCGCCCGCGTGCTGGGAAAAAAGTCCTCGATATCGGCGGTGATAATGATCGCCGCGCCGGCATGCGCCCAGGCGTGGTCGGCAATCGAGAGCGCGCGCCGGAAACCCATCGCGGCAGGATGCGGCGCGCGCGGGTCCAGATACGCGCGCAAGATTTGCCGCTGCACTTCTTTGAGCCGGGGGCCGGGCGCGCAGATTTCGCGCCGGCCGCCGTCTTTCTTGGGGACGGTGAAATGGCGATACCGGAACCTGGGGGGGAACGGCCCCGGCATCGCCAGCCGGGAGACCTCGGCGGGGGTCAGGCCGAGGCGCGCTTGCAAATTCCACAAGGCGTAATCCGGCGGCTCGTACCGTATGGGGATGAGCGTTTGCCGGAGCTTGCGCAGCGCATAGGGGAGCCGATGCCACATTTCTCACCCACCCTCGGCGTCCCGGTGGTGCGATCCCGGCGCCAGCAGGTCCGCCAGGTTGGGCAGCAAGACTACACTGCCGTGCCCGCCCGCCAGCTTCACCAGCGCGTCGATCTCTTGCAGGCGTACCACGTTGGGGTTCTCGGCGAGAATCTTCGCGGTGTTGGCGCGCGCCCGTGCCGCGGCGACCTCGTGCCGGGCGCGGACCAGGCTCGCGCGGCCCTCACGGTCGGCCTCGACTTCCTTCATAAAGACATCACGCACCGACCCCGGCAGCACCACGTCGCGCACACCGGCGCGCTCTACCGTGACGCCGTACTGCTGCGCGCGCGGCGCGATCTCGGCGAGCAGCGCTTCGCCCAGTTCGGCGCGCGCCCCCAGGAATTGATCGACTTCGTAGCCGGCCACCAGGTCGCGCAGACTCAGTTGCAGATCTTGATAGAGCCGGTCGGTGTAGCTCTCGACCGCGCCGACCGCCAGCGCCGGGTCGGCGACGGTGTACTGCACGACCAGGCTGACGCGCACCTCGATGCGGTCGGCGGTGAGCATGGCCTGCCCGCTGATGACCTGGCTCATCTGGCGCAGACTCACGCGGACCACGCTCACTTTCTCCCAGCGCCAGAACCGGTAGCGCCCCGGTTCCAACAGCCGGACGAAGCGCCCGTCTTTATAGAGCAGACCGCGCTCGTATTCCCACACCGTCACTTCGCGTCTCAGTCCTAGAGCAGTTAGCGTCAAACCGGCGTTCATATCGCACACTCCTTCTCCATTTTCCTTCTCTGTGTCCTCTGTGTCTCTGCGGTGAAATTTTCTTCACCACTTTGCACAAACATTTCTGTTTTCCAGCGCCGGGCCGAAAGCGCCACACGGTACTGAGGGGGAACCTGGGTTAACACCGCGCGCTTTTTGCGTTGGGGCACAAGCGGCGCGCGGTGGGTATCCCCCAGGTTGCAAGCCCTGTTCCGGTGCTGCCCCGTGACTTTCGCCACGGGGCCGGCTGTATCGGCCCGGCTTGGAAACAGGAGAGGTGTCACCGGAGGGCATCCCCGGAGGTGACACCTCTCCTAAAACGAGAGCCGATGTGCGGAACACATGGACCGATTTGGGATGTGCCGCAGGCTAGAACTAACCCCTATTATAGAACATTTGTTCAAATTTTGCAAGTCTTTCGTGGCACAAAAAGGCTATTTTGTCTTGCTTTCACGCCGATTGGTGCGCAAAGCACAGACGGCGCCGATCCTCTTTTTGCGCGCCGCTGCGCTCCATCTGTATGATAGACATGCGCCTCATACACCGAGGAAAACAAATCTTGACACCCCTAAAATTCAACGTCACCGCCGACATGCTCACCGCCGACTACTGGCTTGCGCGCCTCGCCGATCCCGACACGCCGCTGCTCGACGCCGGCGCGATAACCGCGTTCAACGCTCAGACGCGCGCGACGCTGGCTATCCCAGATGTGCTTGATCTGCCGGAAACGCTGGACGCCGGAGACGTGCGCGCGCTGTTGCCGTCTCTGCCCGATGGACCGCTGTACGGCATCGACGGCGCACTCATCGACCTCGGCGCGCTGAAAGCAGCCGCCGCACTGCCCGCGCGTCTATCCGTGCGCCTGGGGCTGGCGGCGCGGCGCACCCACCTGCGCGCCTTCCCCACCGACAGGGTAGCGATGAAGAGACCGGGCGATTTCTACTTTGACCGGTTTCAAGATACGACCGTCGATGTGGGTTGGCCCGTGGCCGTCTTCCATACCGAAATCGGCGGCGAATGGCATTTTGCATTTACGCCGGCGGCGGCCGGCTGGCTGCGCGCCGGCGATATCGCGCTCGCCGATGACCCCGCCGCCGTGCATGACTACGTAAACGCGCCGTCGTTCGTCACGGTAACCGGGTCACGCGCCGGCGTGGTCCTGCCGGGCGGCAGATATGTCTTTGCGCAGATGGGGACGCGGCTCCCGCTGGCGGGGCGCGATGCGGACACGCGCCGCCTCTGGATACCGCAGCGCGAACACAGCGGCAAACTTACTTTCATCGAGGGGCACATCGCCGCCGCCGACCCGGATTGGCACGAAGGCGCCATGCCCTGCACGCTGCGCACCGTCTTCACCCAGGCATTTAAGCTGCTGGGCGAACCGTATGCGTGGGGTGGCTCGCGGATGGGAATGTTCGGGCGCGACTGTTCGCGTTTTGTGCAAGACGTGTGGGCAGTGACCGGCGTGCGCCTGCCGCGCAACTCGGCGCAGCAGGGCCGGGTGGGGATCAACGCGGCGGCTTTCGGGCCGGACGACACGCCCGCCGCGCGTGCCGCGATCCTCCGCAATGTGCCGCCGGGCGCGCTGCTGTGGCTGCCGGGTCACATCATGCTTTACCTGGGCAGTGTGGACGGTGTGCCCTACGCCATCCATGACGTCTGGCGCTATACTCACCCGGACGGCGCCGAAACGCCGATTCGCCGGGTCGCCGTGACCGACCTGCCGGTCGCGCCGGCCGCGCATCCTACCCTGATGACCCGGCTCGTCTGTGCGCAGGTAATAGGGCCGGTGTAAAAAGCCGTTACAAACGGCAAATGAGTCCGGGATATTTGTACCGATCGCCCGAATTGTTATGAATCGGTTATGCCAAAATCGAAAAATCATGATATATTATTGGCATCGTCGGGTGAGTGAAAGGAGGTGATCAACAAATGTTAGGTCATAAGGGGGTGTACCCCTAAGCTAACGCTTCACCTTCCGTGAGCGTCCCGCTTCAGGGGTACGCTCCCAAACCCTAAGAGACTGTTTGACAGTCGGCAGCCCCAGGCTAACCCCCTGGGGTTGTTTACGTGCCCTGTCCGGGAAGACGAGCCGCCGGGATACCTGGAGACCCTCTTTTTGTCCAGGCGCGCCGGCCGCTATAATCCTTTCATCGCCCAAAGGGACAGCCAGAGGCCAATCGGTGCTAAACCCTTCTTCGAATGTACCGGCAACCTGGGTCTATGACCTTCGCGCTGCGCTCAGCCCCGGCGCGTTCATCACCGCCGCGCCGGACGTATGCGCCCGGTATGCAGAGGACCGCGCGCATACCGGCGTATGCCCCGGCCTGGTACTCAAGCCGGCCACGCTGCAAGACATCGCTACTGCCGTCGCCTGGGCCTACCCCCAGCGCATCCCGGTCGTGCCGCGCGGCCTCGCCACCACCGCCCACGGCGAGAGCGTCCCTGGCAGCAGCGGCTTGCTCATCGACCTGGCGCAGTTCAACCGCATCGGTACGGTCGATGCCGGCAGCGGCACGGTCACGGTTGCGGCGGGCGCGGCGTGGGGCGACCTGGAAGCGCATCTCGCCGTGCAGGGCTTTGCGCTCTACACCTACCCTGCCAGTCGCTTTTCTACGGTAGGGGGCTGGATAGCGACCGGCGGGCTGGGCGTCAACGCCTTTGGCTACGGGCACCTGCGCCGCTGGGTGACCACCCTCAACATGATTACCAGCACCGGCGAAACCCGCGTCCTCACCCCGCGCGACAAAGCCTTTGACGCAGTTTTTGGCGCGGAGGGGCAGATGGGCATCGTCGCCGAAGCGACCCTGCGCGTGCGGCCCGCGCCCACGTCCGCCCGCGCCCACCTTTTCTATTTCGACGCCGCCGGCGACCAGTTCGGCTTTGTACGGCATCTCATCGGTTGGGAGGCCGACCTCGCCCATGTCGCGCTCTACAGCCCAGACTATATGGCTTACTTCAACCGGCTGTACAACGAGGCTCATCCCGACCGCACGCCCTTCTACGAGCTGCGCGCGGCGGCGCTCGTCCACGTCGATTCCGGCGAGCAGCAGCGCGCTCTCGAAGATGCGCTCGCCTGCGCCGACTTCCTGGTCGAAGAAGCGCCGCCCTACGCGGCGGCGGCGCTCTGGCGGCAGCGCTTCTATCCCCTTGCCGTCAAACGTTACGGCCCCGATCTGCTGGAGGTGCCGGTGACCCTGCCGCTCGAAGCCGCCGCCGGGTTTCTCGACGAGACCGCCGCGCGCGTCGCATCCTTCGGCCTGAACCCCACCATCACGACGGTCATCGCGCCCGCCCGCGAGGCGGGCGAACACGACCTGGCGCTGGTCATGCCGCGCATCCCCTGCGACATGCGCAGCCGCGCCCGCCCGTTCTACCGGCTGCTGGCGCATCTCATCACGCACGATGCAATCCGGCGCGGCGGCGCGCCCTATGCGGTCGGTCATGTCAACGCGCCGTTCGCCCGCATCCGCGAGGAGCGCCACCCCCGGCTCAGCCAGGCGCACCGCCGCGCCGCCGACCCGGCCGGCCTGTTCAACCCACGCCAGGTCGCAGGCATGACGCGGCGGCTGTTCCGTCCCATGCTCGGCCTGGCGCGGGCGTTCGCCGGGCAACTAGGCCAGGTCGCGCGTTCGCTGCACCATTCCCTGCCGCCTGGCCTACCGCCCCGCCCCGCCGCTGCCGGCGACCGCCCGCTCGCCGACGCCGAGCTTGCCGCCGTCATCGGCGCGTGCACCGGCTGCGGGAACTGCATCCCGGTTTGCCCGGCGTTTCTGCTCACCCGCGACGAGGCATCGACCGCGCGCGTCAAGTTACAGACCGGGCGCCGGCTCCTGGATGGCGAAACCGTAGACCCCGCGCGCGCGGAGGCGACCTTTCTGTGCACCTACTGCGGCGCGTGCCGCGATGTCTGCGAGACCGAACTCCCCCTGCTCGCCGCCTACGCCGCCATCGAGCACAAGCTCGCCGCACAGCACGGCATACCCGAAGCTGCCGTCGCGCGGTTCGTCGCCGCCGTCGAGACTCACCCGGCCTACATGCAGTTCACCGGGCTGCCGTCCGGCTTCCCGGAGGCGCCGGGCCTTCCAGAAACCCCGGTCGCCGCACCCCCGCGCCGCGAGCCGGTCGGCCCGTACAGCGTGGTTCGCTCCGAACACTGCATCAACTGCGGGCGCTGCGCGATGGTCTGTCCGGCCGGCGTGCATGCGCGCCGCGCCGATGACCCGCGCCGGATGCTGATGCCCGCCGCTCATCGCTGTGTGGCGTGCATGCGGTGCGTGCAGCACTGCCCCACGCGCGCCCTGACGGTTGCCCCTTCGCCCACCTACGCACGGCTGGGCCGGGGCATCTACACGCCCGGCGTGGTGCATCGCCTGGCGCAGCAGGCCGGCGCGGGCGCGGCTCCCGGCGCGCCGGCCGAGGCGGGTTGGCTGGACACAAATCCGGTCCTATACCCGCCGCTGCTGCCCGGCGAGGTGCAGCCCGGCGTCACGCTGGGCCGCCGCCTGGAGCGCTTGCCGTTCGGCGCCGGCGGCGTCGCTTCGGCGCTGCCGCCCATCGTCGAGCTTGCCGCTCCGCTGGTGCTCGCACTGCCGCCCGGCGCGCCGGCGCACCTGGCCGATGTGATCCTGCAAGCGGCGCACGACCTGGGCACGCTGGCCCTGGTCGATGCGGTGACCGGCCCGGCGCACGCCGCCCATGCTGCGCTCCGCATTCCGCCTGGCCGCCGGGGAGATATCGAAGACGCCGGCCTGCTGGTGATCGACCCCGCCGACGCCGCGCTGGTCCCGCACCTGCACACCCGCCGCCGGGACCTGGCGGTCGGCGTAGCAATCCCGCTCGACCGGCACACACCGGGTGCCGCGCTTGAGTGGGTCGGCGCGGGCGTGCAGGTCCTCATCCTCGACGGCCCGGATGGGTTCGACGTGGCGGCGGCGCGTGATTCCACCGCGCACCTGGCGGCGGTGCACGGCGCTTTGAACGACCACGCTCGCCGTGACCGGGTGAGTCTGGTCGTGCGCGGCGCTGTCACCGGGGCGGCGCGCATGGTCGAGATGATGCTTTTCGGCGCGGACGCCGTGATCGTCGATTGGGCGCTGCTGGCGGCGCTGGAGTGCCGGTTGCAGGGCGGCTGTGGAGAAGGCGATCACCAGTGCGGGCTGGACCGCGTTGAGGCAGCATGGGCGGTCGCACGGGTAACCAACCTGGTGCACGCCTGGGAGGACGAACTGCGCGCGACGCTGGCGGCGCTGGGGCTGCGCCGTGCGCACCAACTCCGCGACGCCGGCGACCGCATCCGGTTCGACCCCGACGCCGACCTGGCCGGCCTCGCGGCGCTGCCTTACCTCGCGCCCGCCGACCGGTCGCTCGTGCAGTTGTTGGGGAGTTAGGGAGGAAGATGGAATGGAACCCATCGAGCCGCGCACGACGCCGCAGCCCGCGTTGCACTTGCGCCATGCCATCGGCCCATGGCGGCCCGTAGTCGCGCCTACCTGCATCGACTGCGGGCTGTGCGTGCAGGTCTGCCCGACCGACGTTTTTTATGTGCAGCCGGGGCACCGCCACCTCGCCGCTCCCAGGGATGAGCGCTGCCTGGGGATGGTGGCATGCGGCGCGTGTGTGCCGGCCTGCCCCGCCGACGCAATCACCATCACACCGGGGCCGAACTGGGCGGCGCTGGACAACTCGGACGGGCACATGACCGGCGCGATCACGGCTTCGATCTGGGAAATGGCGGCGCGCGGCGTCGATTCGCCGGAGGACCCGGTGAACGTGGGCGCAAGCGGGCGCGGCTTCGACCGGCTGGCGCTCGCGGTGCCCGGCGATGTCCCCAGGCTAATCCCGGAGTCGGTCGATTTGCGCGTCGCGCTGCACCACCGGGGCCGCGAGTTCTGGGCGGCGCTGCCGGTCGTCGGGGAGTCGGGCGGCGCGGATTCGCCGGCGGCGCGGGCGCGCGCGGTGAGTGCGCACGCACTAGGCACGTTTACCCTCGCAAGCGCTGCGGTGTTCGCATCGACGCCGGCGCCCTACAAAGATGCGCTCATCCTGGAGGTCGCCGGCGCATCCCCAGAGGCCGGCCTGGGCGAAATCGCGTGCGCGCCGGCGCTTGCGCTGTGCCCGCCCTTTACCGGCCTCCATGCACTCGAAGACCTCGCCGCGCATCTCGACTGGCTGCGCCTGGTAAACCCCGGCGCGCTGCTCGTCGTCTCGCTCGACGCCGCGATCAGCGCCCCACAGGTCGCAGTGGCGGCGGCGCACGCCGGCGCGCACGCGGTTCACCTGCGCGGCGGCGCGCGCCCGGTCCAAATGGCCGGCCTGGTGCACCTGACCCACCGGGGCCTGCAAGCGGCGGGCCTGCGCGATGCGGTAGCGCTGATCGCCGGGGGGATGCGCACACCGCTAGATGTGCTCAAAGCAATCGCCCTCGGCGCGGACGCCGGCGCGGTTGACCAGGCCGAGCAGATCGCAATGGGCGGCATCGGCGGGCGGGTCGGGCCGGCCCAGAACCTCGACCCGGCGTGGGCGGCGCGCCGGCTGGTCAACATGTACCTGGCGTGGGCGGCGGAGTGGCGGCGCGCGCTGGCGCTGCTGAGCCTGCCGGACGTGCGCGCGCTGCGCGGGCGGCTGGATTTGCTGGTGCGGGTGGTGTGATGACAGACGAACTTTCTCCAACTGACGCCGCCGCCGGGGGGCTGGTCGGCATCGCCTCCACGGCGCCGGTCACCGGCACCGCCATGATCGAGGCGCTGGAATGCATCCGGCGGCGCGGGAATGGCCTGGGGGGTGGGGTAGCGCTGGTGGGGTGCTTCCCGCGCTTCCGCGCGTATTACGCGCTCAGTGTCGCCCTGCTGCCCTTTGGCGCACGCCGCGAGATCGAGGAGATGTTCATTGCGCCGGACTTCGATATCCACGACTTCGAGCTTCAGCCGGAGCTTGACGACTACCGCCAATTGTCCGGACTCGCGGCGCGACCGCCGGGCATCGTGCGTTATTTTGTGCGCGCCCGGCCCGGCGCGCTGGACGAGTTCGCGGCGCGCAATGGCTTCGACGACCCGGCGGCTGCCGAGGACGAGTTAGTCGCGCAGTGGGCGCACCGCCTCAACCGCGCGCGCTACACCGGGCACGCCGAAGAAACCGCCTTCATGCTGAGCTTTGGGCGCGATATGATGGTGGTCAAGGGCATAGGCGACGCCGACGCGGTAGCGCGCTTCTACCGGTTGGAGCAGCAGCCGGCGTATGTGTGGCTGGGCTGCCAGGGCTACCCCACGCGCGCGCACCTGGGCGGGGCGTCGCCCTTTGCCGCATTGGGCGGCGCGCTGGCGCTGGACGGCGCCTTTACCAACCGGCGCGCGCTGGTGGGATATCTCGAACAACGCGGCTACCGGCCCGGCTTCCGCGCCGACGCCGAGTTGGGCGCGCTGCTGTTCGACCTGTATACACGCGGCTGCGCTTACCCGCTCCCGCTGGCGCTGGAGGCTTTGGTCCCATCGTCGGCGGCAGGGCTGGCGCGGCTCTCTGCCGAACGGCGCGAGCGCTACCGTCTGCTCCAGCATACGCACGCGCACGGCATCCCCGGCGGCGCGGTGTTTATCGCCGTCGCCCGAAATGTCCCGCACGACAACGCCTGGCAGTTGGCCGGCGCAGTGGACGCCGACGCGCGCCGCCCGAACGTCTTTGCGCTGCAAGAGCGCGCGCGGGGCGGCGTGGGGATGGTAGCGTCCGAGTACCAGGCAATCGAGGCGGCATTCGAGCGGCTGGCGGTGGATCACGGCGGCGCGGCGTCGCCGGTCCCTGACCGGGTGTGGACGGCGCGCGAGTTTGGGCCGGAGGGCGCCGACGACGGCGGCGCGTATATTTTTACTCTGAAAGCGCCGCCGCCCGACGAAGCAGCGCGCGGCGCGCCGCCTACCCTAAGCTGCATGGATAAGTTCGGGCGCTTTGTTACGACCGACCGCGCCCGCATGCACGAGGACGGTCCCGGCGCGGCGGTCGAAGTCCGGGCCGATCTGAGGCCACTCACCGACTTTATCAATACCTACATGCGGACCGACTTCTCACCGCAGTCGGCGCCGGCGCTGGGCGATGCCCAAATCGAGACGATGTACCGGACGATCACCGCTTCGTTTGCCCGGTGGTCGTTTGCGACGCTGAACGCCTGGCTCGACCAGATCGTCGGCGAGGCCGCCGCCGGGCCGGCGCTGCGCACGCCGGCGGTCGAACTGCTGACCCGCCTGTACGACCGGGTGCAGGTGTACGAAACCGGCGCCAAGAAGCGCAGCGCGGTGCGGGCGCGGCTGGGCGCGGCGCTCACGACGCTGTTTGGCACGGTGCCCACCTCGGCGCGCGAGGCCGACCCGTCGGACCCGGACCGCCGCCTGACCTGGGTCACGCTGGCGACGCGCGGCCTGCCGCTCTCGACGCGCGGCACGCTGTACATCGACGCGGGCGACCTCCCGCTGGAAGGGTCCGACCGGCTGGCGCAGGTGTTGGTCCGGGCGTACCGGGCGGGTTGGCGCTGGTTTGTGATCTTTGGGTGCAAAGGCGACCGGTTCGTGGGCGCTGGGTTGGGGCCGGACACGAACGACGCCTGGATCGATATCTACGGCGTGCCGGGCGATTACCTGGCGGCGGGGCTGGACGGCGCAGAAATCCACGTGCACGGGCCGGCGCAGGACTGGGCCGGGTATTCGATGGCGCGCGGGCGGCTGGTCGTTTACGGCGACGTGGGCCAGGCGTTTCTCTACGGGGCGACCGGCGGCGCGGCTCACGTGATGGGGTATGCCGGTGCGCGGGCGTTCGCGGGCGCGCGGGGCGATGCGCGCGCCGTGATAAGCGGGATCGTGGATGGCGCTGTGCCGGCGCCGCAGGTCTATATAGCGCCGTCCAACGAAGACCCGGCGTGGCGCGAACTGGTCGTGCCGACCCTCTTGCAGCAAAACGCCGCGTTCTTCGGCCTGCCGTAGCGCTACGCGGTATCCTTCTCGTAGGCCGCGCCGAACAGCATTTCGGTGAAATCGGGTCTGAGCCGGAGCACGGCGCGCACCACCCAATCTACCACCTGGGGCGCCAGCGCCTCGCACGCCAGGCACGCCGCCATGCTCATCCCGCCCAGCGTCACCGACCGGCGGCGGCGGCGCACCGCATCGACGGCAGCGGCAGCCGGTATTTGTACGTCGTCTACCGGCAGCCCCACGCTCTCGACCATGGCGAACTCGTGCTCGCCGGCAATCGGCGTGCGCGTCCAGGTGGGCATGACAAGCGAAACGTGTACGCCGGTCCCGGCCAACTCGCGGCGCAGCGCGTAGGTGAAGCCATGGATCGCGGCGCGGCTGGCGACGTAACCGACCATGCCCGGCACGGGGCAGCGCCCGGCGATGCTGCCGATATTGACGATGTACCCGCTGCCCTGGCGCAGCATGACCGGCAGGACCAACTGCGCCAGGCGCAAGTAGGCGTAGACGTTGACCTGTAACATCTGCTGCAAGTCGTCCGGGTCGTGGGTATAGAACGCCCCGATCCAGGTAACGCCGGCGTTGTTCACCAGCACATCGATGCGCCCGAAGGTTTCTACCGCCGCGTCGATCAACGCCCGGCGGCCGGCTTCGTCGGTTACGTCGGTGGGGACGACCAGGGGCGGCCGGCCGTGGGCGCGCGCCAGCTCGCCCGCAGCTTCGTGCAGTTTCTCGGCGCGGCGCGCGGCCAGCACCAACCGGGCGCCCTCGGCAGCGAACGCACGTGCCGCCGCCAAGCCGATGCCCGACGACGCGCCGGTGACGATGACCACTTTATCGCGCAGATCGACCGGCGCGGGCCGGCGCAGCGCGCGTAATAACGCGCCGCCGCCGAGCAAGGCGACGCCTAATAACAACCGTCTTTGATCCATCGGAAACTTCCTTAGCCGGGCGTTGACTTCACGTCGGGCGCTCTGTAGAATCGGCTTCAAAGCGACACAGAGAGCACAGTTTTTTGTGTCTTCTTTTCCTCTTCTCTGCGCCCTCTGCGCCCCAATACTTTTCGGTTAAGCTTCCCCCCTATCCCCGGCCCTTTCCCCCACAAGGGGGGAAAGGGGGCCGGAGTGCGCTCCGAAAGTCCCCTCGCCCCTTGTGGGAGAGGGGATTTAGGGGTGAGGGGAAGAAAACTGCCCCTTAACCGAAAAGTATCGGCCCTCTGCGCCCTCTGCGTCTGTGCGGTGAAATCTCTTCTCCCGATTCCGCCTGGAATCCCCAAACCCTACAGCCGCGCGGCGACCGCTTCGCCCACCTCCAGCGTGGTGGCGCTGCCGCCCATGTCGTAGGTGCGCACTTCGCCGGCCGCGATGACCGCCGCAACCGCAGCTTCGAGCCGGCTCGCCATGTCTTCCTCGCCGAGCCACGACAGCATCAAGCGTGCGGCGAGCATCGTGGCGATGGGATTGACCTTGTACTGCCCGGCGTACTTGGGCGCGGAGCCGTGCGTCGGCTCGAAGACGGCGAAGGCGTCGCCGATGTTGCCGCTCGAAGCGAAACCCAACCCACCCACAAGCTGCGCGCACAGGTCGGAGACGATATCGCCGAACATGTTGCTGGTCACGATCACGCCGTAATCCTGCGGGTTCTTAATCAGCCACATGCACATCGCGTCGATGTTGGTCTCCCACAGGTCGATGCCGGGATACTCGGCGGCGTCCTTGCGCGCTTCGCGGGTCATGAGGCCGCTGGTCTCGCGGAGGACATTCGGCTTCTCGACCAGGGTCACGGTGGGGTAGCCGTGCGTCTTGGCGTACTCGAACGCCTGCTGCACGATGCGCCGGCAGCCTTCGCGCGTGAGGATGCGGCAGGAGACGGCGATGTCTTCGCCCGGCACCGAGTCGAACTTGTTCATGGCGGGGTTGGCCTTGAGCGCAGCGCGCACTTCGTCCGGCAGGGGATGAAACTCGACGCCGCTGTACAGGTCTTCGGTGTTTTCGCGGAAGACCACTAGGTCGAGGTCGTCGCGGTAGTTAAGCGGGTTGCCGGGATAGGCTTTGCACGGGCGCAGGTTGGTGTAGAGGTCGAACATCTGGCGCAGGCGCACGATGGGGCTGCGGTAGACCAGGCCCTTGCCTTGCAATTCGGGGGCAAGTTCGGCCTCGGCCTCCTCCTTCGGCTTGGAGGTGATCGCGCCGAACAGCGCGCAGTGGCAGGTCTTCAGCAGGTCGATGGTGCGCTGCGGGAAGGCTTCGCCCTCGGTCCGCCAGAATTCCCAGCCGATATCGGCGTGGGGATATTCGGCGTCCAAACCCAGTTTATCCAAAACGATGCGGGTCGCGTCCATGACATCGACGCCGATGCCGTCGCCGGGCATCCAGGCAATGCGGTATTTGGGCATAGAGGGTTTTTCTCCTATTCTTGTTTATAGAAACAACCGATCAAGTTCTTTGCAGGCGGCACACAGCGAAGGCGGCGCATCCACCGGCAGCGAGTTGTGGCGGTTATCGGCTAGCGCCTCGATGACCGACCTGCAATCGCTTTCGTTTTGCAGGTGCGGATACTTGTCCGTCTCGTTCACTGTTTCGCCGCGCAAGTAGCAAATCCAGGTTTCGATGCTGCGCTTTGGCACAAAGATACCGATTCTTTCGCCAGTCTGTCGACCGGATAAACCGCATTCGGCAAGAGCAGTTTCGAATTCCTGGCAGCGTTCCTCGACGGCTTTGACGTCCGCATCGATTATGACCACAAGACCGATATCCTTTTGGTAAGGCTTGCTGCGATAGGCTTTCACCTCCGCCGGGTACTGTTCGCGCACAAATTGCTCGGCTGACCCTTTGCCTTTTATCGCCGTTCTGGCCCGGATTCGCGCCGGCTCCACGCCGCACCGGTAGAGAAAACGCCGCGCGAAGACCTCCTGCTGGCGATCCTCACACAGCAGGACGATGCGAATGCGCTTCGTCATGGCGTCAACCATCCGCGCGCGATAAGTTCTGACGGCGGCAGTGCGGCGCTTTCACTGGCGGCGATGCGCTTCACTCGCGTCGGTCGGTTGCCTTCGCGGTCGAACCAGTAGCCAACCGGCGAGGCGAGCAGGTAGTTAATAAGTTCGGGATGGTGCGAAATCAAAAGCGCCTGGGCCTTGCCCTCCGTGCATTGGTCATACAACCGCACGAGCCAGGGCTGAATTTCGGGCAGGGCGATGAAGTTTTCCGGCTCGTCCAGGCAGAAGATAGGGACAGTCGATTCCCCGGCGCTGTCGAGGTGCAGCAGCGTGTAAAGAGCGATTAGCATCCGCTGCCCATCGGATAATTCGCCAAAGCGGTAAGATACCATATGCCCCGAATCCTCACTACGGAAACGAACCGTTAGCAAGCGGTGAGTTTCGCCGAATTGCTCAAATCTAAAATGATCGAAACCGGGGATGACTTCTCTCAGGTCTTCGGTCAGTCGATAGGCCAAGCCCTGATCTTGCGAAAGATAACGATACCAGGAAACATAGTTTTCGAGATGAAGAGAAGGAATCGATTCCTCTTGCTCGCTCTCGCTGCTCATCATGGAGGGATTGATCTGGACTACAAACAGTCTTCTTAATTGTTTCTTGAACCGGTCGATTCTCTGGGTCTCCGGTCTCGATGAGATGGAAGCCCCCGCCGACTGGAACTGGTCGAAGGGGTACTGAGGGCCTTTTGAGCCGTCGTCCTGGTATAGTTGGACGTCCCCATCCATGAACTCTAAAAGCGGTCTGTCGTTGTACAAAAGAGACTCACGACTAACGCGGACAAGGCGGCGCGCGATATCATGTTCAAGCGACAGTTCATATCGGTACACAGCATCGTCTTCTGTAACTTCCAGCACAAAAGTCTGATAGGGCTGGTTCTGCCACCGGGTGCGCTGCTCAGGCCAAATGATGTTGGACTCGCCCGTTACAAAGCAGCGCACAATGCGCAGCGCCTCAAACACTGCCGACTTGCCCGATCCATTCGGCCCAAGAAAAAGGTTGATTGGGTCGAGCGAAAGCTCGAAGTTGACAAGGCTTTTATAGTTGTCAATGTAAATGTGCTTGAGCATGATTCACCGTCCGTCTATCCCAGGCCAAGCCGCCGCTTGGTATACGGGATCAACCCGCCGGCCTCCAAAATGCCGAGCACGGCCTCCGGCAGCGGCGGAAAGGCGAAAGTCCCCGCCGCACCGCGAATCTCGCCCGCCTCGAAATCGACCGTGACCGGCTCGCCGTCCTGGAGCGCGGCGACCGCCTGGGCGCAGGTGATCGCCGGCAGACCGTTGTTGATGAGGTTGCGGAAGTGGATCCGCGCGAAGCTCTCGGCGATGACCGCGCCGACGCCCGCCATCTTGAGACAGGTCGCGGCCTGTTCGCGGCTGCTGCCGCAGCCCCAGTTGCGCCCCGCTACGATCACGTCGCCCGGCCTGACCGCTTTGGCAAAGCGCGGGTCCAGGTCTTCGAGCGCGTACTGGGCCATCGCGGCGGGGTCGAGCACCGTGTAAGTGTATTTGCCGGGGAAAATCACATCGGTGTTGACGTTATCGCCGTATTTCCATACGCGGCCCGTAGTGGTCTTAGCCATGTTACCTCTCTCCGCTCTCCTTCAAGAAAAAGTAAAAATCACAGTAGGGATGCCCGCGCATGAGCGTGTTAGGACGGTAGAAAGCGATGTTGGGGTTGAAGGTGTGGACAATGTGCTGGTAATCCGAGCAGAAGAGCTGGTCGCCCCACATCGTCGCGTTGAGCTGCTTGGATACTTCGTAGAACAGGCAGCGCGTGACGTGCACCTGCACCCCATCTTTGATGGGCTGGATGACGAAATCGAACAGGTGCTCGTTCGACCGCCACAGCACCGCCATCAAGTCCTCAATGGAGTTGCCCGGCACATCCTGCGCCGTATCGGCCCAGATTTGGCGCAGCGGCTTCGAAAAAGCTTCTTCGACCACTTTCATCAGGTCGGGGTCCTGGCTGTCCTGGATGCGGTGCAGCAGGATCACTTTTTCCTCCAGGTGATAACGCCGCATCCTTCCGCACGGTTCGAGCAGGTCTGATATGATAGAAGGTTTCTGGCTTTGATCGGTCATGATTTTGCCTCGATTGACTTGATTAAGTTGGGGAGGATGACGACGTTGAACGCTCCAACTGCTCCGGCGGCGGCTCATTCAGAACGGTCGGTTCAGGTGAGGCAGGCGGCGGGCTGTTTTGCCGGAAGTTCTCTCTAAAAAGCCGCTCAAACCGGCGCGGCAGCAGCATGATGCAGATCACGACGCCGGCGAGGAACGAGAACGACCCCAGCACCAACGCGGCGCGCAGACCGGTCTCCGGCGGCGCAGCGAGGTAAAAAGAAAACCCAAGCAGGCTACCGCCCGATAGAAACATGATGGGCACAGAGAGATAGGGCGTCGGAGTCAAGATGCTGACCAGCAGAATGCACAGGGCGCCCACGACGGCGTTTGCCAAGATGACCACGACCTCGCCGGCCTGGAAAGCCGCCAGGCTTGCAGGCGCGTAGTCGATAAACTTATTGGCAATCACCATAAACAAATACCCGCCCAGGTAGCCGGCCAGCCGGCTGATTGCCGGGGTATTGGTGTTCACACGGAAGACCAGCAAAAGCGCCAGCCCGTGTATGGCGAAGATCGCCAGGGGTGATATGAAGCCCTCGACGCTTTTAGGGAGCAGACTGACCAGGAAGTCGATGCTGATCGTCGCAATACAGCCAATCGCCGCCAACAGCAGCACGACGATCACGACCAGAGCGCCGAATACCTTCTCGATCCATGCCAGCAACCCTTGTCCGCCTCCCACCGCTTTCTCCTTTCCCGACACGTGCACGCCTCTTATTTTAGCATTAAGTATGCCGGGCACTACAAATAGGAATCGTTGGTTTTCGGTACGAATGGGAGCGGTTCACCCGTGGGGGGAGATCGCGCGCCGGCGGCAAATCGCCTCATTTATGGGATGCCGCGCGAGGGGGCGAACCACCGATTCGCCCCGGCACGAGAGGAAAAAGCGCGCGCTACGGGATCAACAAATGCGCGGCGCGGCGGAACGGTTCTTTCGGCGTATAGTAGACGACCAACCATGTCACCGCGAAGGCCAGCGGAATCGATGCCAGCCCGATTGCCGGCAGCGCCGGATAGCGCCCGACGTAATCGAACAGCCATTCGATGACGTCGATGAAGCCGTTAACGATATAGCTGACCGTCATGGAAAGCTCCTCAAGGCTGGGCAGCGGGCCGATAAGCTGGCCCACCGCCAGGCGCACCAGCAGCAGCACACCCACGCCGGCCAGCGCCACCAACGCCAGCCGCCCGGCCAGCGTCATCCCGTTCGGCGTTGAAGCGGCTTTGGCCTGAACCGGCGCGCCGGCGTAGATTTGCGCCATCACGCGCGCGGTGAAGCCAGGCGGCGGGCTGGCCGTCGGCGCGGTCCGAAGCAGGCGGTCAACGTCCTGCATGGCCTCCCACAGCGCTCGGTCGGCGGGCGCAGCGAGGATTGTACCGAGCATGGCAGCTTCTTCGGGGGTCGCTTCGCCGTCGAGCATCCGGTTGATGATATCTTCCTGGTGTTTATCGAACAGCATTCTGGTCTATCCCTCCATAACCGGAACCGGCGCCGGCACTAAGTGGCCGGCGGGTCTCGCTTTGATTCTTTCGGCCAGCGCACGCCGCGCCCGGAACAGCCGGCTTTTGACGGCGCTCTCGGTCGTGCCGGTAACCTCGGCAATTTCGGTGTACGAGCAGTCATACCAGTAGCGCAACACCACCACCGCACGATAATCGGGCGAAAGTTCGCTCAATAATTCCTGGATTGCCGCATCCCGTTCGCCGTCGATAGCCGAGGCTTCCGGGAGAGGCGCATCACTGGCAAGCGCCGGGTGTGGGGGCAGCGGCTCGTCAATCGAGAGCCAGGTCAAACGCCGGCGGCGCAGCCGGTCGATGCAGTAGTTGCTGGTGATGGAGAGCAGCCAGGTTTTAAACGGTCGATCCTGGTCGTAACGGTCCAGGTACCGGTAAGCGCGCAGAAAGGCTTCTTGGGCGGCGTCTTCGGCCTCGGTGCGCTCGCCGAGCATCCGGTAGGCCAGGTTATAAACGGCCTGCTGGTAGGCGGCCATCAACTCGGCAAACACGCTCGGATCGCCGGCAAGGATGCATTGTACCCATGCGCGGTCACGCGCGTGAATCTCATCCCTTTCCTGTATTACGTTCTCAGACACGGATGTCAACCTTTTTCTCGCAATGTCAACGCATTGTCTACCTACCATTTACGAGTATAACACACAAAAGTTGCACCCTTCGTCAGATTTTCCGACCAGGACTCTTGTACTCTCTCCGTTTTCTCATTTAGCTCCGGCGCATAGTGCGGTATAGTCGAATCGGATCATCGGCGGGCATCTCGGTGAATAGATGGGAAAAACATTCACCACGGAGTACACGGAGAGCGCAGAGAAATCTCTTAAGCTGCTCTGCACTCCGGGGTGAACTGTCATTCCAGAACATTTTCTAAAAAACTATAGACTAGACCCAGGGAGATAGACTCATGAAAGGATTAGTGCTGAGCGGGGGCAAAGGCACGCGCCTTTACCCGCTGACTTACACCCGCGCCAAGCAGCTCATCCCGGTAGCCAACAAGCCGGTGCTCTTCCGCGTGATCGAAGCGATCCGCGACGCCGGCATCGACGATATCGGCGTCGTGGTCGGCGATACCGCGCAGGAGATCAAGACGGCAGTCGGCGACGGTTCGCGCTGGGACGTAAACATTACCTATATCCACCAGGAGCAGCCGCTCGGCATTGCACACGCGGTCAAGGTCGCGCGCGAGTTTCTCGGCGACGACCGCTTTGTGATGTTCCTGGCCGATAATGTGATCCAGGGCGGTATCAGCGCCCTGATCGCCGATTTCGGCCAGCACCCGGAATGGCACAGCCAGGTCGTGCTGACCCGGGTGCCGCAGCCCGAACAGTATGGCGTCGCAGAACTGTCGGACGGGCGCATCGTGCGGCTGATCGAGAAGCCCAAGAACCCGCCGAGCGATTTGATCCTGGTGGGCATCTACATGTTCGATTCCCACATCTTCGAGGCCACCGATGCGATTCGCCCCTCCTGGCGCGGCGAACTTGAGATCACCGACGCGATCCAATGGCTGATCGACCAGGGTTACACCGTATCGCCGCACATTCACGAGGGTTGGTGGATCGATACCGGCGCGCCGGAACAGATGCTCAATGCCAACAACCTGGTGTTGGAGGAGCTGGCGCCGGAGATCAACGGCTACGTGGACCGCGACTCGCAAGTCGATGCGCGCGTGACCGTCGAGGAGGGCGCGGAGATTATCAACAGCGTCATTCGCGGGCCGACGATCATCGGCAGGAACACGCGCATCGTGAACAGCTACATCGGGCCGTTCTCCAGCGTCTACCACGATGTATTGATTCAGAACAGCGAGCTTGAATATTGCATGGTGTTAGAACACACGACGATTAAAGACGTGCCCGCGCGCATCCAGGACAGTTTGATCGGGCGCGGCGTCGAAATCACCCAATCGCCGGTCAAGCCCAAGGCGCTCAAGCTCACCCTGGGCGACCACAGCAAGGTAGGACTGTTATGATGAGGGATAGGCTGACCGAGCGGGAGTACCTGCGCGCCGAGCAGTACGCCGACTCGTCCAATCTCGACGCGCGCGCCGCACTACACAGACGCTTCAGTGTGAACCGGCGCGGGTGGTCGCCGTGGGTCTTCGACCAGTTCGACCTGCCGCCGGCGGCGCGCGTGCTAGAGGTGGGCTGCGGGCCGGCGTACTTGTGGGCGGAGAATCGCGCGCGCGTGCCGGCAGGATGGGATATCACGCTTTCGGATTTTTCGCCGGGTATGGTGCGCAAGGCGCGCGCTGCGCTTGACGTAACGCGCTTCAAGTACGTCAATCTCGATGTGCAGGCGATGCCATTTCCGGCGGCGCGCTTCGACGCGATAATCGCCAACCATATGCTTTATCATGTGCCCGATTTAGCCAAAGCGATGACCGAAATCCGGCGCGTGCTGAAGCCGGGCAGCGCGCTCTACGCGGCGACCAACGGGCGCGCTCACATGAGCGAGTTGTTCGAGTTAGCGAGCCGCTTCGATGCCCGGCCCTGGCCCCAAGCCAACCACCCATTTTTGCGGGAGACCGGGCGCGACGATCTCGCGCCGCACTTCGACACGGTGGAGTGGCGTCCGTATGAAGATGCGCTGGTGGTGACGGAGGTCGAGCCGCTGCTGGCATACGTTTTCGCGTCGGCGCGCGCTTCCTTCACCGAAGAACGGCGCGCGGCGTTCGCGGCGCATGTCGAAGAACTGATCGCGCGCGCGGGCGCGTTTCACATCACCAAGGACAGCGGGCTGTTTGTGGCCCGCGCCGGTGCATGAGCACAGCATAAGGAGGTCGAACATGGTGCAGAAGATACGTATCATCAGCGGCAACATGAGAGCCGAAGCCGAGCTTTACGACAAACCGACCGCCCGCCAGGTCTGGGCGGCGCTGCCCATCGAAGCGCGCGCCAACACCTGGGGCGAAGAAGTGTACTTCCCGATCCCGGTCGAAGCCGAAGCCGAGCCGGACGCGCGCGCCGAGATGCAGGTAGGCGAACTGGGCTACTGGCCGGCCGGCGGCGCGTTCTGCATCTTCTTCGGCCCTACGCCGGCCAGCACCGGCAGCGAGCCGGTCGCGGCAAGCCCGGTCAACATCCTGGGCCGGGTAGTGGGCGATGCGTCGGTGTTCCGGGCGGTGCAGCGCGGCGAGGTGGTGCGCATCGAGCCGGCGGACTGAGGATTTTTCACCACAGAGACGTAGAGGGCAGGGAGAAAGATTTTTGACTACGAATACACACAAATAGTCACGAACAAGAGCTTTTTTTCTTAATTCGTGTCGGTTAGTGTTTATTCGTGGTTAATTCTCTTCTCAACTTTCTTCTCTGCATTCTCTGTACCTCTGTAGCAAACTAAGGAGGGATAGTTCAATGAGCCGCCAAATGCGCAGACCATCATCAGGGGCGATCCTCTTAGCCATCGCGCTCATCTTCATCGGGCTGATATTTCTTTGTGCAATCTGCTGCTGCTCATCGCTGAGCGTGGTTACCTGGGGCGAGTGGGATCGCTTCGGCGACGGCTGGGACGACTTGGGCCGGGGCATGGGCGAGGTTGGGCGCGAGGTCGGCGAGGTGGGCCGCGAACTCGGCAGAGGCTTCGGCGACCTGGGCCGGGAGTTGGGCCGGACCTTCGGCGGGCTGGGCCGGGGCATCGGCGCGCTGGTCGGCTGCATCTGCGGGCTGTGGCCGCTGGCGCTCATCGTCGCCGGCGTGCTGCTGCTGGTGAATGCGCGGAAATCCCGGCCCGGCGATGAGGAAGTCGCGCCGGCGGTAGAGGACGCCGCCGCCGCAGAATAGTGATCTGGCGCTGCGCCGCGCCGTTATTCGTCATCGTCCAGGCGCATCGTCCGCAGTTCCTTCACCGTGTAGCGCCCGGTGTCGATTTCGGCTGACGCGCGGCCGGCGCCGGGCCAGCCCTGCACCGGCTCCGCGACGACCAGCGGCAGCGCGACCCGAACGTCGGTGCCGGCGTGTACCCAGCTATCCAGCTTGACGCTGCCGCCGTGCGCCTCGACGACGCGCCGGGCAATGTACAGCCCTTGCCCGCTGCCGGGCCGCCGCACCACCTGCCCATCGCGGCGGCGCGGCGTCCCCCGGAAGAAGCGCTGCCAGACGAACGGCAGGTCGTCTTCGTCGATGCCCACGCCGCTGTCGCTGACGATGAAATCGACCGTCGCGCCTTCGCCCTTCGCCACGGTGATATCGACCCGGCCACCGCGCGGCGTGTACTTTACGGCGTTGTCGATGATGTTGCCCAGCGCCCAGCGCAGCCGCCGCTCGTCGGCCAAGATGAAGAGGTCGCGGCTCATCACCAACAGGTTAGTATTCAAGCCGGCCCGCTCGATGGCCGGCTTCCAGTCGTTCACCAGCGCGCCCACGAAGTCTTTGACCGCCAGGGGCCGCGCGCCCATTCTCAGCATGTCCCGGTCGAGCGTGCTCAGTTCGCGCAGTTCCCCGATCATACGCTCCAGCGAGACCGTATTCTCGCGCATGCCCTGCACCAGCGCGCCCAGCGGCGCGGCGTAGGCTTTGGCCGTTGCGTTAGCAACCCGGTAAACCTGGTCCGCGATCCGGTTGATAAGCTCCTCGCGCGCCAGGTCGCCGCGCGCTTCGGCGGTTACGTCGCGCAGCACGATCACCGTACCGATGCGGCGCGCCTGCTTCTTGCTCTCCACCGTCACGGCGGCGGCCTGCGCCTCCAGCACGCGGTTATTCACCACAGCGCGGACCGGCGTCCCCAGCGCGTATATCCCCGGCGCCAGCATCGGCCCCAGCTTGTCGGTGACGACGGCGGTCAGCATGTTCATGCTGCTGTCTCGAAACACGCGCCGCGAGCCGAACATCTGGCGCGCCGTTTCATTCATCAGCAGTACGCGCCCGTCGTGATCCTGCACCACGATCCCATCCGGCACCGACTCCAACACCGCGTTGAGGCGCACCGTCTCGCGGCGCTGGGCGCGCAGCGCCAACGCCAGCAGTTCCATCCGCCGGTTGATGCTCGTCGCCATCGCATCGACGCTCTCGCCCAGCGCGCTGACTTCATCGTGCGCGCTCATGCCGGTGCGCGCCGATAGATCGCCCGCGCCGATGGCGTCCACCGTGTCGCGGATGCGCGCCAGGCGGCGCGTGTACACGGCGGTGACCATCACCAGCGCGCCGGTCAAGACGGCGGCGGCGATGCTTGCCGCCCCCAGGCTGAGCAGCCGCCGCCCGGTCTCGGTGGCGGTAAAGACATTGTTGGGGATGAAGACACCGACCACACCGACGACCTGCCCGCGCACCACGAACGGCGCGTAGCCGGCCCGGTACACGCACCCGCCGATTTGAAGCGTGCGCATCAGCACCGCGCCTTGCAGCGCAGCCTGGATGGCCTCCGGGTCGGGCTGCAAATCGGGGACGGCTTCGGGCGAGAAGGTGGCGGCGAGCAGTTCGCCGTCGGGCAAGTAGAAGGCCAGGTTGGTGAGGGCGTGCGCCTGCACCGCGCCGGCGACTTCGGTCAGCGTCGAGCCGACCAACGCCACCCCCACCACCTCGTCGCCTTTCATCACCGGGCCGGCAGTATAGATCGCGTAGCCCTGCGGCGTCTGCGCCAGCCCCACCGGACGGTCGGCCGGCGTCACGTCGCCCCACATGAAAGCCGACACCATTGGCAGCGCGGCGAGGTCGGTGCCGGCGCTCACCGCGTAGTCTACCGGGCCGCCGATGGCCGAAGGGTCGATGACGCCCTCGGCGTTCACGCCGACCCGCTGCAAGCCCAGGATTTCCCTGCCGTCTAGGTCGGCAATGACGACGCTGTTCAACCCGGCGTTGGCGGCCAGCGGCTCGATGAGGCGCTGCATCGCGCGCCCGTCGTCGGCGATGATGAACTGCGGCACGCCGTAGGTGCCGCGCACCAGGTTAAGCGCCTCGATGTGTTCGGCCTCGAACGCGGCGATCCCCTGCATGGCGCCGTCGATGGCGGCGGTGAGTTGGGCGGTCTGGGCCTGCTCAATATCACTGGCGACGCCGATGGTGACGAGGTAGGCGCTCAGCGTCGTGATGAGGACCAGAACGCCGCCCAGCCCCGCCAGGATGCGCAGTCGCCCGGAGATAAAGACGCGCTGTTTGTGTTTGTGCGCTTCTGCTTTTGCATGCTTCTGCTTACTTGCCGCCGCCATGATCTACCCACACCGTTAAGCTAACATTGAGATGTCTTCATAGTAAGTGTAAGCGTCAATTTTGGCAAGTCCCATCAGACCGGAAACAACATGTTTCGCACCAAATCCTAACCGGGTTATAACCGCTTTTCTTTCGGCAGAGGAAACCCGACCATCAAAATATACCCGGCGCGTACCCGAAACTAACTTTCAACAAACCTTCTACCGGCGCGATCTTTCGTTAAGAAAATTTGTGCTTTGCAAACATCGGCAAATCAGCAGTGCCGGTAGCCACGCGCCTCGAAGGTCAGCGGGTCTACCGGGATATCGTTGATGCGCGTTTCATAGTGCAGGTGCGGCCCGGTGGAGTTGCCGGTGTTGCCGCTGAGTCCGAGCACCGCCCCGGCAGGGACCCACTGCCCCTCGACCACGCTGAAGCTGTCGAAGTGCCCGTAGTAGGTGATAAAGCTGTTGTTCTTTACCACGACCAGGTTGCCGTAACCCCGGTCGCTCCACCCGGCGAAGATCACCTGGCCGCTGTGCGTCGCCAGGATCGGCGTGCCGATGTGGACGCCGATATCGATGCCGATGTGGGCGCTGTGGAAGCGTTGGGTCAGCGGGCCGGCGGCCGGCATCCCGGCGGGCGCACAGCCGGCGTCGATGAAAATATCATTGACCCACACGCCGGCCGGCGGCACTTCGCCGTTGACCGGGATGGGCGTCGGCGTGGGCGGGATCGGCGTGTAGGTATGCGTCGGGGTGGGCGGGGGGG
>JAFGMM010000128.1 GCA_016927535.1 Anaerolineae bacterium
AAACACAGCCATCACGTCATCTCTGCCATTCATAATGCTTTAGTTGGTCGTCCTTTTGTTCCACTGGCTTCCGCCTGAGTAGTAACTTTTGATGCCGAAACTCAATTGTTAAGGTTCTTCGAGCCGCCCGACCTTTGCCGGGTCGCTCGTGGTTTATCTAAACTCGATCCTACGAGACCGGCGAAGACCTGGCGCTCTACGGCTACGAGGGCCGCCGGCGCGCCGAGACTGCCGGCGTGGTGGTGCGCCGGCGCAACATCGGCATGCTCGCCAACGACCTGGGGTTCAAGTGGAATGCGGCGGCGGGCCGGTACGACGCCATCATCAGTGAGTACGACAACCAAAACTCCGAAGGGCACGGTCTGCACGTGCTCAACCGGGTCCGCCGCGAGTACGCGGTCAAGCAGGTCTACGCGCTGGCCGAGGCGCAGGGCTACAACGTGGAGCCGGTCGCGGCGGAGGGCGGCGTGGTGCGCCTGAAGTTGGTGAGGTGGTAGGCAGATGGACCCGTTCCCTACCCCGGAAGAAGTCGCGGCGTGGCTGCAAGCCGGCGGCGACAAAGCAGCAGATACAAAACCGGAGTCGATGGGCAAGGTCACCGTGGCGCTGGCTTTCACCGGCGCGGCGCCGCCGCGCCGGGCCGAAGCGGTTGGCTGCCTGGTCGCCAAGGCGATCATGCTGGCGCTCGAAGTGGCGCAGGAGCAAGTCGCCGCCGCCGGCCTGTCCATCGAATACTATGACGCGAACGTGACGGTCGATATCGGCAAACGGCAAGGAGATGAGCAGTGAACGTACCTCACAGCATCGAGATCGAAATCACCGAGACCGGCGAGGTCAAGGCAACGGTGCAGGGGATCGCCGGCCCGCAGTGCGGCCCGCTTTCCGAGTTCCTGGACCAACTGGGGGTCGTCGAGGAAGACTCCGAAACACCCGATTTTTACCAAACCGCGAGCGCCGGCGACGAGGTGCAAGCCGGTTGGTAACCGAAAAACGCAAAGCCCCCGCGTGTCGCCAAACGCTGCGAGGGCTTTGCTTGCCAAGTAAAGGCAGCCCTATCTTATACCGGGCTGCCCCAACTGACAAGGAGCAAGCCCGTGGGCGAACAAACGCAGCCAGTCGAAGCATTCGAGCAGTTGTTGGCGGAGTACGAGTTGGTCAAGGTGACCGTAGTCGAGATGGAAGGCGCGCCGGTCCTGGTCTGCCGGCTCGAATTCCACAAACCCGGATCGGCGCCGCAGGCCATCCTGGCGGCGGTCGCGGCGGCGAGCGCGCCGGATTTCTACGCCCGGCTCGCCGGCGGCGCGGCCTGATGTGGCGTTTGCCACCCCGGTCACGTGGCGTTTGCCGGCGTCGAGAACCGGCGAAGCGCAGCATAATGTATTCATACTGGACATCATACAAGGAGTTGAGACCATGCAGCCCCAAACCGTGACCTGGCAGCGCTCGACCTGGCTCCGGCGCTGCCCGGCCTTCCGGGTCGAAGTCTACCGGGACGAGGGCGGCTACTACGCCGAGATCGTGTGGGACGGCGACGGCGCCTTCATCCTCCAGACGCCGGTCGCTGCGACGGCGCACGACGCCGAACAGATGGCGTGGGAATCGATCGCAGACGCACACGAGCTGGCGTGAAGGAGGACAGGGCGATGAAGCGAATCCGTTACCTGGCCTACAACCCGCTGCGGCGCCGTTGGGAAGAGGTCTTCCCGGAGGACGAAGTGGCCGGCGGCGAGATCATCACGCAGTACTGGAGCGAGCCGTTGGGGTGGGTGACCATCCCTGGAGACTGAAATCGAACGGCAAGGCCCCGTGCAGTATGCGGGGTCTTGCCCGGAACACAAGGAGCATAACCCATGACGACGATCCGCATTGCCGGGACCAACCCCGAGGCCCTGACCGACGGGCCGGGCAAAAGATTCTCGGTATATCTACAAGGATGCAGCATCCACTGCCCCGGCTGCCAGGTCCCGCACCTGTGGGACCCCGACGGCGGCTACAAAGTCAATGCGCGCAAGCTGGCGCACGAAGCGCTGGCGTCCGGCTTGCCGGTCTCGATCCTGGGCGGCGAGCCGTTCGACCAGGCCGGCGCGCTCCACGACTTGCTTTTCTGGCTGCGCAAAGGCCGGCTCGACAAATGCCTGGACGATCCGATGTTCATCATCGTGTACACCGGCTACACCTTCGAGACGCTCATGGCGCGGGCCGAAGCCGAACTGCGCACGCAGCTTTTTGACACAGCCGGCGTACTGATGATGGCAAACGTGTTGGTCGACGGGCCGTTCATCCAAGACCGGGATCACGACCGGCTCCAATACCGGGGCAGCGCCAACCAGCGGGTCATCGCGCTGCCTCCGACATTTGCCGCGCGCCGGGCCGACCCTGGGAGCGCCCCGGTGCTGCTCGACTGGGATACGCCCGAACTCATCATCACACCGGACGGCGACGTGCTGGCCGCCGAGGGTCTCGCAAACGAATTCGCGGCGCTGGGCGCGGGTGAACCGGCCCGGCGCTGCGGCGCCGTGAAACGTGCGCCGGACGCAAGCGCCGGCGTCTAGACCCAAAACGGCAGATCCCCGCACCACCTACCAAGTCTTGCGGGGACCTGCTGCTCGCTTAGAGCCAGCCCAAGGGTATCACGGGTTGGCTCCGGATACAAACAAGGAGCCGATGAAATGGACATTCCGATGATCGAACCGGTTTTGATCGAACAGGAGAACCAACACTTGAAAGCGCGCCTGCGCGGCGAGCGGTTGAAGCCGCGCCAACTGCGCGGCAACGGCGCCCGGTACGGTGTGGTCATGGTCGGCGCCGGGCGCCGCAGCTATGACCACTACGGCCAACTCCAGAACGCCTTCGCCGAGGTCGCGCTGTCGCCCGAGCAGGCCCGCCAATTCGCGGCGCGCCTGCTCGCCCTGGCAGACGCTGCCGAGGCGCGCGCCCGGTTGGCCGAGGAACTGGCCGCGCAGCCGCGCGCGGCGGTGCTGCCCGAAGCGCCCCGGCCCGGTCTGACCGGCAAGTGGGCGGTGACGCCGGCGCAGCGCACGCTCCGCACGCTGCTGGGCAAGGCGCGTTTGTTTCTCGACGGCGATTTTCGCGGCGTCATCGCCGCCAGTTTCGACGATTACGTCGACCAGCACAATCTCAAGGCGTGGACGCCCCGGCAGAATGCCTGGTACCGCGAACTCAAGCGCCTGGTGAGCCAACTCCACGCCACGCTGAGCCTGGCCGCGTCCGACGACGACTTCCTGGACGTGGACGCGCTGGTCGCCGATGCCAGGACCACACACGATTTTCTCAAAGCCAACACCTGGCGCGCATCGTGGCTGGCACACCTGGGGCGCCTGGACGAAATCCAGGCCGCCTGGAGCCAGCTGATCGCAGCGCTGGAAGCGGGCATCCGCGCCGTCGAAGCCGAGCGCGCCGCCCAGCCCACCGTGCCGGCTGCGCCGATTCCCTACCCGCCGCTCAAGGAGGAGCTGCCGATATGAACGAAGATACTGTTACCGCACTGCAAACGATTGCCGGTCACCTGGCGACCATCGCCGCCGCGCTGGACCCGGCTGGCCGCTACAGCCCGGCGACCCGGCGTGCGCTGCGCATCGCCGCCCGGCGCCCGCTGCTCGACGACCCGCAGCGCCCCGGCGAGTACGGCGTGGTGATGCTGGATCACTACAAGGTGCGCAAGGCGTTCAAGAAGGACGAACTGATGCTCGACCTCTACGCGATGGGCTGGCGCGCCGCCGGCGAGTTCCCGCACGCCAGCTTGCACCAGCGCTTTTGGGATGACCCGCACAAGCTGCCCCAGGCGTGGATCGACGCCGGGCTGGAGGAAGGAGCGAGCCGGCCGGCGCGCCGGGCACGCTGCATCTACCGGGTGAGCGACAGCCGGACCGACCGGGGCAACTACCGCCTGGACGTGGCGACGATTGAACTGCCGCCCGAAGGCGGCGACCTGCCGGCGCTGCCGGCGGCGACTATGCAGGGCGCGCCGGCGCAGCCCGCTCAGACCCAGAGTGAAACCGGCGCGCCGGCCGCGCAAGCTGTTCAGACTCGAACCGCAAGCAAGCTACCCGCCAAGCCGCGCCCTGCGCCGGCAGATGGCGACGCGCCGGCGGAGGATGTCAAGTACTGGCGTTCGCGCGCCCAGGTGACCTTCCGGGTCAAGCAGCAGGTGGAGATCGCGCCGCCGGAACTGTGGCGCCGGACCGCGCTTGCCGAGGGCGCCGGCCGGATCGACCGCGATTGGGAGGACGAGGTCATCGTCCAGGCATTGGTTCGATGCCTGGACGGGGAAGGCGAAGAAGCGGCAGCGCCGGACGAGGCTGCCGGAGACACGGATGTAAACGGACGCTCGGTGCTGGACGAGTTCTTCGGCGACACCCGGCCCTTCGACGAGCGAATCGGCGCGGCGGCGAACGGCAGCGCCGGCAACGGCAAGCCGGCGGCCCAATCCGACCCGGAGCCGCCGGGCGATGAAAGCGACGCACCCGCCGGCGACCGCCGGGCGTACTGGCTCCGGCGCGGGAACGTCATGCGCCAGGTCCGGCAGCAAAGCAGCATGAGCGTGCCCGAAGCCGCCGGGCGCGCGGTCGAGTTGGAGCAGGCCGGCGACATCGATCCCGCCTGGGACGATACCCGGATCGCCGACACGATCCTGGGCCTGGCGCCGGCCGGCTGACCCCACACCCCCGGCCCGGCTCCCGGCTCGCGCGGAGCCGGGCCGGGACGTGGCGTTTGCCACCCGGCCGGCGTGGCGTTTGGCCGCGTACACCCGCCGCGCTGTGCGACATAATTTAATTAAGATAAACGCACAACGTCAAGGAGATCGGAACATGGACGATTTTACCGGGAAGAGCACGAAGACGGCTGAAGCGACCGGCCTCGCGGCCCGGTGGACCGGCGGCTACGGTGTGCACACGGCCCAGGTCGGGCCGGTGCGCGTGACGCTCAACGAGGAGCGCAACACCGCCACATTTATGACGCCGGCCGGCGTGACCACGCACACAGTCCCTTACCCCGCCGGCACGGAGCTGGCGGTGGTGCAGCATTGGGCAGCCGGGATCGCGCAGCGCAAAGCGCAAGAGAGTTAAGACAGACCCACAGTATCAAGGAGATCCGGACATGTTGGAGCAAATCGATCCCGGCAAGGTCTACGAAGCGGCCAACGCCGGCATCCGGGCGGCAGCCGGGGGCGACGAAGCGCGGCTGGCACGCTGGGTCGCGGTCAAGGATGCGGCGAAGGACGCGCTGGCGGTGCGCGAACGGCTGGTCACGCACATGCGCTGCCTGGCCGAAAACCTGGCGCTGGCGGCGGACCGGCTGGAGAAGAACCGCGCCCGCCTGCCCAACAGCCTGGGCGAGGTCCAACTGCAAGGGCAGTCGATTGACCTGTTGTGCCGCGACCTGGCGGTCCGGCACGACCTGCTCCGGGCCGTCATGCAGGCGGCCGGCGTCACGGTCGAAGATTGACCGGCGTCCCCATACCAAGCCGCTATTCACACGCGACCGGGCCACGAGCCCGGTCGCCGGCGTTGTACGCCCGGCATGGGCGATGATTGGGGAGTGAAAGTCTCCTGTGGGCGTTGGTCCGACGAACCACAAGCCGAAGGCAACTG
>JAFGMM010000129.1 GCA_016927535.1 Anaerolineae bacterium
GGGCGTTTTCCCCCTCGCCCCGGCGTGGGAGAGGGGGTCAGGGGGTGAGGGGAAGAATTGGCATTGTCAATCATCGTCTTGACCAACACACAAAGGCCTGATGTTTGTCAGCCTGGATGACAGCATGGCGGTCAAGGACAAAAGCCACCCGCCACCTGGAAGGCATCGACTGGCATCATGACCACACCGAAAGCTGGGCCAAACATCAAGTCTATAAGAATAGTCTGGTCTTCCTCGCACTGCGTGTCCACGTTGGCCCCTTCAGCTTTACGGTCGATATCCGACCCTATCTGCGCGAGAAGACCGTGCGCCGCCTGAATCGCAAGCGGCCCCAAAACAAACGCTTGAAGTTTCGCAGCAAGGTCAGCCTGGCCCGTATGGTGCTGGCCGATCTTGTCCCGCTCATCCCGGATGAGTATCAGGTTTGTGTTTTGTTCGATAGCTGGCACGCAGCCGCCCGTATCATCAAATGGTGTCGCCAGCGCAACTGGCACGTCATTTGTGCGCTGCGCTCCAATCGTGGTCTCAATGGACAGAAGCTCTCCGTTCACAACCGGCGCCTACGGCACAAGCGGTATGAGCGTGCCACGCTTACCGCTGCGGATCACAAGTGCACCTACCTGGTGCGTTCCCTCACCGGTGCCCTCGCCGATGTGCCCGGTGCTGTCCGCGTTTTCATTTCCAAACGGCACCCCAGCGACAAGAAACCTCGGTACTTCATGACCACCGATCTGTCGTTGAGCGCGCGCTGCGCGCTGACCTGGTATCAAAAGCGCTGGCCCTGTGAAGTGGTTTTCTTCTACCTCAAGACCCGGCTCGGTCTCGGCGATTTCCGCCGACAGTTTCCAGCTTTTTGCCCGCTTTTGGCGAAACTCCAGTTAATAATTTTTTACACAACCTTTATGACTGTTTGACTCCTCTAACCTATCGTTAGCTCAGAGTACGTGTAGACTTTTTAGGTTTATGGGTTTATAAGGGAAAAGCAAATCATGTGTAAAGAAATAGTCAACTTAAGGAAGGTTTTATTTTTTATCGTTATTCTGTTGGCGTTAATAAACCCAGCGTTGTCCTCCGCCAAGGGGAACAGCACCAATGCTGCTCTGATCGCCAAGCCTGTTATGCAGGAGGGTGATCCAACAGAACCGGCGCCCACCGAGGAAGCTACCGAGGAGCCGGCGCCCACTGAAGAAGCCCCTGTCGAACCGGCGCCTACCGAAGAAATCACCGAAGAACCAGCACCCACCGAGGAACCGGCGCCTACTGAGGAAGTCACCGAGGAACCGGCGCCTACTGAGGAAGTCACCGAAGAACCGGCGCCTACTGAAGAAGTCACCGAGGAACCGGCGCCTACTGAGGAAGTCACCGAAGAACCGGCGCCTACTGAAGAAGTCACCGAAGAACCGGCGCCTACTGAGGAAGTCACCGAGGAACCAATGACTGCAATGGGCGCGCCAATGGGGGGGCCGGCTGCTGAACCGGCGGCGTCGATGAGTTGCAACTTCGACATGCAAATGCTGGGCACGGGTGTCCCGCCGACGACCGTCAACTTTATCGACAACGGCAGCGGTGTTGCAAGTTACGACTGGGATCTCGACGGCGATGGCGCAACTGACAGCACGGCCCCTAGCCCCAACTATACTTACAATACCCCCGGAACCTACAACATCACACTGGTTTGCACCGACTCTGTAGGCGGTACGCTCACGGCAACCGGCAGTATCGAGATCACCGCGCCAACGGGCGGTGGGATGACGGCTAACTTTACGGCCAATCCCGGCAGCGGCACTGCGCCCGCGACGATTACGTTCGCCGATGCCAGCACCGGCAGTATCACCAGCTGGCATTGGGATTTCGGCAACGGCAGCACATTCGACGGGCAGAACCCGCCGGCCCAGACTTATACCAACGCCGGCGAGTACACCGTTACGCTGACCATCTCCGACGGCGTTGACGCCATATCGGTTCAGGGTAAGGTTTACGTAGGGCCGGTGGCGGCTTTCAGCGTCAACCCGGCGACCGGCGACGCGCCCCTGGCGGTCACCGTCGCCGACGGCAGCACGGCTGGTGTGACAAGCTGGCACTGGGATTTCGGTGACGGCGCGACCTTCGACGGCCAGAACCCGCCGGCGCACACCTATAATACCGCCGGCAGCTACACCATCCTGCTCACCGTGAGCAGTCCCGGCGGTACGGCGACGGCCTCGCAAGGCGTCGTCGTCACTTCGTCCGGCGGCGTGGTCGATGCCGCCTTCGATTATGCCCTCATGGGACCGGACGGCGGCGGCTACAAGGTCTGCTTCATCAACAACAGCACCGGCGATATCATCAGCTACGGCTGGGACTTCGACAATGACGGTGATTTCGGCGACAGCGCCGAAGCCGCGCCCTGCCATATCTTCCCCAGCACCGGCGACTTTACGGTCAGCCTCAAGGTGACCGGCTCCGGCAACTCGTCCACCGCGACCAAAGTCGTCCATATCGTTGCAACGATTCCCGCGCCCACTGCGCTTTTCTCGGTCAGCCCCGGCTTGACGATCACGCTGGGCGACGCCATCTCCCTGACCAATCAAAGTCTGGGCATCATCACCGGCTACACCTGGACCTTCGGCGACGGCAGTGGCAGCACTGACGAGCATCCAACCTACACCTATACAGCGGTCGGCACTTACACGATTACTCTGATCGCGCATGGTCCCGGCGGCGACTCGACTCCCGCGACCGTGACCATCCAGGTACAGTGGCCTACCATTACGGTGAGCTACAGCGGCAACACTAACCCGGCTTACCTGGCGACCGAGACCTACACCGGCAGCGTGAGCGGCCTGGCCGGGCGCACCGCGACCTACCGCTGGCTGCTCGACGGCAGCGTCATCGGCGCCGGCAGCAGTTGCACCCACCAGTTCACCACCGCCGGCTCTGTCCACACGCTGGTGTTTGAAGTAACCGTCGATGGCGTCGTCTATACTTCAAGCAAGACCATCACGGTCGGCGACGACCTGGCGAGCGCGAGCATCAGCGGCTCAGGCAGCGCCCTGTGGAAAGAAACCCTTACCCATACCGCGAACGTGACCGGTCTGGGGACCGGTCGCGCCATCACCGGCTACCGCTGGTACCTGCACGCGATTGACGGCGTTGGCGTCGGCACAGAGATCGGCGCCGGCTCCTCTCTGAGCCGCCAGTACACGGAGCGGGGCCAGCTAGTGACCCTGCGCCTTGAGGTGGACCTCAGCGACGGAAAGACGCTCACCGCCTATAAAGACGTTCAGGTGAGCACAAGCTCTATGTCGTGCAGCATCAACGGCTCCGCGTCGGTGCAGCTTTGCCGGTCCGGTATGAGCTACAGCGCCAACGTGAGCGGCGGCACGATGCCTTTCACCTACGCCTGGACCGTAGACGGTTCACCGGCAGGCAGCGCCTCCAGCATCAGCACACAGTTCAATACCCTGGGCAGCCACAGCGTCAACCTGCTGGTCACCGACGACGGCGGCGAAACCTGCTCGGCTTCGATGTCCGTCAATGCAAACGAAACCCTATCGTGCAATTTCAGCGGTGACCTCAATCCCCTGCTTGCAGAGACCGTGGCCTACAATGGCGCGGCAAGCAATGACTTTTGTGGCCGCACCTTCACCTATGATTGGTCGGTCAACCCGCCCGGCGGCAGCGCCGGCAGCGGCGAAGACCTGACCTACCAATGGAATAGCACCGGGACCTACACGCTCACTTACCGGGTCACGCCCAGCTATGGCTCGGTCTGCGCCCGCACAAAGACCGTCCGGGTGCAGGCGTCGGAATGGACCTGCGCGATCACCGGGCCGGCCAGCGCCTACTACTACCAGTCGAACACCTGGAACGGCAGCTACGATGCGTTCGACGGCGTAGCCGGTTACAGCTACAAGTGGTTCGTTGACGGCGCCGAGGTCGCCTCCGGTGCGCATCCGGTCGCCGCCCTCTCACGGGCCTTCGGCTATCCGGGCGCATCGCACGCCATCGAACTCAAGGTTTACAACTCAACCGCAGCCGAAGTATGCAGCGCATCGAAGGCCGTCAGCATGAGCGAAGGCCTGACGTGCAGCATCAGCGGCAATCTCAACCCGCTGCGCTTGCAGCCGGTCGATTACGCCGCTTCGGTCGCCAACGGCTTCGGGCGCGCGCTCAGCTACCAGTGGGCGGTGAACGGCGTTGATATCCCCGGCGCAACCGGCGCCAACCTGGACGACTATGCCTGGGACCCGGACGGCGTCTATACATTGGGCCTGACCGTCACCCCCGACTCCGGCGAGGCATGCACCGCGAGCGCGACCGTCGATGTGGACGTGCGCCCGCTGATCTGCAATATGGTCGGCGCAGACTCGCCTTACGCCGAACACGCCTACAGCTACAGCGTCAACATCACCGGGCTGGATGGCCGCCCTGCTTACTATCACTGGCTGCTGGATGGGGTATCCATCGGCGCAAACGCGACCCTCGATAACTACACCTTCACCGCCGCCGGCAGCGCGACTCTGACTCTGCGGGTGACGACCGACCATGCCGATGTGCATTGTGAAGCCACCAAGAGCCTGACGGTCCAGGCGGCGGCGTTCCTCAAAGGCTTCGCCGCACCGCAGACCGGGTATGCGCCGATGAGCGTGACGTTCACCTCGCAGAATGCGCACGTGACCAATATCACCTGGCACTACCCGGACGGCAGCACGCACAAAGCGCCGACCAGCCTCTTTGTGTTCAACACTCCCGGCCAGTACGACATTGCCGTAACCGGCGATGGTCCCTTCGGGCAGTTGAGCGACACGGTAACGGTGTGGGTTGCCCTACAAGGCGATATCGCCGCGCGCTTCACGCCCAGCCTGTGGAGCGGCGTCGCTCCGCTCGGCGTAAACTTCACCGACCGGAGCGTGAGCAACAAACCCATCACCGCCTGGGAATGGGATTTCGACAGCGACGGCACGGTCGATAGCGCCGAACAGCACCCTTCGCACACCTACAACAGCCCCGGCGATTACGTCGTCAAGCTGGTCATCACCAACACCGACGGCATGCGCGCCACCGCCTCGAACACCATCCGCGTCTACAATGCGGTGGAAGGCAGCGCGTCCTTCGGTGTCGAGGTGCGGCCAGGCGGCCTGGTCTGCTTCAGCAGCCAGCTTGTCGAGGGGATGGCACTCGACGGGTGGGACTTCGGCGACGGCGCGACCGCGCCGGCCTCCAATCCGAACCCCTGCCACATTTACAGCGCCGCCGGCTCCTACACCGTCACCATGACCGTAAACGGCGTCTCGATCACGCGGGTCATCGACGTGCAAATCATCGCGGCGGGCGATATGCCCAATCTCACCGCGTCCGGCGCATGCGACGCCGACAAGCTGGCGAGCTTTACCCTCACCAACAACGGCGGCGACATGCTCAACCCGGACAGCTACGTCATCACCGACTTCATGGGCAACGAGCTGCGCCGTGACGAGTTCCAACTCGGCGCTGGCGACAGCATCACCATCGAGGTTTACGGCGACGGCGCGACGACGCTTCGAAGCGCGGCAACCAACCTCGCGGTTGACGCCGCGTGCGCTTACTCTGCCCCGGTGCTCGCGGCGAGCGGCGCTTGCAGCGGCGCGGGGACGGTGACCTTTACACTCGCCAACAGCGGCGGTTCGATGCTCGCCGGCGCGGCTTACGCCATCTCCGACGGAAGCGGTATGCGCGAGCAGGGCGCGACCCGCGCGCTTGGGTACGGCGAATCTCAAGACTTCACCACACCAGCGCGCCCTGACGGCGGCCCGGTGACCTTCGCCGTGGACGGGCTAAGCGCCAGCGTCAGCGTGAGCGGCTGCTACCAGCTTCCCAGCCTCGGCGCTTTCCAGACCTGCAACACCACGAACGGCACGGTTAACTTCACCCTGCACAATGCGGGCGGCCCGATGGATACCGGCGTGCTTTACACCATCAAAGACGCCGGGGGCGTGCTCGAAAGCGGCACTACCCAGGCGCTCGGCGCGGGCCAGAGCCAGGGCTTCGCGGTGCCGGCGCGGGCCGACGGGGGCGCGATCACGTTCGAGACGCCGGGCGCCGGCGCGGTCGCCATCTCAGAGGGCTGCTTTAGCAGCGCGCCGGCGCTGGTTGCAGGTCAGTTCTGTAACGCCGACGGCACGGCTGCTTTCACCGTGACGAATGTCGGGGCGGCCATGAACGGCTCGATGCACTACCGTGTAGTCGGCGGCGACGGAGCCGAAATCGCAAGCGGCGACTTCCACCTCGGAGCAGGTCAGGCGCTCAATATCGCGGCGCCCGGCGCCGGCCGCTTCACCTTCGAGAGCGCGCTTGGCAACCTCACCGTTGATATGGACTGTGGACCGGTCAATGCCGCCGCACCACAGGGGAAGACTTGCGGCGCTCTGGTCGTGATGGGTGAGCAAGGGTTCCCGGTCATCGACATGGACGCCGTGGCGTGCGTCTACGGCGACATGGGCCGGCCGGCTTTCCCGGCGGACTGGGCACCGGTCGAGGGCTGCAAGGTCTGCCCCGATTGGGTAATCTACCATACTCTGCAAACCGGCGAGCTTGAAATCTTCCGCCTGGGCGAACATCACCGCGTGCCCAACGCGCCGGTTAACCTTTCCGACACTGGCAGCTTTGCCGGCGAGCCGGCGGACGCCGCGCCCAGCCGGTCGCCGGACGCCGAATGGATCACCTTTGCCAGCAACCGCGACGGCAATTGGGAAATCTACATCGCGCCCACCGACGGCGATACCAGCAAGACCCGGCGCGTGACCTACAACAGTACGGCCATCGACATCGACCCGGTGTGGTCGCCGACCGGCGAATACATCATCTACGAATCGGCGCGCAAAACCGGCAACTTCGACCTGTACATCTTTGACCTGGCAACCGGCGTCGAAGTGCTGCTGACCAACCCGGCGCACAACGATGTGAATGCGTTCTGGTCGCCTGATGGACAAAAGGTCGTCTTCCAGAGCGACCGGGGCGACGGCAACTGGAAGCTCTACGAGATGGATATCGCCGCACTGCACCTGCCGCAGCTCATCGCGCACTACCTCGGCGGCGGCGATGGCGAAACCTACCGGACGCCTTACTTCTCCGACGGGCAATCGTTGAACTTCTACACGCAGCCGAAGGACGTGCAGCTTACCGATGGCGCGCTCCAGGCGAGCAACCCCCAGTATGCCTTTGGCGGCGACCGGGTGGCGTTTCAGGCGCCGGTGGGCGAGAACGGCAACAACGTCATCTATGTCTTGGCGCTGGATGGCTCTTCACTCGAAGCGATCTCCGACCCCGCCGGCGACGCCTCACAGCACGTGTGGTATGTGGACGACTCGATCATGGCGTACCAGTCGGACCTGGACGGCGACCAGGATATCTACGTGTACGAATTCGCAAGCGCTCAGACTCGCAAGGTGACCGACAACGATATCAACGACTATGCACCCACCTGGCGGTGTGGCGCGCCCATCGTAGTCTTCACCTCTGACATCACCGGCGACGCCAATATCTTCGACACACCGGCCCTGCCGATTGACGCGCCCGCCGTAGACGTGATCGAAGAAGCCAACCAACTCACTGATGACCCGGCGCAAGACTACTATCCGCAGAACGCGCCCGCCGAAGAAAACGCAAGCCGCCAGGAGCGTTTGATCGGCAGTGATATGACTGCGGGCGAGACGGCCAACTGCGGCATGGCCGGCCAGGACGACCACGGCTTCCTCTACATCGCCGTAGACCCGGCGCAGTGCACCGACCAGAACAAGCCGCTGCCGCGCGCCATCGACTGGACGCCCATGACCGGCTGCCGCGCCTGCACCAACTGGCAGTTGCAGACCAACCCAGAAACCGGCGAGGTGGAAGCTGCGCGCTCGTGCGAATATGCGGATGCGCCGGACGGCGGTTTTTCCTTGCGCGTAGAAATAGAGGTTTTGAACGGCGGCGAACGTGTCAAAGCGCGCAGTACAACTGCCGCCCGCGGCTGCCGGTTTGTTTCCTACTGATGTAGTTCTGTGTTCGCAGGGTGCGCCGGCAACAGCGCCGGCGCATCCACAAATCAAACATCCAGGAATTCATAAAGGTTCGGGGCGGGCCGGCGGCTTGCCCCGAACCGGTTTACTTGTAGAGGTGTCCTGCCGGGATGTTTGCTAGAGGACGGCATAGATTTTGACTGCTTCTGCGTTGGTCAAGACGATGATTGACAATGCCAATTCTTCCCCTCACCCCCTGACCCCCTCTCCCACGCCGGGGCGAGGGGGAAAACGCCC
>JAFGMM010000130.1 GCA_016927535.1 Anaerolineae bacterium
GGTTTGGGGAGAGGGGGAACAGGCGCACAAACGGTCAAAATTCTTAAGTTGATGTGCATGGGGCGGGTTTCAAACCCGCCCCTACCGGCGGTTGCGCCGTGCGGCGCAACCGCCATATCTGGGGGTCAACCCGCATAAAAGAAATACCACGTTATCCTGTAGGGCTACCGATTGCCGGATTTGATCGTCAAAACTCATTATGGCGCAAAGCTTTACAAGAAATCAACGCCACGTCATTCTACGGAGCTACCTGTGTCTCTGTGGTGAACGATTCTTTACAGCGCGGCTGCGCCTTTGGCTTGCTGTTCGCGCTCCCACGGGTGATACTCGCGCATCAGTTCGTCGCGGAACTGGCGCGTATACAGATCATAGTACTTGCCGCGCGTGCGCAGCAGTTCGCCGTGGCTGCCCATCTCGGTGATTCTGCCCTTTTCGATGACGACGATGCGGTCGGCGCGCCGGATGGTCGAGAGGCGGTGCGCGATGACGAAGGTGGTGCGGTCCTGCATCAGCGCCTCCATGCCGCGCTGGATGAGCGCCTCGGTGAGCGTATCGACCGAACTGGTCGCCTCATCCATGACCAGGATTTCGGGCTGCGCCAGCACCGCGCGCGCCAGGCTGATGAGCTGCTTCTGCCCGACCGAGAGCAGGTTGCCGCCCTCGCCGACCTCCGAGTCGTAGCCCTTGTCGAGGTCTACGATAAAGTCGTGCGCGCCGGCGACCTTCGCCGCCGCCTCGACTTCATCGTCGGTGGCGTCGAGTTTGCCGTAGCGCAGGTTTTCGCGGATGGTGCCGCTGAACAGGTGCGGCGTTTGCAGCACGACGCCGATGCGCGATTGGATGGCGTTGAGGGTGAGGCCTGTATAGTCGTGGTCGCCGATTCGGACGACGCCGCGCTTCGGCTCGTAGAAGCGGCATACCAGGTTGACGATGGTGCTCTTGCCGCCGCCCGTCTCGCCCACCAATGCGATGGTCTCGCCCCGCCGGACGTGCAGGTTGAAGTCCTGGAGGACCGGCTTGCCCTTCTCGTAATAGAAATCGACGTGCTCGAAGCGGATGTCGCCGCGAATCGTGCCGGGGTCGATGGCGTCGGGCGTGTCGGTTACGTCGGGCACGGCATCGACGAGCGAGAAGACACGTTCGGCGGAGGCGACCGCGCGCTGCATCTCGGCGTAGATGCGCGCCATCTCCTGGATCGGCCAGAGCATGAAGGTTACGTAGGTGGCGAAGGCCTGGATGCCGCCGACGGTCAGGAAGCCCTGGTCAACCTGCACGCCGCCGTACCAGATGATCGCAGCGACGGCGAAGGAACTGATAAGCTGCACGGTGGGGAAGAACAGCGCCGAAAGCCAGGCGGCCTTGTAGCCGGCCCGGTACATGGCGCCGGATAGCTCCTGGAACTCGCCCAGGTTGCCTGCTTCGCGGCTCAGGGCCTTGACCACGCGCACGCCGGTGATGTTCTCGTTAAAGGCGCCGGTGATCTTGGAGTTGAGCTTGCGCACGTCACGGTATTCGACCAGGATGCGTTTCTTGAACCACGCCGCTACTACTATCAGCACCGGGATCGAGACGAACACCATCAGCGCCAACTGCCAGTTGATCGCCAGCATGAAGACGGCGGCGGTGCCGATGTTCATGACGCCCCAGGTCAGGTCCAGCATGCCCCAGGTCACCAGTTCGGCGATGCGGTCGGTGTCGGAGGTCACGCGCGACATGATCCAGCCTACCGGGGTCTTGTCGAAGTACGAGAACGAAAGCGCTTGCAGGTGGTCGAACATCTTTTTGCGTAGGTCGTAGCGCACGCGCTCGCCCAGCAGACCGCAGAAGTAGATGAACCCCAACACGAAGACCGCCGAGATGACGATCAACGCGCTGTACAGCACGAGAATATGGACGAGGATTTCGGGGTTTTTCTTGCCGATGCCCTCGTCGATGATGAGCTTGCTCAGGTAAGTAAAGACCGAATCGAGCGCCGAGACCAGCCCGATGGCGACCAGGAAGCCCAGCAGCCAGTACCAGTAGGGCCGGACCTGCGCGAAGATGCGCAGGATGGTTTGGCCGTTAAACTGTGTGGTAAATTCCTCTTCTTCAAACTGCTGTATATTCGACACCGGCGATTTCCCTCTCTAGTTCGTCTTCAATACGCGCCTGTACATCGTAGATTTGCCTGTAGATGCCGTCTTCCCGGAGCAGTTCGGCGTGTGTGCCGTGCTGCACGATCTCGCCGTCGTCGAGCACCAGGATCAGATCGGCCTTCATCACGCTCTGGATGCGGTGCGCGATGATAAAGGTCGTGCGGCCTTCCATCAGGCGCTCCAGCGCGTCCCGGATCGCCTCCTCGGTCTCGGTGTCTACCGACGAGGTGGCGTCGTCCAGGATGAGAATACGCGGGTCTTTCAACAGGGTGCGCGCGATGGCGACGCGCTGCTTCTGTCCGCCGGAGAGCGTGACACCCTTCTCGCCGACCAGCGTGTCGTAGCCGTCCGGGAAGACATCCATGATGACATCGTGGATGGCGGCGGCGCGGGCGGCCTCGATGACCTCCGCGTCGGAGACGCTGCGCCCCACGCCGTAGGTGATGTTGTCGCGGATGCTGCGCGAGAACAGGAACGGCTCCTGTTCCACGATGCCGATCTGCGAGCGCAGGTAACCGCGCGGGTATTGGTTCAGTTCCTCGCCGTCGAGGGTGAGGCTGCCGCCGGTGTATTCGTAGAAGCGCGGCAGCAGGTTTACCAGTGTGCTCTTGCCCGAACCGGTTGGGCCGAGCAGCGCGACGGCTTGGCCCGGCTCTACCCGGAAGGTGATGTCTTTGAGCGCGACCGTGTTGGCATCGGCGTAGGCGAAGCACACGTCATCGAAGACGACCTCGCCGCGCACGTTGCCGGCCGGCGTGTGGCTGCCCTCGTCCAGCGGCTCGCGCGGCTCGCGGATGATCTTCGCCACGCGCTCGTATGAAACGAGGCCGGTGGACATCTGTACGATGATGCGGCCCAGGTTGCGCATGGGGAAGATAATCCAGATGAGCATCGTCGCGTAGGCCATGTAGGTGCCCACGGTGATCTCGCCGTTGATCGCCAGCATGGCAGCGACCACGTAGCCGGCGATGATCTGCACGCCGCACAGGATATCGGAGGCCGGCCAGAACAGGGAATGCATCAGGACCAGGCGCTTACCGCGCCGGTACTTTTCCCAGTTTTCCCGGTCGAACTTGTCCATTTCGTAGCGCTGCCGTGCGAAGGCTTTGACCACGCGCACGCCGGTGAGGTTTTCTTGCAAGATGGTCGAGACGACCGCTTCCTGTTCCTGAAAGTCCTCGTAGGCTTTCGAGACGCGCCCGAAGAACCAGTAGGAGATGGCGACGATAGGCGGGATCACGACGACCGAGACTAGCCCCAGCCGCCAGTCCAGACCGAGCAGGACGGCCCAGTTAATCAGAAACAGGCACATGATGCGCCCCAGCCCGATGGCCTGGTCGGCGAAGAAGCGGCGGACGGCGTCGGCATCGGAGGTGGTGCGCTGAATCAGGTCGCCGGTGGGAGTCTGGTCGTGGTAGGTGAAGGTAAGGCGCTGGACGTGATCGTACAGGTAGTCGCGCAGGCGTTGGACCACACCCTCGGCGGTGTAGGCGGCGAACGTGTTGCTCAGGAAGAGAAAGCCGCCGCCGACGACCGCCAGCAGCACGAATCCGAGCGCGACCCATATCACGCGCGCATCGACTGCGCCGCTGCCCAATACGTCATCGACGAAGTAGCGCATCAGCAGCGAGGTGCCGGCGCGCACGGCGGCGGTGACGGCGACGCTGAAGACGGCGGCGAAATAGGCCAGGCGGAAGCCGTCCATCATGCGCCACAACCCCAACAGGCGGTTGTCGGCGAGCGCATGCCTCAAGTCGAACCGGAGGATCGACGGTGACGGTGCTAACTTTAACAGACGAATCAAGGTTCCATTCCCTCCTCAAGATGATACACAAAGTATAGATCAAATGTGCGACTGCCCGGACGAACCGACACGAGACATCATTATACTCGAAACCGGCTTATTGTATTTCTTACAAAATGCAGTTGTTTGGAATACAAAACGAACACAAAGCTGCACGGTTTGCGGACGTGCAACTTGTGTTCGTTCGACGCGGCGAGGTTGGTAGAACCGGCTCTGGTTCTAGCGCTTGGTGTAGGTGGGCGCCTTGCGCGCGCGCTTGAGGCCGGGTTTCTTGCGCTCTTTGGCGCGCGGGTCGCGGGTCAGATAGCCGCCCTTGCGCAGCGCCAGGCGGAAATCCGGGTTGATCTTGAGCAGCGCCCGCGCGATGCCCAGTTGGATTGCCCCGGCCTGCCCGGTGACGCCGCCGCCCTTCACCTTAATGGTGATGTTATAGGCGTTCTCCTGCCCGACCGCGCGCAGCGGTTCCAGGACAGCCGCGACGTCGATCTCGCGGCTGAGATAGTCATCGCCGGGCTTGTCGTTGACGACCAGGTTCCCGGTGCCGCCGGGGAAGAGGCGCACCCGCGCCGAGGCGGTTTTCCGCCGGCCCACTGCTTCGTAATACTGAGTAGACATAGATGCTCCTGTGCTGACTAAAGCTCGAACGGCTTAGGCTGTTGGGCCTGGTGCGGGTGATCGGGTCCCGCGTAGACCTTGAGCTTCTTAATCATCTTCCGGCCCAGGCGGTTTTTGGGCAGCATGCCGCGCACGGCGCTTTCGATCACCCGCTCCGGGTATTTCTCAAGCATCCGGCGCAGCGAGGTCGTCTTCAGGCCGCTGGGATACTGCGAGTGCCGGTAGTACATTTTGTCGTCGAGCTTTTTGCCGGTCACATGGATGCGCTCGGCGTTCACGACGATCACGAAATCGCCCGTATCGATATTAGGGGCGAAGATCGGCTTGTGTTTGCCGCGCAGAAGGGTCGCGATCTGGGTCGCCAGCCGGCCTAGCGTCTGGTCGGTGGCGTCCAGCACGAACCATTCGCGCTCGACTTCTTTCGGTTTGGTGGTGTAAGTTTTCACCTTGATTACTCCGCGTACTTCACATTAATCAAACTCAGCCCGTGCGGCGGGGCTGTATCACCGGCGCGGGCACGGTCGGCGGCGGCCAGGATATCGGCGAAGGCTTCGGGGCTTAGGGAGCCGCCGCCGACCTTGACCAGGCTGCCGGCGATGCTGCGCACCATACGCTGCAAAAAAGCGTTGGCTTCGATAGTAAAGGTCAACTGCGCGCCGCGCCGCTCCCATCGCGCCCGGTACACGGTGCGCACCGTGTTGTCCGACGCCGGATGGGTCGGGCGGCCAAACGCCGCAAAATCGTGCGTGCCTTCCAGGTGATGCGCCGCCGCCTGCATCGCCGCCATGTCCAGCGGGCGGACGACATGCCAGGCAGTGCGTGCATACAGCGGGTGGCGCACGGCGGCGTTATAGATCTGGTATTGGTAAGTGCGGCTCACCGCATCAAAACGCGGATGAAAATCCGCGTGTACGGTCGAGACGGCTTGCAGCGCGATGTCTTGCGGCAGGTTGGCATTGAGCGCACGCTGCAAGTCCTCGACGCCGTGCCGCCAGGCGACCTGCCAGGCGATTACCTGGTGGTGTGCATGGACGCCGGCGTCGGTTCGCCCGGCGCCGGTGATGTTAACGTGCTCGCCGGTTACCGCTTGCAGCGCCGCTTCGATGGCGCCCTGGATGGTGGGCCTATCGCCGGCTTGGCGCTGGAACCCGCAGTAATGGGTGCCGTCATAAGCGACCACCGCGCGGTAGCGGACCGGCCCGGTCATTTCATTCTTCGGCGCGGTCAACCAGTTCCAGGATCACCATCTCGGCGGCGTCGCCGTGGCGCGGCCCAAGCTTGAGCATGCGCGTGTAACCGCCGGGACGTTCTTCGTAGCGCGGCGCCAACTCATCGAAGAGTTTGCGCACCATTTTCGGATTGTTCAGGCGCGCCGCAGCCAGCCGCCGCGCGTGGACTTCCTGGCTCTCGCCGGCAGCGACCCCGCGCTTGGCGAGCGTGATGAGCTTTTCGGCCTGGCCGCGGATGGCGCGGGCTTTCGCTTCGGTGGTGTGCAGCCGTTCGTGCTCGAACAACTGCGCGACCAGCGTGCGCCGCAGCGCGGTGCGGTGGCCTTTAGAACGGTTGAGTTTTTTTCCTGCTACTCGATGGCGCATTGTCTCTGTCTCTTCTCTTGTTTCGTGCTAGTTTTCAGGTTCCGGTCAGTCTTCATCCGGCGGGGCTACGGCCATCGCAATGTCTTCGGTCAGGAACCCCTTTTCGCGCAGGCGGGCGATCAACTCGTCCAGCGACTTTTCGCCAAAATTGCGGATGGCAAGCATGGCGTCGGGGCCGCGTTCGAGCATCTCCAGCACCTCGCCCACGTTGGTAATTCCGGTGCGTTTGAGCGAGTTGAACACGCGCACGCTCAGGTCGAGCTGTTCGATGGGCGTGTCGTAAATCTCGCGCGGTACGCCGCCTTCTTCTTCCTCTTCCTCCTCGCGGGTCGGCAAGAGGTCGTCCTCGCGCACCCCGGCGATGATACGCAGGTGGTTGATGAGGACCTGGGCGGCCTGGCGCATCGCTTCCTCGGGCCGGATGGAGCCGTCGGTCCAGATTTCCAGGATCAATTTATCGTAGTTCGTTTTCTGGCCCACCCGGGCGCGGTCTATGTCGTACTTCACCCGGCGCACCGGGCTGAAGATGGCATCGACCGGGAGTTCGCCGATGGGCAGGCGTCCGCGTTCTTCGGCGGGCGAGTAGCCCCGGCCTTTCTGAACGGACAATTCCATTTCAAAATGGGCGTCGGGGTCGCCGTCTACCGTGCACAGGTAGAGATCAGGATTGATGATCTCGACTTCGGGCGGGCAGATGATATCGGCGGCGGTGACGACACCCTCCCCATGCACTTCCAGCCGCAAACGCGCCGACTCCACATCCCTCATTTTCAGGCGCAGTTGTTTGACTTGCAGAATCAACTGCGTCATGTCTTCGCGCACGGCTGGGATCGTCGAAAACTCGTGGTGCACATCGGCCACACGGATCGAGGTCACGGCTGCGCCGGGCAGCGACGAAAGCAGCACGCGGCGCAAGGCGTTTCCATTGGTGATCCCATAACCGCGTTCTTGTGGGCTGATGATGAATCGCCCATAATTGCGGGAGGTGGCATCGCCTTCAATCTTGGGCAATACCATATTTTCGGTTGCGCTCACGCACGACCCTCCTGATTATGCTTACAATGGTTCGGCACGTCAGTCGTTAAACCCTATACGCGGCGCTTCTTCGGTGGGCGGACGCCGTTGTGCGGGATGGGGGTGACATCGCTGATCGAGCGCACCCGAAGCCCGCTGGCCTGGATGGCCCGGATGGCGGCCTCGCGCCCAGGGCCTGGCCCTTTGACGAAGATATCAACTTCCACCATACCGTGCTCCTGGGCGGCTTCCGATGCCTGCTGTGCAGCCATGCGCGCGGCAAAGGGCGTGCTCTTGCGGCTGCCCTTAAAGTTGTTGGTGCCGGCGCTCGCCCAGGTGAGGACGTTCCCTTGCTGGTCCGTCATCGACACGATGGTGTTGTTAAACGTCGCATGGATATGTGCCTGTCCGTAAGGCACATTCTTTTTTATTTTCTTGGGGGCACCACGGCGGGTTGTTCGTCGGCGTCCCATTTTGCCTCCTGCCTAAATCTTTGCTCCGGGGGTCCGGCCCGTAGGGGCCGGAAGCCCACAAAAAACTTGCTTTGTTGATACTTATTTCTTCGCCATGCCACGGCGCCGGCCGCGTCCTGCGACCGTCTTGCGCTTCCCGCGCCGGGTGCGCGCGTTGGTCTTGGTGCGCTGCCCGCGCACCGGCATATTGCGCCGGTGGCGCAGGCCCCGGTAGCACCCGATCTCTTGCAGGCGCTTGATGTTCATCTGAACTTCACGCCGCAGCTCGCCTTCGACCTTGTAGTGGGCGAGCGCCTCGCGTAGCGCGGTCGTTTCGGCCTCGGTCAGGTCGCGGACGCGCGTGTCGGGGTTAACCCCGGTCTGCCCAAGGATTTCCTGGCTGCGCGTCAGACCGATCCCGTAGATATAGGTCAGGCCGACTTCGACCCGTTTGTCACGTGGCAGGTCAACACCTTCGATACGTGCCATGCCTTTTTACTCCTTCAGTCTTGCTTAACCCTGGCGTTGTTTGTGCTTCGGGTTTTCGCAGATAACGCGGACAACCCCGTGACGCTTGATGATTTTGCACTTCGGGCAGCGTCTCTTTACCGATGCTGTGACCTTCATTGTCCGTTTCCTTATATATCCTAGTTAATCGACGAACGATAATGGTAACACGATCTTGAATGCCTGGCAAGCCTTCAAGGTAAGGTTAAAATTTCCGGTTCGCCATCCGTAATGGCGATGCTATGCTCGAAGTGTGCGCACAGCGAGCGGTCGTTGGTGACGACCGTCCACTTATCCTTAAGGGTGTGCACGTCTTTGCCGCCGGTGATGACCATCGGCTCCAGGGCGAAGGTCATACCCACCTTGAACCAGACGCCCGGAAAGCGGCGCTTGCGCCGGGGCGCCCAGTTCGGCATGCTGGGCGGCTCGTGCATCTGGCGGCCTACCCCGTGCCCGCCGTACTCGCGCGGGACGTTATAGCCGAAGCCTTCCACGTAGGTTTGGATGGCGATGGCGACATCGCGCGAGCTTTTGCCCAGCCGGCACACTTCGATACCTTTGTAAAGCGCCTGCTCGGTGACATCCAGCAAGTGTTGTTTCTCCGGTGAGATTTCTCCCACCCCCATCGAAAAGGCCGCGTCGCCGACGAAGCCTTTATAAGTGGCGCCGACATCCAAACTAACGATATCGCCCTCCTGTAGCGGGCGAGGGCCGGGGATGCCGTGCACCAGTTCTTCGTTGATGCAGACGGTGATGACCGCCGGGTAGGGCGGCACACCCGGATACGGCGCGTAATGGAGAAAGGTCGGCGCTGCGTCGTGCGAGCGGATCACGTCGGCGGCGATGGCGTCCAATTCGGCGGTGGCGACGCCGGGCCTGACGGCCTTGCGCATGGCCTCCAGCGTGCGATTGACGATCCGCCCGGCTTCGCGCATGACGGCGATCTCGTCGCGTGTCTTCAGATAGATCGGTACCACGATGTCTTGCCCTAGCTTTGAGCGGCGCTTTCGATGGCCGCGATCACTGTCTCTTGTACCGCTTCGATGCTCTGTTCGCCATCGATCTCGACGAGCAGCCCCTTGTCACGGTAGTAGTCGATGAGGGGAGCGGTTTTTTCCATGTACACATCCAGCCGGTGTTTATGGGCTTCGGGCGTGTCGTCTTCGCGCTGGTAGAGCGGCGCGCCGTCGATATCACAGATATGATCCGCTTTGGGCGGGTTGAACTTCATGTGATACATGTGGTTGGGGTTCTGGGTGCAGACCCAGCGCCCGCCCAGGCGTTCCAGCGCCTCGGCCTCACTTAGCTTGATGAAAGGCGCCAACGTCACCGATGCATCGAAGGTTTCACCCAGCAGCGCATCCAGCGCCTCGGCCTGGGGGACGGTGCGCGGGAACCCATCCAGGATGACGCCGTGCTGTGCATCGTCCCGGCTGATGCGTTCTTTGACGATCTCGATGGTGATCGTGTCCGGCACCAAGTCGCCGGCGGCCATGATCGCGCGCACTTTGTCGGCCAGTTCGCTTTGCTGCTCGGCGATCTCGCGGAACAAGCCGCCGCTCGTGACATGGGGCAGACCCAGCCGCTCCTTTAACAGCGCGGCCTGGGTGCCTTTGCCCGCACCGGGCAGGCCTAGCAAAACGATATAGGTTCCCACTTTCTTTCCCTTCAGTAAAGGCACGGCAGCGCCATTATCGCATAAACCCTTCGTAGTTGCGCATCACCAACTGTGCTTCAAGCTGGCGCATGGTATCGATCACCACGCCGACCACGATGATAAGGCCGGAGCCGCTGATGACATAGGCCGGGTTGATGCCGCCGCCGGCTACGCCGAAGATGCCGCTGGCAAGCTGCATGATGCCCGGCAGCACCGCGACGGCGCCCAGGAACAGGCTGCCGACCAGCGTGATGCGCCGCACGACCCGCGTGATGTACTCCTGGGTGCGGCGGCCCGGACGGATGCCGGGGATGAAGCCGCCTTGCTTTTGCAGGTTCTCGGCCAGGTTTTGGTTCTGTACCATCACGTCGGTGTAGAAGTAGGTGAAGCCGACGACCAGGAGGAAGTACAGGAACCAATAGAGCAGGCCGGTCTGCTGACCAAAGTCGCTGTTGGTGCCGATCGCGCTGCGCAGCGCGTCGGTGACGCCGCCGGCCGGCAGGAACGCGACCACGACCGACGGGAAGGCCATAAGCGCCTGGGCGAAGATCAGCGGGATCATGCCGGCAGTGTTGACGCGCAGCGGGATGTGTGTGCTGCCGCCGCCGTAGAGCTTGCGGCCCCGGACGCGCTTCCCGTACTGCACCGGGATGCGGCGCACGCCTTCCTGCACGACCACGATCACGAGGACGGTCACCACGGTCAGCACGAAGAAGCTGGCGATGTTGAACAGGATATCGCCACCGAACAGCCGGATGAAGTTGTTCGGCACCCGCGCGACGATGCCGGCGAAGATGATGACCGAGATACCCTGGCCGATGCCCTGCTCGGTGATGAGTTCGCCCAGCCAGATGGCAAACATGGTGCCGGCCGTCATCGTGATGATGATCGTGGCGGTGGATAGAAGGTCACTGCCGAAGGCCGGGATGATCTGCTGGCCGCCTTGCTGGCGCGAAAGCTGCTCGAAGGTTTGAATCTGGCTGACGGACTGGAGCATCGACATTGGGATTGCCAGGTAGTAGGTCCACTGGTTTACTTTATCCTGGCCGCCCGGCTCTTTGACGATGGCCTCCAGGCGGGGAAAGATCGGCACGATCAGCGTGATGATGATGTTGGCGGTAATGTACGGGTACACGCCGTTGGCGATCACGCTGAAGTTGGAAACCGCGCCCCCGGAAAGCAGGTCCAAAACGCCGATAATGCCGCCGCCGCCGCTGGCTGCGACCAAGTTTTGCAGGGCCTCACGATTGACGCCCGGCACGGGCACATGGGCGGCGAACTGGTAGATGAGCAGGATGAAGATCGTGAAGAGAATCTTCTTCCGCAGGTCCTGGAGTCGCCAGGCATTGCGCAGTGCTTCTATCATGGCTTATGACCCCTTTGCCAGCGTTTGCATTTGCTCTTTGCGCAGGCGGCGCACCGTGGCGCGCGGGCCTTTGACCAGCAGCGGGACGATTTCGACCGCGCCGCCGGCGGCTTCGATCTTGGCGCGGGCGCTCTTGCTGATGCGATGAACCTGGACGGTCAGCGCCCGGTCCATCTCGCCGCGCCCCAGCACGACGACCGGGCGGTCGGCGTCTTTGACCAGGCGCTTTTCTACCAGCGTCGCGCCGTTGACGACTTCGCCGGCCTCAAAGCGGTGCAGGTCTTCCAGGTTCACTTCCTGGTATTCGGTTCGGAAAATATTGGTAAAGCCGCGCTTGAAGGGCAGGCGGCGGACCAGCGGCAGTTGGCCGCCCTCAAAGTAGGGGGCCTTGCCGCCGCCGGTGCGGGCGAGCTGGCCCTTGGTGCCGCGCCCGGCGGTTTTACCTTTACCGGCTGCATAGCCGGTGCCTTTGCGGGTTCGTTTCTTTTTCGACCCTGGTGCAGGGCGTAAATCATGCAGTCTCATTGGAATCACCTTTTAGCCTCTGGCGGTTAGCGGTTAGCGGTTAGCCGTTAGCTATTGGCGCTTAGCGCAGGGCTAACGGCCAATCGCTAATGGCTAAAGGGCTAACTGCCGCTCGCGCACTCAAGATGCTTCGACCTCTTCGACGGTAACCAAGTGGTTGACTTTGAGCAACATACCCCGGACGGTCGGGGTGTCGTCGTGTTCCACGGTCTGGTTAATGCGCTTCAGCCCCAGCGCGCTGATGGTGCCTTTGTGCTTCTTGCTGTAGCCGATGGGGCTTTTCGTTAACGTAATGCGCAGGCGCTTTTTCTCACTCATGACTTTTGGCCTCGCATCCAGAACGGTAAAATTTCTTCTACTGCTTTGCCGCGCATGGCGGCGATCTGTTCGGGGTCCTTCAGCTCGGTCAGGGCCTTCAGCGTGGCCTGCGCCACGTTGAGCACGTTGGAGCTGCCCTTTGATTTGGTCAGGATGTTGTGAATCCCCGCCGCTTCGAGCACGGCGCGCACCCCGCCGGCGGCGATAACGCCGGTGCCGGGCGTGGCCGGCCGCAGCATGACGGTTGCGCCGCTATATTTGGCCTCGATCTCGTGCGGGATGGTGGTCCCCGCCAGGGGAATTTTGCGCATGTTGCGCCGGGCGCGTTCGGTGCCTTTGCGGATCGAGTCGGGGACGCCGCGCGCTTTGCCCACGCCCACCCCGACGCGGCCCTTGTTATCGCCCACGACCACAATGGTACGGAAGGCAAAGCGCCGTCCGCCTTTGACCACTTTGGCTACGCGGTTGATCTCGATCACGCGCTCGTCGAGTTCTTCTTCTTCTTCCTGTCGCCTGTCGCGCCGTCGTTGTTGCGCCATGTTTCCTCCTAAAGTTAGCTATTAGCTATTGGCTGTTAGCTATTAGCTATTGGCTGTTGGCTTTTAGCTAAGCGCTAATCGCTAGAATTTCAGCCCGCCTTCGCGCGCACCCTCGGCGAGCGCCTTGACTCGCCCGTGATATTTGTACCCGCCCCGGTCGAAGACGACCTCGGTGATGCCGGCCGCCAGGGCGCGCTCGGCGACCAGCTTGCCGACGACCTTGGCGGCGTCGGTTTTGTCTTTGCCTTCGACGGCGGCGCGCACTTCCCGGTCGATGGTAGAAGCCGCCGCCAGGGTGTGGCCCTGCTCGTCGTCGATAACCTGTGCGTAGATGTTCGACAGGCTGCGGAAGACGTTGAGCCGGGGGCGCTCCGGGGTGCCGGAGACGGTAGCGCGCACCCGCTGATGCCGGCGCAGGCGCGCATTGCGACGTTTTTCTGCTACACTAGCCATTTCAAACTTCTCTCTTTGCGTGCTATGCCTTGCCGGCTTTGCCGGCCTTGCGTCGGATGATCTCGCCCCGGTAGCGGACGCCCTTGCCCTTGTAAGGTTCCGGGGGGCGCAAGCCGCGAATCTCGGCGGCGGTCTGGCCGACCACTTCTTTATCAATCCCACGCACGATGATGACCCGGCCACGCTCTTGCACCTCGAACGAGGTTTCGGGCGTAGGCGGCGGGACTTCGATATTGTGCGAGTACCCCAGGTGCATCAGCAGGGCGTTCCCTGCCATCTCGGCGCGGTAGCCCACGCCCTCGATTTCCAACACGCGCTCGAACCCGGCGCTGACCCCGGTCACCATGTTGTTGAGCAGGGCGCGGGTCAAGCCGTGCAAAGAGCGGTGCTGGCGCTGGTCGGTGGGGCGGGTGACGCTCAGTTCACCGCCCTCCTGGGTAACGGTTATCTCTGGATGAAAAGTGCGTTCGAGCTTGCCCTTTGGCCCCTCGACGGTGACGGTGCTGCCGTTGATGGTAGCTTTGACGCCCTTCGGCAGGGGGATAGGCAAGCGGCCTACACGTGACACGGTACTAACCTCCAGTCGTCGGTAGAACGGCTACCAGACGTAACAAAGCACTTCGCCGCCGATCCCCAACTTGCGCGCCGTTTGCCCGGTCATCACGCCCTTCGGGGTGCTGAGGATGGCAGTGCCCATCCCGCGCAGCACCCAGGGAATCTCTGCCTTGCCGACGTATTGGCGGCGTCCCGGTTTGCTGACGCGCTTGACGCCGGTGATGACCGGCCGGCGGTCGCGGTGGGTGGCGCCGAAGTACTTCAGATCGATGTTCAGGATGGGGGCCGGTTCGTTTTCGATGACGGTGTAATCCGTGATGTAACCCTCTTCCTTCAGGATGCCGGCGATTGCCACTTTGATTGTGCTGCTGGGCATCGAGGTACTCAGGTGGCCGACCATCAGCGCATTTCGGATGCGCGTCAACATGTCGGCGATAGGATCGCTGTGACTCATCGTTCTCGCTCCTACCAGCTTGACTTTACCACGCCGGGGATTTTACCCGCCAGGGCAAGCTCCCGGAAGTGGATGCGGCATAATCCAAAGCGGCGCATGTAGCCGCGCGGGCGCCCGCAGGTCTTGCCCGAACGCGGATCGACGTACTGGCAGCGGTTGCGCACGCGGACTTGGTATTTACGGCGGGTCTCCCGGACCGGCATACTTCTTTTAGCCATCTCTTTTTTCTTGCTCCTTAAGCCTGCATGACGCCGCGCTCGGCCCCCGGCTCGGCGAAGGGCATGCCCAGGTGTCGTAACAGGCTGCGCCCTTCTTCGTCGGTTTGGGCCGTGGTGACGATGGTGATTTCCATGCCGCGCACTTTGTCGATCTTGTCGTACTCGATTTCCGGGAAGATCAACTGTTCGCGCAGCCCCAGCGTGTAGTTGCCGCGCCCGTCGAAGGCATCGCGTGGGACGCCCCGGAAGTCACGGGTGCGGGGCAGGGCGACGTTCATCAGCCGGTCGAGCAGCGCCCACATGCGCTCGCCGCGCAGGGTGACTTTGGCGCCGATGATGCGGCCCTCGCGCAGCTTGAAGGTGGCGATGCTCTTGCGCGCCCGGGTGACGACCGGGCGCTGCCCGGTGATGGTCGATAGGTCGGCGGTGGCGAAGTCGAGCGCTTTGGCGTTGTCCAGCGCTTCGCCCAGGCCGATGTTGACGACCACTTTGACGACGCGGGGGGCTTCCATCACGTTGGCGTACTGGAATTCCTCCACCATCGCCGGGATGATTTCATTTCGATAACGTTCTAATAACCTGTTCATCAGTCAATATCCTGACCCGATTTTTTACTCACGCGCACTTTCACGCCGTCTTCGCGGGTGCGGAAGCCGACGCGGGTGGGTTCGTCGGTGTGCGGGCACACCAGCATGACGTTCGAGAGGTCGATGGGCGCCTCGAATTCGATGATGCCCGGCTGGATTTGCGAACGTCCGGCCTGTTGGGGGCGCTGGTGTTTGCGCACGATATTGACCCCTTCGACGACGACCCGGCCTTTCTTCGGGTCGACGCGCAGCACCTGGCCGCGCACGCCGATGTCTTTGCCGGTAATCACTTCAACCAGGTCACCTTTCCGAATCTTTTGCATGGTTCCCTCCGGTTAGAGTGTTTCTGGTGCCAAAGAGACGATGCGCATGAAGCCTTTTTCGCGCAGTTCGCGCGCAACCGGGCCGAAGATGCGCGTCCCTTTGGGGTTGCTCGTCTGGCCGTCCAGCACGACGGCGGCGTTGTCGTCGAAGCGGATGTACGAGCCGTCCGAGCGGCGATATTCTTTGGTGGTGCGCACGATCACGGCGCGCACGATCTCGCCCTTCTTGACGCTGCCCTGCGGGGTGGCCGATTTGACGCTGGCGACGATGGTATCGCCGACCGTGCCGTACTTGCGCTTGGAGCCGCCCGCGACCCGGATGACCAGGATTTCCCGCGCACCGGTGTTATCGGCGACGCGGAGACGCGACTCTTGCTGGATCATTCGGTCACCTCCTCGACTTCGGCGTCGAGCGCGGCGACGTCTTCGCGCAGTTCGGCGGTCGAGTGACCGCCGCGCTCGATGGCCTCCAGGACCCAGCGCTTGCGGCGGCTGATGGGCCGGCTTTCGACGATGCGCACGACGTCGCCGGGCCGGGCCTGGTTGTGTTCATCGTGTACGAGATATTTTTTCTTGGTGCTGATGACTTTACCGTACAGGCGGTGGCGCCGGGTCGTTGCGACCGAGACCACGATGGTCTTTTGCATCTTGGCGCTGACCACCTCGCCGGTCAGTCTGCGACGTGTGTTGGGCATGACTGTCGCCCTCCTTATTCGGATGTGCTGGCGCCGACGATCTGGGCGGCCAGCTCGCGTTCGCGTTTGACGGTGAGCATACGCGCGATATCCTTCTTCAGTTCTTTGACGCGCGTATAGTTTTCCAGCGTGCCGAGGCCGAGCTGGATGCGCAGGTTGAGCATTTCCTCGCGTGCGCTTTCGACTGCGGCGCCCAGCTGCGCATCGGTCATCTCGCGTATTTCTGAGATTCTCATTGCGTCGCCACCTCTTCACCTGATATCGGGTCGATCTGCTTGATGAAGCGGGTCTTGATGGGCAGCTTGTGGCTCGCCAGGCGCAGCGCCTCGCGCGCGACTTCTTCGGGCACGCCGGCCATCTCGAACATGACCCGGCCCGGCTTGACGACCGCGACCCAGTGATCGACCGAACCTTTCCCTTTACCCATCCGGGTTTCGGCGGGCTTGGCGGTGACGGGTTTGTCCGGGAAGATGCGAATCCAGACCTTGCCGCGTCGTTTGATGTGGCGCACGATGGCGCGCCGCGAGGCTTCGATCTGCCGGCTGGTGATCCAGGCCGGTTCGAGCGCCTGGAGGCCGAACTGGCCGAACTGCACCCGGTTGCCGCGCGCGGCCTGGCCCTTCATCCGACCGCGAAACTGTTTACGATATTTAACTCGTCTAGGCATGAGCATGGCGAAAACTCCTTCGCGCTGCTACTGGCTGACGTAGACGTCAGTCGGTTCCGATTCTTCTTCCGGGAGGATCTCTCCCTTGTAGATCCAGACCTTGACCCCGATGCGACCGTAGGTGGTGAGCGCTTCGGCGGTGGCGTAGTCGATGTTGGCGCGCAGGGTGCTGCGCGGCACCCGGCCCTCCATCTGCCATTCGCGGCGGGCCATTTCGGCGCCGGCGAGACGGCCACCGGTCTGGATTTTGATGCCCTGGGCGCCCTGGCGCATGGCCTGGCCCACGGCGCGCTTCATGGCGCGGCTGTGACCGATGCGGCGCTCGAGCTGGCCGGCAATGTTCTCGGCGACCATCTTGGCGTCCAGGTCAGGCTTTTCGATCTCTTCGATCTCGATCTTGACCTTTTTCCCAGTCTTATCTTCCAGCGCGACGCGCAGCAGCTTAACGTTCTCGCCCTTGCGACCGATCAACACGCCGGGCCGCGCCGTCCAGATGGTGACGACCACCTGGTTGGGGTAGCGTTCGATCTCGATGCGCGAGACCCCGGCGCGCGCGCCTTCTTTCTCGATAAGCTGCCGGATGGTGAAATCCTCTTGCAGCAGTTCACGGTAGCGGTCGCCCTCGGCGAACCAGCGCGCATCCCAGTCACGATTGATCTTGAGCCGGAAGCCAACCGGGTGTACTTTACGCCCCATAGTCAGAGAACTCCTCTCGCTCTTTCAAGACGACGGTCACATGGGCAGAGCGGCGCAGCCAGGGTTTGAACCGCCCGCGCGCGCCGAACTTGCGCCATTTCCGGGTTGGACCCTCGTCGGCGTAGATTTGGGCGACGACCAGGTCCTGGTGATTTAGCTCAAAGTTTTCTTCCGCGTTGGCGATGGCCGAACTGAGCAGCTTTTCGACCAGGCGCGCGCCCTTCTGGGGCATAAACTTGAGCACGACAACCGCTTCATCGGCGCCCAACCCGCGCACCTTGTTCAAGACCAGGCGGATTTTCTGGGCGGAGATGGGTAGATACTTGGCCTGTGCGTAAACGTCCATTGTTTCACTCGCCTCACTTAACGCCGCTTCTTCTCGGCTCTGACGTGTCCCCGGAAGGTGCGGGTCGGGGCGAATTCGCCCAACTTATGGCCGACCATGTTCTCGGTGATGTAGATCGGGATGTGACGGCGGCCATCATGGATCGCAATCGTATGTCCCACCATCTGGGGGAAGATCGTCGATGCCCGGCTCCAGGTGCGGATGACGCGCTTTTCGCCGCTGGTGTTCATCTCTTCGACGCGGCGTAGGAGCTTGAGATCGATGTAAGGTCCTTTTTTTAAGGAACGTGACATGATAGCCTCCTGGGATTACCGCCGCCGTTGACCACGACGACGCACGATGTACTTGTCGGTGCGCTTGTTGCGGCGGGTGCGCGCGCCAAGCGTCGGTTTGCCCCACGGCGATTTTGGCCCCGGCAGCCCGATGGGCGAGCGGCCTTCGCCGCCGCCGTGCGGGTGGCTGTTGGGGTCCATCGCCGAGCCGCGCACGGCGGGGCGCCAGCCCATCCAGCGTTTGCGCCCGGCCTTGCCGAGTTTGATGTTGCCGTGTTCGGCGTTGCCGACCGTGCCCAGGGTTGCCATGCAAGCCAGGCTCACCAGCCGGACCTCGCCGCTGGGCAGGCGGATCTGCGCGAACTTGCCCTCTTTGGCGATGATCTGAGCCGCGGTCCCGGCGGCGCGGACCAGTTGGCCGCCGCGCCCTGGGTAAAGCTCGATGTTATGCACGACCGAGCCGACCGGGATGTTCTCGAGTGGCAGCGCGTTGCCGCTGCGCAGTTCGGCGCTGGGGCCGTTTTGTACTTCGTCGCCGGCCTTCAGGTCGAGCGGTGCGATGATGTAGCGCTTCTCGCCGTCGGCGTAGACCAGCAGGGCGATGCGCGCCGAGCGGTTCGGATCGTATTCGATGGAAGCGACCCGCGCCGGGATGCCCCACTTGTCGCGCTTGAAGTCGATGAGGCGGTAGCGCTTCTTGTGCCCGCCGCCCCGGTGCCGCACGGTGACGCGGCCCGTGTTGTTGCGGCCGGCCCGCTGACGTTTGGCCTGGACCAAAGCTCTTTGGGGGCGCTGCGTGGTGACTTCTTCAAAGGTGAAGGCGGTCATATCACGGCGGCCCGGCGAGGTGGGTTTGTAGGATTTAATCGGCATGATGACCTCGCTTATCTTATGCTTCGAACAGCGGGATTTTCTGGCCCGCTTCGATGGTGACCACGGCTTTTTTCCAGGCGCTCTTGCGGATGTAGCGCCGCCGGCCACGCCAGCCGCGCTTGGCCGGCATATTCATCACGGCGACATTTGCCACGTCCACGTCGAAGATGATCTCGACGGCTTCGCGGACCTGGATTTTGTTGGCCCGTGGGTGCACCTCAAAAACGTACTGGTTGTTGACGTCGGTCATATAGGTGGTTTTTTCCGTACTGACCGGACGCCGGATGATCTCGTAAATCGGAATGCTTTTTGCCATGATGCTGCTCCCCCTATCCCAGCCACGCGATGATAATTTCCAGCGCGTCCAGCGGGACGATGACCTTATCGAACGTCAGCAGGTCGCGGATGTTCAGGTACATGGCGTTTAGGGTCTGCGCATCCGGCAGGTTCCGCACACTGCGCTCGATGGCTTCGTCTTTGCCTGGCATCAGGATCAGCGCCGAGCCGTCGCCGACCAGGTTGGCGAGGATGCTGTTCATGATCTTGGCCTTGGGCGCGTCGAGCGCGAGCCGGTCCACGATCACCAGACGGTCGTCGCCGGCCAGGTCCGACAGCGCGCAGCGCAGCGCCTGACGGCGCATTTTGCGCGGCATATTCTTGGTGTACTTGCGCGGGTGGGGGCCATGCGCGATGCCGCCGCCGACGAAGATCGGCGCGTTGCGGCTGCCGTGGCGCGCCCGCCCGGTGCCTTTTTGCCGGTACCACTTGGCCTTGGTGCGGTTGACTTCGCTGCGCGTCTTGACCTTGTGGGTGCCCTGGCGCGCGTTTGCCATCTGGCGCACATAGGCCTGGTGCATCAGCCCGGTGTTGACTTCCACGCCGAAGACGTTGTCCGGCAGGTCAAACGTGCTCACTTGTTGGCCGTTTTGATTAAGCACAGGGACTTCCATCGCGCTATGCCCCCTTGCTGTTTACGCGCTGCTTGCGCGCGGTCTTTACCATGACGATGCCGCCGTTGGCGCCCGGCACCGAGCCGCGAACAGCCAGCAAGTTGTGTTCGGGATCGACGACGACGACTTCCAGGTTTTGGCTGGTCACGCGCTGGTTGCCCATGCGCCCGGCCATGCGGGTGCCTTTGAAGACGCGGCCCGGCGTGGTGGTCGAACTCACCGAACCGTGCGCGCGCTCCCGGTCCGATTGGCCGTGGGTCTTGGGCTGGCGGTGGTGGCCGTGGCGTTTGATCTCGCCTGCGAAGCCGCGCCCTTTGGACGTGCCCACGACATCGACCCGCTCACCGGTCTCGAATATATCGACTGTGATTCTTTGCCCCTCTTCCACGTCGCTTTCTTTGACGCGGAATTCGCGTAGGTGTCGCAGGGGCGGCGCCCCGGCTCGTTTCAGGTGGCCGAGTTCGCCTTGGGTCAGGCGTTTTTCTTTGGTCTCGTCGAAGCCCAGTTGGATGGCTACGTACCCGTCGCGCGCTTTGCTGCGCACCTGGATCACGTAGCACGGCCCGGCTTCGATTACCGTGACCGGAATCACCTGTCCCTGTTCATCAAAAACTTGGGTCATGCCCACTTTTTTACCTATGATGCCTTTCATAGTGCCCTCCCAGGGAGCGCCCAGGGTGGGTGCTGAGGGGCACCTCCCCCGAACTGGCTCTCTGTGTTTTGGCCCGGCCCGCAGAGCCGGCTCTACTTCATCACGTTAGGCGTGTCTGGTTAACTAAATTTTGATCTCGATATCCACACCGGCCGGCAAGTTCAGCCGCATCAAGGTGTCGATGGTCTTGCTGTCCGGGTCGAGTACGTCGATCAAACGTTTGTGCGTGCGAATCTCAAAGTGTTCCTGGCTGTCTTTATCGATAAACGGCGAGCGTCGAATGGTGAAGCGCTCAAGCTTGGTGGGCAGGGGAACCGGCCCGACCACGCGCGCCCCGGTGCGCTCGGCAGTTTGAACGATGCGCTGCGCCGATTGGTCCAAAACCCGATGGTCGTAGGCTTTGAGCCGGATGCGGATCTTTTGCTTAGCCATGGAATGCCTCAGTCTTCCAAGATTTCGGTGATGAGGCCGGCGCCGACGGTGAGACCGCCTTCGCGGATGGCGAAGGTGGAGCCGCGCTCCAACGCCA
>JAFGMM010000131.1 GCA_016927535.1 Anaerolineae bacterium
CCCAAAATGCCACGAAAAGCAGCAACTCCATGCGCCGGTAAGCCCCTCGCCCCTCGTGGGAGAGGGGTTTGGGGAGAGGGGGAACAGATGTACAAACGGTCAAAATCCTTAAGTTGATGCATAGGGGCGGGTTTGCAAACCCGCCCCTACCCATACGCACGCCGAAGGACTTTAACCTAAATCTAACGATGTCCTCACTTCTTCTTGATGAGTTTCGCCGGGTTATGGGCTTATCATATAGAATAGGTAAGAGTTATATAAGTTATTGGCGTTTGGAATTTTGCGATGGGTTTGAAATCTCCTCCCGGTCAATCATTGATAAGCTATACCGGGCGCACGCTCGACCGGTACAACATACACGAACTGCTTAAGCGGGGACGGTTAGGGGAAATTTACCGCGCCGTTGACCGCACCACGCGGCAGGCGGTCGCCCTGAAGATTTTTTATAACCCTGCGCGCGCCGGCTGCGAGTGCTTCGCCGAAGTCATGCGGCCCGTTACGACCCTGGAGCACCCGTACATCCTCCGGGTGTTCGGCGGCGGGGCGGCGGACGGCGTGTGCTACATGGCAACCGACCAGATGGAGGGGACTTCGCTGCGCGATATGTTGAGCGCATCGCGCGGCGGCATCGATTCCGATCTGGCGGTCGGCATCCTGCGCCGGCTCGCCGGCGCGCTGGTGTACGCGCACCAAAAGGGCGTGGTGCACGGCGATATCAAGCCGTCGAACATCACCATCCAGGCAGACCAAACGCCGGTGCTGTTTGATTTTAAGCTGGCGCAGGCGCTCGAAACCCCGGCGACGACCTGGCTGCCGGTCTACCTCGCGCCCGAACAGGCCGCCGGCGCAGCGCCGACTCCGCAAAGCGATATCTACGCGCTGGGCGTGGTGTTCTACCAGATGGTCACCGGCAAAGTGCCTTTCGTCGCCAACGGCGCCGCCGGCGTGCTCCAGCAGCACCTCGGCGAGATGCCCACCCCGCCTACCCAAATGGGCGCCAATATCAGCCAGCAGGTCGAAGCGGTGACGCTGTGGATGCTGGCGAAAGACCCGAACACGCGCCCTTCCTCTGCCGGACGCCTGCTCGAAGCGCTGGGGCCAGACGTGGAGGAACAGAAGTTTTCGACCTTCGTGATTAAGCGCCCGCCTGAGTTGGACGCTGCCCGGCAAGCGCGCTTGTCGGAACGGCTGGCGTCGGCCCCGGCGCCCGAAACGGCCCCTAAACCCGAGGCGACGCCCGGCGCTCCGCCCACCCTCCGGGAGCGTCTGTTCGGGTGGCTGCTCCGAGACCGGGCAGAGACCAAATAGCCTAAGCGCGCCGGAGCATTTTATATGCCGATTGAAAGCTCTCCGGGAATCCGGAGAGCTTTCGGCTTGGGCAAGCGCCCGGCTTCATAGGACGGGTAGACATCCGGCGACGAGTCTTCTTCCCCCACTTGCTAACCACAGCCGGCATGATAGATTGACCCGGCGGTGGTACAATTCTCCCAACTTCAAATCACGCACAGTTGGGAGAAACCACATGAGCGAGACTTTCCGCTACGCCATCATCGGCAGCGGGCGCCAAGCCACCGCGACCGCCTACGACCTGGCACGCTACAGCCGCGCCGCCGAGATTATCATGGCCGACGTAGACGGCGCGGTCGCCGAAGCCGCCGCCGCGCGCATTAACGAACTCGCCGGGCGCGCGGTCGCCGCGCCGCGCCGGCTCGACGTGCGCGACTACGACGCCGTGGTCGATGCGCTGCAAGGCATTGATCTCGTGGTGTGCGGCGTGCCGTTCATCTACATCCTGCCGATGACGCGCGCCGCCATCCAGGCGCAGGCGAGTATGGTCGATTTTGGCGGGCACACCGATACCGTCTTCCGCCAGTTGGAGCTAGACGAGGCAGCGCAGCAGGCCGGCATCTGCGTCGTGCCGGACTGCGGCATGGGGCCGGGTATGAACAACACCCTGGGCGCGTATGCCGCCGAGTTGCTGGGCGAAGGCGCGCGTGCGGTGTATCTGTGGGACGGCGGCCTGATGCAGGACCCGGTCCCGCCGTGGAATTACCAGCTCACGTTTCACATCAACGGCCTGACCAACGAATACTACGGCGAAACGGCGTTCCTGCGCGGCGGCAAGATCACGATGGTGCAGGGCCTCACCGAGTACGAGGAAATCGACTTCCCGCCGCTGGGCAAGCTGGAGGCGTTCATCACGACCGGCGGCGCTTCGACCGCGCCGTACACCTTCGAGAGGAAGCTGCAAGTCTACCAGAACAAAACCTGCCGCTGGCCCGGTCACTTCGCGCAGTTCAAAGCCTTTCAGGAGTTGGGCCTGTTCGAGGAGACGCCGGTCGAGGTCAAAGGGCAGCCGGTGGTCCCGCGTGAGGTGTATCACGCGCTGCTGGAACCCAAGCTCACGGCGCCGGCGGGCGTCGTGAAAGACGTGTGTGTCATGCGCTGCAAGGGCGTCGGCACGAAGGGCGGCCAAGAAGCAGCGGTTATCATCGAGTTGATCGACTACTATGACGCAGCGACCGGCTTTACCGCGATGGAGCGCCTGACCGGGTGGCACGCTGCGATCATGGCGCAGTTCATCGTAGAAGGCGAAGTGCGCAAAGGTGTCTCTCGCATGGAGCTTGCCGTGCCGGCGTCGAAGTTCATCGCGCGCGCGAAGGAGCGCGGCTTTAACATTAAGGAGCGATGGGAATCATGAAAACCTATACTTTTCACGTATCGCTGCCCGGCACCGGGCGGGCATGGCGCAAAATCGAGATGCGCGCCGACCAGACGCTTGAGGATTTGCACTTTGCGATCCAGGACGCCTACGAATGGGACGCCGACCACCTATACTCGTTCTTCATGAGCGGCAAGGCCTGGGACCGGCGCACCGAGTACAGCCTGCCGGAAGGCGTTGGCCCTTACGGTGGTTTCTTCGAAGACGATGAAGAATGGGATGATGAAGACGAAGAATGGGATGATGAAGACGAAGAATGGGACGCCGAGGACGAATATGAAGACGATGAAGACGATGAGGAGGATTGGCGCGAGCCGGGCGGGGGCTTGCCGGTCGGCCCTGACGAGTTTGCGCTTGAACTGCTCAAGCTGATGGCGCAAGGTAAGTCCGCCGAGGAAATCAAAAGCGAGGCCCGCCGTCTGATCGGTCTAGGCCCGGATAGTCCTTTGCTCGCAAATGATTTCTTGTTGGATCAGCTTATCAACGCGGCGCAGGAGATGGTGCAGGGTATCTCGCTGGAGGAAATCGAAGGGGAGCTGACGGCCACGGCGCGCGATGTGCGCACCACCAAGCTCGAAGACCTGGACCTGAAGCCCGACCAGGAGTTTATGTATTTGTTCGACTACGGCGACGAGTGGCGCTTTAAGGTGCGCGTGCACGCCGTCGACTCCGACGCGCCCGAAGACGTCGATTACCCGCGCATTGTACAGTCGGTCGGCGAAGCGCCGTTGCAGTACCCCGACTGGGAAGACGAAGACGACGAGTGGGACGAGGAATTCGAGGACGAAGAGGATGGGTATTATGAGGACGAAGAGTGACGGGGGAGGCGCGCCGCTCGGCGTCGGGGTCATCGGCTTGGGGCGGATGGGGCGCATCTACGCAAACCACGTCGCGCGGCAGGTCGAAGGGGCGCGGCTCGCCGCTGTCTCGGACCTGAGCGCCGAAGCGACGGCACAGATGGCCGGCATCCCGGCGTATGCGGATTACCACGATCTGCTCGCCGACCCGGACATTCAAGCGGTCATCATCGCCACGCCGACCAGCACGCACCGCGCGATCGTGATCGCGGCGGCCGGCGCGGGCAAAGCGATTTTCTGTGAGAAGCCGACCGCGCTCACCCTACCCGAAACCGACGAGATGGTCGAAGCGGTCGATCGGGCCGGCGTGATGTTCCAGGTCGGCTTCATGCGCCGCTTCGACCGGGGCTACGTCGAGGCCCGGCGCAAGATCGAGGAAGGCGTGATCGGTGAGCCGGTTGTGCTGCGCTCTGTCAGCCGCGACCCATACCGTACCAGCCTGGAGTATGCCGACCCCGCCAAAAGCGGCGGGCTGGTCGTCGATATGGCGATCCACGATTTCGACGTGGCGCGCTGGCTGATGGGCGACGAGATCGAGCGCGTCTACACCGAGGCGGGCGTGTTGGTCTATCCCGAACTGGCGGAGGTGGGCGATATCGACAATGCGATGGTGGTCCTGCGCTTTGCGCGCGGCGGGCTGGGCAACGTGGAGGTGAGCCGGAACGCGCGCTACGGCTACGATATCCAGTGCGAGATCATCGGCTCGGAGGGAGCGCTGCGCGTCGGCTACCTGCGCGAGACGCCGCTGCTCACGCTCACGCCGAACGCGGTCACGCATGACGTGGTGCCCTACTTCATGGAGCGCTTCGGCCCGGCCTACACCGCGCAGATCGAGCACTTCATCGGCTGCATCCGCACCGGCGCGCCGCCGCGCGTCGGGGTGGCCGATGCGCGCGCTGCCCTGCAAGCCGCCCTCGCCGCGACCCGCTCGCAGCACACCGGGCGCGTGGTAAGGGTGGACGCGGCGGATTAGCTGTATAATGGCGGTAAGAGAGTTTGTGCCGGAGAGAGTAGATCATGCTGACCAAGATGTCTTTGCGCAATTTCAAAAGCTGGGCCGAAGCAAACCTTGATATGGGTCGCCTGACTATTCTCTTTGGCACAAACAGCTCCGGGAAGTCTGGTATGTTGAATGCATTGCTTACCCTCAAGCAGACTGCTGAAAGTTTTGATCGAAAGCGAGCATTCAACTTTGGAGGGGATGAAAGAGACTATATTGATCTTGGGTCATATCAGGATGTCGTCTTTGGGCATGATACTAAACAAAGAATAAACATCGGCATAGAATGGCAACTGCCTCAACAGATCAAGATCGCACCGGATGTTGTGACAGAATATCTTTCATACTTCGTGCGATGGCGTGGGCTTACTTATGACGTGGTTATTGAGCGACTAGTTTACGGGATTCCCGACGTTTTTTTCCGAATGGAAAGAGGAAATACAGATAAATATGAGTATAGTCTTCCCGGTGGATATAAAAGCGGGCCTGGACGTCCTCCACAGTTGCCGGCGCCAGAAAGTTGTTACGCCATTCCTCTCGAAGTGGCACGGAATTACGACGAACTGAATCCCCTAGAATTTAATCGTCAATTTGAAGCTTTGATGGAGAGAATCTATTATCTCGGTCCGTTACGCAGGGCGCCGCAACGAATCTATCAATGGACCGGGGCGGCACCCAATGTGCTTGGTACAAGTGGTGAAAAAACCATAGATGCCTTAATTGCTGCCGAGATACGAAAGTCTTCCTCATCTCGCAGAAAAGGGGAGCCCTTGCCTTTGCTAGAGCAAGTGTCATTTCGGTTGAAGGAAATGGGACTAGTTGAAAAATTTGATTTAGAGGCTATTGATGAAGCGCGGCGATTCTATCAACCTCGGATACGAACTTTAGGGACTCAAGCTGACGACAGTTTAGTCGACGTTGGGTTCGGTATTTCTCAAATCTTACCAGTGGTTGTCCTTCTGCACTTTGTGCCTGAAGGGTCTATAGTTTTAGTAGAACAGCCAGAAATTCATTTGCATCCATCCGCTCAGTCAGAATTGGCCGATCTTTTTCTTGATGTAGCTTATGAGCGTAATCTCCAATTAATCATAGAGAGTCATAGCGAACATTTGCTCATTCGCCTCCAAAGACGGATAGCAGAAGCTGAAAAGCCTCTTGCTACCCCAAATGATATCTGCATGTACTTTTGTAGAATCGGTTCGCAAGGATCCCAGATTGAGAGAGTCCAGCTTGACTTATTTGGAAACGTTTCAAATTGGCCTCAGCATTTCTTTGGTGATCGAATAAGTGACTTAGATGCTAAGGCCAGAGCCGGGCTTGAGCGACGCCGACAGGAGTTGCTCGCCAATGTTAGGTGAAGTCGTTATCGATGCTAACGTATGGGTGGTGGCCGATTACGACATCGTGAGTCTGGATGATATTGAGTTACTGATATGCGCCAGTGCTTGTCGCCAGCGTCTCGAGTGCTTGAGGTCCGACACACAACTTCTCATCGTAGACGACAAATATCATATAATGAGTGAATACCGTCGTTATGTTTCAAATAAAAGAAAACCCCACTTTGAAAACAATCTTGCTTCTGAGTTATTAAATGAATTAGAGCAAAGGGGGCGGATTTTTCCGGTCCCGGTTGATTTCGATGCAGACGGTTACGCCCTCTTGCCCCCGGAACTTGGCCTGCAAAACTTCGACCCCTCAGACCGCAAATTCGTCGCCGTTGCCCTGGCGCGCAATCCCCGTTCTCCCATCTACAACGCTACCGACCCTGACTGGTCTGAGCACGTCGAAGCCATCGCCGCCGCCGGGTTGACCGTCATCGAACTGTGTCCCGAATGCATTACCCTTTGACGAAAGAACGGTTAAAATGCTGCCCCATGCACATCAACTTAAGAATTTTGACCGTTTGTGCGCCTGTTCCCCCTCTCCCCAAACCCCTCTCCCACGAGGGGCGAGG